>JANNJO010000003.1:0-2447 GCA_031395755.1 Acidobacteriota bacterium
TGTGGGCCCACGAAAAATCAAATCGAGAAAAAGAAGAGATGGGGCGTTCGTCACCGCAGTGTCCCCATGACCGAACCGGCTCGACTCGCCGCGCTATTGTAAGTTTGGGCAGGTTGGCACGTATGGCTCGCTGCCGATGAACTGGCTCCATTCGTCGCGCGTGAGATTGCGCGTGAGGCGACTGCAGGCTTCGGCGATGAGATCGCCCGGGCGCAGAAACCACGTTCGCACCATGCCCTCGTCGTCTCCGGTCGCGAGATATTTGGCGTCGGGACTGACGGCGACGCTGAGAATGGGTGAGTCGCGCTGCATGCGGGAAGTTTCACGGCCCGTGAGCGGTTCCCAGGCGCGCGCGGCACCGTCGACGCTGGCCGTCAGGAGGCGGGAGCCATCCGGAGTGAACACGCCGGCGGTGAGCGACGCGCGATGGGGAAGCCGCGTGATGCCCTCGCCTGTGGCGACATTCCAGATGCGCGCATTGAATCCATTTCCGGTCGTCGCCAGCAGCTTGCCGTCGGGACTGAATGCGAGGATCGCGCCGGCTTCCTTCAAACGGTGGACTTCTGCCCCCGTCAGCGGATTCCAGATGAGCACGGTACCACCGCCGATCCGCGACGCGTCCGCGGCGAGATAGCGTCCGTCTGGGCTGAACGCTACCCTGGCATATCCGCCTTTCTCTTTGAATCGAGTGACTTCGCGGCCCGTCGCCGCTTCCCACACGACGGCCGTATCGGAATTGATTGTGCTCGTGGCGAGGAGCTTGCCGTCTGGGCTGAAGGCGATCGAAGCGATGCCATCCCCGAGCGAGAGGTGTGCGATCTCACGGGCGGCAGGCATTTCCCATACCCGCGCGGTGTTGTCGAAGCCGGCCGTCGCAAGATACTTGCCGTCGCTCGTGAACACGCTTTCGCTGGTGCCGTAGGTCATCTTCAACGTCGCGATCTCTTTTCCCGTAAGGGTTTCGAACAGACGCGTGGCGCGATCGAGGGAGACGACGAAGTGCTTCCCGTCGACGGGATCGAGCGCAACGCCCTTCGCGCCGTACTCGGTGGGAATGCGCGCGACTTCGCGCGAGGCGGCGATGTCCCACACTCGAACGGAACGATCCGAACTGTTCGTGAGGAGGTGCTTTCCGTCGCGCGTGTAGGCAACGGACTGAATGGAACGGCCGTGAGGCAATAGCGCCGCTTCGCGGCCTTGCGTCGTTTCCCACAGCTGCACCGAACCCGCCAAACCCCCCGTGGCGAGGAATTCGCTCTCCGCGACGAACGCGATCGAGTCGACATCGAGACCGTCGATGCGGCTCACTTCACGATCGGTGTTGGACCAGATTTGCACGAGCTGGCCCGTATTGAGCGTTGCGACATACTGGCGATCCGGGCTGATGGCGAGCCGATTCATGCCTCTGACACTGCGCAAGCGCATCAGCTCATCGCCCTGCTCCGCGTCCCACAGAATCACGGAATCGTTCGCGCCGCCGGCTATCAACCATTTGCCGTCCGGGGTGAAAGCTGGCGTCCTCGTTTTCGGCTCCAGAATGCGCACCACTTCGGCACCGGTTTCGAGGTCGCTGATGCGAATACTGTCGTCGTTCGACGTCGCGACGCGATGCCAATCCGGGCTGAAGGCGATGTGTTGCTGGCCAGCGCTGAGCTTCACCTCCTCGATCACTTTGCCGCTACTCACGTCCCATACTCGGTTGACCTTGCGGTTCGTCTGCGTGAATAGGCGCCCGCCGTCCGGGCTCAGGGCGCTGTCGAGGATGATCGCGTCGTGTTCGATCTCGCGCAGCTTGCGTCCGGTGCCCACCTCCCACACCCGCGCGAAGTTGTCGTCGATCGTTGCGAGATACCGGCCGTCGGCGTTGAAGACGAGCATGTCCAAGGATTCGGTGTACGGCAGCCGGGCGATCTCTTTTCCGTCTTGCAGACGCCACACCTGCGTCATGTAGTTGCGGGGCTGGCGCGGGTCCGTCGCGCCGCTGCCGGTGGCGAAGTGCTTCCCGTCAGGGCTGAACTGAAATTGCATCATGGGCGGCAAGGGATGGAGCACGGCGACCGTTTTGCCCGTCAGCAACTCGTGGATCGTCACCCCTTCCGCCGTCGCCGCGGCGACGAGCCTTCGATCCGGACTGAAGACGTAGGCGCCGCTCTTCCCGCCCATCGAGATGCGGCGCGCCGGTCGCAGCATCATAGCGAGCTGCGGACGCAGTACCATCTCCGCCTCGAGCGTAGGAACGTGTTTCAGGGATTCGATGGCAAGCAACACGCTTCGCTCGATCAGATTCGGCGACTGATTGCGCGTGAGCTCCGCTTGCGCAGCGAGCTGTCGCGCGATAGCGGCCGTGCGCTGCGTGACGGCTTGGCGCCAGAATGTGAGGCTGACGGCGGTCGCCGCGAGCAGCGTCGCCATGATGCCGCCGACAATACTCTGGGTTATGCGGCGGC
>JANNJO010000011.1:0-2282 GCA_031395755.1 Acidobacteriota bacterium
CCCTGTTCGAGGATCGCTGTCTTGAGCAAGGCCGTCTTTGCGCCGGGATCACCTGACGCTTCGCAAGGCGCCGGCAGCGGCTCGCCGTCGGTCTGATCGACGTCAAAGACGTACGCCGCGCGGAAGCCCCGGACGGTTCGCGCGTTGTCGCCTTCGGGCTCGGCGTCACGTCGGCCGACGATCGGCGCGAGGATCGCGATGCCCTTCTCGCCTTTGCGAACGAAGCGACCCATCGTGCGCCAGGTCTGAAACCCAGCGACGCGCGTCGCCGTCGGACATTGACTCGTGATGAGCGCGACGTTATGCCAGGAGTACTTGTGGAAGCGGCCCATCGTCTTGAGCAGCGCGGTGAGCTGGTCGCTGTGGCCTTCGTCGAGAAGCGCCGCAAGCGTGTCGAGGGCGTCGGTCGTGATCTTCTTGAGTGCGTCGGCGGTCATGCTGTCCTCCTTTGGGCGGGTTGTCCGTGGTTCCTTCGCGCCCCGAGGAACCCGACAACCTGTCTGGAGGACACACGGCTCTGCTTTCGGCACGTCGAACACCGCGGCGTCTCTCACCGGGCGTGCCAGCGAACTGTGCTGGCGCGACGCGAAGCGGCCGGTGAGCGCTGCGGTGTGATCGTGCAGAGCACGACGGCGTGCCGATGGCGGAGCCATCTCGCCGACGACAAGAGAATCACCGACACATTCGGAGCACGATCGACGGGGAAGCAACTGGTCAGCTCGTTTCTTGGCCGGGGCATCGGGCGCGATAACACAAGCCGACCCTCATGGTGCGTGGTGCCGCGAGCATCGTCGCGACAGCGAAAGGCGCCAGACGATGGGTTGGTGGGATGGGAAAGTCGTGGGCGTTCCGGGAGGTTCGCTTCCGTGTGAACGCCACGGGAGAGGCAATCGACTCTGTGAAGCGATGAAAAAAGACGACGGAGCGCCGAAGCGCTCCGTCGCCGGCGGCCGTCGTCAGGCGTTGGACGCCGCGGTCTCCTCGTACTCAGCGAACGCCTCGAGGATCGCGTCGCGGACGGCGTTCTGCGCCGTGGTGTCGACGATCGGCCGGAGCAGGGCGAAGCTTCGCCGCTCGCCGTTGATCGCGTACTGCCGCGCGGGGAACGTCACGTTGCGGCCGGCGCCAGTGCGGCGCTCCCAGATTCCGAAGCCAATGAGCTTCAGACCAGCGAGCACGCCGTCGCTGAAGTGGAGTTCGGCATCCCCGAGCTTTCCGGGCGGGTTGCCCTTGTCGTTGGGGACGATCTTGACGGTCAGATTCGAGGCGGTCGTGTGGGTCGTAGCCATTCTGTCCTCCATTGGAACCGTGATGTGGTGGTTCCTTCGCATCCAGAGGAACCCCACCGGCACGGGCCATGTGAGGACGCGAGGTGACGTGCGGCGGCGAAGCGGCGGACCATTGTCACGAGGCGTGACAGGATGTTCTCTCCCTGGCACGAGCGCGGAGCGCGCTCCCCGTGACGGTCCGCGGCTGATCGCGCAGCGACGTCGACGGACGGAACCGAGGCAGCGAGACCCCTGACAACTCGCAAGGCTGACTGTGGACCAGAGGTACGACAAGTGCCCATTTCGGAAGCGACTCCGAATCCACAGAGCGTAAACGTGCAGTTTCGAAGGTGTGACCTGATCGGCTTCGGCACGGAATGAGCGGCGGCGCCGACCGCCGACGCATCCTCGGCGAGAGCGGCTGGCCGTATTCGACGGCGCCAGGTCAGGTGCCGAACCCGCTGGCCGTCAATACGTCATTCGCGGCACCACATGGCCCTGCGGTGATTGACGCCTTTATTCACCGCACATGGAGCGGTGAACACTTGACAGGCGCGGCGATTAGCATCTATAATCTCCGCGAATGGTGCGGAGAATAAAGTACATCCATGAGCGGCCGGACTGGCCGGCATTCCGCTGGCACCGCGAGCGTGTGGACACACCGCTGACCACGGTCCGACACCAGCAAGGCCGCCTCAGCGGTCACATGGAGGCGCTTGGGTTCCCGTTTCAGCAGGAGGCTGTCCTCAAAACCCTAACCGAGGACGTGGTGAAGAGCAGCGAGATCGAAGGGGAAAGACTGAGCGTGGATCACGTTCGCTCCTCGATTGCGCGCCACCTGGGCATGGACGTCGGGGCGGTCGCGCCAATGGACCGCCATGTCGAAGGCATCGTCGAAATGATGCTCGACGCCACGCGCCACTACGAGCAGCCTCTTACCAACGAGAGGTTGTTTTCCTGGCACGGCTCGCTGTTCCCCACGGGTCGGAGTGGCATGCGCCGGATCACGGTGGG
>JANNJO010000021.1:0-9010 GCA_031395755.1 Acidobacteriota bacterium
GCGGCCACCTGGCCGGCCCTCGCGGTCGGCGGCAGAATCATGATGACAAGCAGGAGAATCGCAAGAGGACGTTTCATTGTTCTGTGCTCCTATCCAACGACAACTTGAGTGCGTTTATCGCCTTTAATGACTTCGACCGACGGAGGCGGCTGGACCGGGGCCGGCTGACCCGCCACCGGCTTTCTCACGACGGCCTGCCTGGGCTGTCCCACTCCGAGCAGCATCCCGGGCCTCACGCCCGTGGTGACCGGCGATTCGAGGTCGAGCGGGTTGCGAAGCGCCAGCTGAATCTTTCCTTCGGTGCTCGCGAGCGTCAGCCGCTCGGATTCCTCCGGCGTTACAAGGAGCGTGACGACCGTGACCTGCATCGGCTTGCCGTCGGGCGTGTCCTGTTCGAGGCGCGTGCCGGCGGCGAGTACTTCTACGTTCGACAACACGACTTTCGTGGTGATGTCTTCCGAGCGGCTGGTCGGATTGGCGGTGGCGACGACATCGACGTGCGTGCCAGGGAGCACGTACCCTGCGACACCGATCACTTCGTTCACGCGCACCGACAGCGCCCGCTTGCCGTGGGGGATGATGGGCGGCAGACCCGCGCCCGCCTCTTTCGACGCCAGCTTCGCGGGAAGGATCAGCTCGTTCTTGACGACCGACACAATCAGGCCGCGATCGACAATCGCAGCGGGATCCTCGAACGCGCCTTCCGGCACGGCGGCGGAGGGCCAGTCGAGCGTCGTGAGATCGTCCCGGCCCAGCTGCCGGCCAAGCGAGAGATCCGCTTTGGCCACGACGACTCGTCGCGTGGGAACGGTGACGGTTTTGACGGGCACGTTCTGCAGGTAGTCATACGTGCCATACGCAAGGCCGCCACCCGCAAGCACGGCCATCAGAAAGACGGTGAAGATACGCACGCGAGTCATAAGTTCCTCATTTCGTTACGTCAGCACGGCCAGGACACATCCGACGGCAATCGCCGGTCCGTAGGGAAATCTGTTGTGCTCGCCAGTCGCTTCGATATCGCTCTTCGCGCCGGCGGATTGTCCGAACAGTCGAGCGGTCAGTCGGAATGTCCGCAGCAGCCTTCCGCGCCACCAGGCAATCCCCACGGCCAGGAGGCCTCCCGCGATGGCGGTCAGAAGAAACGCGGGAACAATCTGTCCCGCACCCACCACCGCGCCGGCCGCGGCAAACAATTTCACGTCTCCGGCCCCGGTGGCTCCCAGCACGTGCCCTGGGAGCATCAGCATGAACCCGAGAAAAAATCCCAGCAGCGCCGACGTCAGTGAGATGCCGCTGACGCCTGTCGCCGCGAGCACGACGCCGGTGGCGGCCGTTCCGAGGGAGATGACGTTCGGAATCTTCCGCCGGGCGGAATCGACGAGCGCTGCGCTGCCGAGGGTGGCGCACAGCGTCATCAGCACGACGGTGTCAGAATCCAATTGTGGCAATGCCCCCCCAGAACACCGTCGTAATCTGATCGGCGAGCAGCCTCACGGCCGCGAGGGCAAAAATGGAAATCAATGCCGCCAGGAGCCCGTACTCCATCAGGTCCTGACCGTCTTCGCGTGTGCTCAGCCGTCGCAGCGAAATCATGTGCCCTCCCAAAAACAACATCTGGTGAATGTGCGAGGGCCCGCCCATCGGCGGACCCTCACCCGGAACGTCTTCGGCGTTCGTTACGGCAAGTCGCTGACGATCTGGTTGAAGATCTCGTCGACCTTCACGCCGGCCGCGGTCACGGCCGTTACCGCGACGATCGCGATCAGCGCCACGAGCAGCGCGTACTCGAGAAGATCCTGTCCATCGTCCTCGCGGCGGAATGCACTGAAGAACCGAGTCACGTAAAGCAGCATGTCTTTCTCCTTGGAATGTGCGCCGCGAAGGCGACGCGTTCGCAGCGTCTCAACGCAACCGCCGTACCACCCAGGAAAATTTCCGGCGCGCTATGGTCGTAAGTCTTTCTTCAGCGAGTGAGTTAGCGGTCGATGACCTGGGTCGCAATGCGCGGCCCGTGCGTCGAAGTCGCACACGGCCAAATCGACAAAGTTGGTATGCGGATCGACAGAGTTTGTGTTGATTCGTGCAGCAGAATGCCACTGCGGTTTTCGTAACCGCGCATGCGCGAATTGTCGTTGACCGGGCGCGCTTCGATGATCAAGAACGACACAGGCGGGGCGGAAAGCTCAATGAATGCGGGCTTCCATGTACGTTGGGCATACAGGTACGGCGATTGCGAAGGACCGGGCGTGCCGAGGAAGATCCGTGATTTCGTGGTGACGGCGTGCGCCCTGCTGGCGCTGTTTGCGATGCTGGTGTCGATCAATCCTCGCCTGCGCGAGCGGACGGCGCAGATGGTCTTCGATCGCGAGTTCGAGGCGGTTCGCAGCACGGTGAGCCAGGCCACGTTCTCGGTGCTTTCGCTGGTGCAGGGGTACGCCGGCGACAATGCCTATCTCTTTACGTTCCTCGTGGCGGCGTGCATCTTCTTCGTCCTGATGCAGAAAGTCATCTCGTGAGTCTCATCCTCGTCATTCAACCGGACCCTTCGCAGGCCCGGGTCCTGCATGACGTCGCGCACCGCATCGGCGCCGAGCTCGAGATCGTCGATTCGTCGGCCCGCGCCGTCGCGGCGATTGAACGCCAGGTTCCGGATCTCATCCTGCTCAGCTCGCTCCTGTCGCCCCGCGACGAGGACACGCTGATGGCGAGTCTGCGAGCGCTCGAGGGAGCCGCGCACCTCCAGACGCTCGCGATTCCACAATTCCGCGCCGCTGAAGTTGAGAAGAAGGGAAAGAAATCGGCGTTCAGATTCGGCAAGAAACCGAAAGCCGCCGTGTCGGTCGGATGCGATCCGGCGGCGTTTGGTGACGAAGTCGTCACTCAGCTCGCGCGTGCGAGCGAGATTCGCAAGCGGCCGGCCCCGCCGCAGCCGGTCAGGACTGTGATCGCCCCTGAAGAGCCCGTCGCTGAAACGCTGGTCTTCGAAGCGATCGCCGACTCAGCGGTTTTCGAACCGTTCATCGAAGCGCCTGTGTCGGAACCCGTCTTCATGGCGATAGTGCCTGAGGCCGCAGAATCCATTGAGGAAGACGAGGAAGACGAGATCGACAAGCTCGTACGGCAGCTCGGCCTCGACGTGCGGATGGTCGAGATCGAGGAAGTCGGCCTCCCAGCGCCGATGGCGGCCCAGAACGACGAAGAGACGTTTGACTTCGCCGCAGCGCTGGATCGCGCGCGCGTCGAAGCAGAGGAGCGACGTACGACGGAGCTCGCGCAATTGCAGTTCGACGCTGAAGAGATTCGCGAGGCGGCGATTGCGGAAGCCCGGGCGACCGCCGAGCGCGAAGCCCGCGCGGCGCTCGCCATCGATCTTGCGCGCGTGCAGGCCGAGGCCGAGGGGATGCGGGAAGTGGCCATTGCCGAGGCACGTGCCGCCGCGGAGCACGAAGCCCGACAGACGTTGCACGCCGAGCTGGCGCGGGTGCGCTCAGAGACGGAGGTGACCGTCGCGGACGTCATGAACAAGGCAAAGGTCGAAGCCGAAGAATCCGAACGTGCGCGCGCGGAAGCCGAACGCCTGAGGGTAGAAGCGCAGGCGGCATTTGCCGCCGAGCTGGCGCGGGTCCGGGCGGAGGTGGAGCAGAAGCTGACGGTGCAACTCGAGGCCGCGCGCGAAGAGGCCGAGCGGATGCGGGCTGCCGAGGCGGCGGCCGGCCGCGAGCGGGCCGCCGCCGAAGCGCAGCTGAAATCTGAGCTCGATCGCTTACGGTTCGTCGCGGCGCAGGTTCGGAAGGCTGACGAGTCGGAGACAAAGAAAGCGGCCGATCAAATCAAGCACCTTGAAGGCGAGCTCGTGGAGATGCGCACGAAGGCCGAGCAGCGCCAGCTCGCGGAGCTCGACGAAATCAAGGCCCAGATGGTGGAGATGCGCGAAGCGGCCGCGCGGCACGTGCGCGCCGCCGCCGCCGAGGCCGTTGCGGCGGAAGTGGCGCACGTGGTCGCGTCCACCCCGGCGCCACGACCGACAGCCGTCATCGCGCAGTTTCCCATCCGCGAGGTCGTCAGAATCGAAGAGCCCCGGGAAGCCAGCGTCGAGCGACCCAGTCGCGACTATCTGACTCTCTGGCAGCCGGCGCCGGAGCCGGTCGCGGAGGCTGTGCCTGAGGACGAAGAAGCCGAGGAGAGCGTCCCCTTCATTCCCGATCTGCGCCACCACGCCAAGTGGGCGCTTCCCGTGGCCGCATGTCTGCTGCTGGTGACGACGACGGGAGCCGCCATCAGCACAGTTGCGCGATTTGTCCGGCCCGCCGAGAAGCCGCCGGCTCTCACCGTCGAGCCGGTGGAAATCGAGCCATTCATCGAGGTCGTCGTGAAACGAGTGGGCCGTCTGCAGGTCGAGTCGACGCCGTCGGGCGCCGAAGCGGTGATCGACGGCCGCAGCTACGGCAAGACGCCGGTCTCCATTCCGGGTCTCGAGGTCGGCAGCCACACGCTTGTATTGAAAAGCGGCGCGGGGTCGATTACCAGGAAAGTGACGATCAAAGCCAACCAGACCACGCTCCTGTCAGAGGCAATCTTTTCGGGATGGCTGGCCATATTTTCGCCGATTCCCGTCAAAGCCGTGATCGATGGTAAGCCGGTCAATCTCACCGACGACGGGCGCTTCATGACGACGCCCGGCAAGCACATCGTCGAGCTGATCAGCGAACGATTCAACTTCCGCGCGACGGAAACGCTCCACGTGCGGCCCGGCGAGACGACCGCGCACACCGTGTCGCTGCCGACCGGCTCGGTGCGCGTGACGGCCCCGGACGGCGCAGAGATTCGCATCGACGGTCAGCCGGCCACGGGAGTACCGGCCCAGGGGATCCCGGTCGCGATCGGATCCCACGCCATCACAGCGACCCATGCGCAGCTCGGGGAGCGGCGCGTCGAGGTTGACGTGCGGCAGGGTTCGTTGACAGAAGTCACTCTGGTGTTCGAGTAATGAGCCAGCACTACATCGCTCGTGACGTGGAAACGGGGCTGGTCGTTGCCAATCGCGTGAGCATGGCGACGAGCCGGGCTCAGCGCGCCATCGGCCTGCTGGGGCGCAACCATCTCGAGCCTGGCGAGGCCCTGTGGATCGCGCCATGCCATGGCGTGCACACATGGTTCATGAGGTTCTCCATCGATGTTCTTGCGATGGATAAGGATGGGGTGGTCGTCGATGCCGTGTCCACGTTGAAGCCATGGCGAATGCGCCTGCCGAGGCCTGGCGCCTTCAGCGTGCTGGAGCTTCCAGCCGGTACTCTGCTGGATGCACAGATTAAGCTCGGACACCGGATCACGATCGAGGATGGGAATTAAACGATCGCACGCCGAGATACACCAGCCAACCCGCCGGGCCGAAGAGGAACGTCAGGATCAGGCAGGGCAGCAGGAGCCAGTGCGAGATGCCGCGCTCTCGAGAGTCCCGTGCCTCCCAGCTTCCCACCAGAAGATCGAATGCCAGATAGTGAATCCATCCCGCCAGTAGCAGCCATGGGTTGGTGAAGAGCAGCGCCACTTCCGGCAGCGAGGAGAACCCGCCTTCAGCGCCGAAGAAGTTCGCCGCGATGATTAATGTGTAACTCGCGGCCAGCACCGCAGGAACCGCGACCCCCGCGACGACGCTCGACACCCATCTTCGGCCAGGCAGGAAGGCGAGGAGCAGCCAGCAGCACAGCGCCGCGAAATTCGCGATGGAGAAAATCTGATTCGGCGTCATCGTTCACCTCAATACACAACGGCGTGTGAGCGCACAGAGTTCGATCGGTACGACGCCATCCACATTGCGGCGGCCGTGAGCGCGACCCACATGGCGAGTGCCGCCAGTGTGGCCGCATCGGGATTCAAGACGGACTGCCCGCGCAGCGCCTGCCACATGAGCAGGCCGAAGAGCGCGACGTAGCTGGCCGACGCCGCCAGTGTGAGCCGGACGCGTCGCGCTTCCTGCCAGCCTCGCCGAGCAACGGCCAGGGAGAGAAGCGGGAGCATCTGCAGCGCGTGCAAGCCGAGGAAATGCGCGACGCGCAAGTCCCCATGCTCGCGGCTCCATCCTGTTCCTGGCAGTCCCGGCCCGCCGTCCGGAGCTCCAACGGTGTGGGCGCCTGCAATCGTCATGCGATGGCCGGCACGCGCATCTTCCAGCTGGGCACGAGTGGGGGTCGTCATGAGACCGCCCGACATGGCGCCGATGATGCTGATCGTCATCCCCAGCCGAAGCGCCCAGCCCGTCGCGCGATCGGCAAACTGCTGCCTCCACAACGCCGCCGCCACCGCCACGGCGGCGAAGGTCTGCGCAACGATCGCGACCCCCATGATGCTGAACAGCACGCCGTCAAACAGGGTGCCGACGTTGAAGTGGCTGGTCGCACCGCGCCAGGCCTGCACGTCGATGATGATGACTTCGATGACGAGCGTCGCGACCGTGATCCAGCCGGCGGCCCGCCGCGTTCTGACCCATGCGGGCAGGTAGCTGAAGACCCACGCGAGCGTCAGCGTGTAGACGCCGATGGAGGCGGCGAACTTCGCGGGCTTCATCCAGGCCGGCGCGCCGCCGATTTCGCGCGGGTCTAACAGCAGCGCGACGCCGGTCGCGGCGAGGAGTGCGAACATGGCCAGGCCGACGGCGGTCAGCCGGCGGTCGGTGCGCCAGAGCCGCTCCAGCAGGGTCATGGTGGTTAATGTTGCCATAGTCAACATTGTATACCCGTTCATGTTGACAATGTCAACATACGGCGGTACCATCGGTTTATGGCCAGAAAACGAGCGGATCGCTATCACCACGGGGATCTGTCCCGGGCGCTGCTTCAGGAGGCCGTCCGGACGATCCAGCGCGGCGGGGTCCAGACACTCACGCTGCGGGCGGTGGGCGAGAAGCTCGGCGTCTCGCGAACAGCTTTGTATCGTCACTTTTCCGACAAGTCGGCCCTGCTGGCCGCCGTGGCTCGAGAAGGGTTTCGCACGCTGCGCCTTGAATTGCTGGAAGTCTGGCAGACACACGGAGGCGGGCGGGAAGGGCTCGACGCGATGGGCGCCGCCTACGTGCAGTTCGCCGTCCATCATCCCTCGCACTATCGGGTGATGTTCGGCGGCTACGTCGACGCCGCCGGCCCGCGCGATCCCGAGCTCGCGCAGGAAGGCGCGGCGGCGTTTCAGGGGCTGGTCGATGCCATCGTATCGTTGCAGCAGCATGGCCTCGTGAAACCTGACCCACCGCTCCAGCTTGCGCAGTACATCTGGGCGCACGTCCATGGGATCGCGATGCTTGCCATTGATGGGCAGCTGAAGCAGCCCGTCGAGGATGTCGTTCGCTTCGCCAATGAGCGCCTGCGGACGGGCATCGCTTTGACAGATCGGCCGCTTTGACCACACCATAGGCGATCAATGGAGCCGCCCTCGTGAAGCCGAACCCTCTCCGTGATTTCGAGATCGACAAGGACGCCATTCGGTACGTCGGACGCGATCTGCAGCGCCCCGAATGCATTCTCGCCGAGCCGGACGGGACGCTCTGGTCGGCGGATGCCAGGGGCGGGGTCGTGCGGATTGCGGTGGATGGATCGCAGGACGTGATCACCCAGCGCCGCTCCGCGCAATTTGAGCATGCGGGAAGCGACGCGACACGGTATCTCAACGGCACGCTGCCGAATGGACTGGCCTTCGACAGAAACGGCGACTTCCTGATATCGAATTTCGGCACGGACTGCCTGGAGATCATGTCGCGGGACGGGACCTCACGCGTCCTTGCAGACGACATCGATGGCGCGCCCATCGGCAAGGTCAACTTCGTGCTTCGGGATTCACGCGATCGTATCTGGATCACCGTGTCGACCCGCGTGAAGAACTGGATGCACGCCTTGCGCACCGATCTCTCCGACGGATATCTCGCCCGTTTCGAGGGCGGCCGCTTCAGAATCGTCGCCGACGGATTTCATTTCACCAACGAAATCCGCTTCGACGCAACGGAGGAATTTCTCTACGTCGTCGAGACGACCGGCGGATGCATCACCCGCTTGCGGATAGACGATCGCGGCGACGTGCGACAGCGGGAGATTTTCGGCCCGCGCTCGCTTGGCGCCGGCGCATGGCCCGATGGCATCGCGTTCGACCGCGCGGGCAACCTGTGGGGGACCCTCGTCTACTCCGACAAGCTGTTCGTGCTGACGCCGGAGGGAGACATGCGCGTGCTCCTGGACGAAGGCGATCCCGCCAGAGTCGGCGCGCTCGAACAGGCCTTCCTCGCCAATACGGTCACCGAGGAGGTGCTGTTCGCCACGGGCCGCGGCATTGCGCCGTGGATGGCGAGCGTGACCTTCGGCGGGCCGGATCTTCATACCGTGTATATCGGCTCCCTCAAAGGGAGTCGCATTCCTTTTTTCCGGGCGCCTGTTCCAGGGTTGCCGATGGTGCACTGGAACGAGAAGCCGTCGGTCCGCATCTAGTTGAGCTCCCGTGTAAGGAAACTTGCCGTTGACAGGGCGGGCGAGCCCTTTTAAACTCCTGGCGATTATCAAAATCGATTATCGATAATGTTTACCATGACCGGCGGAAGCACGGTGATGCGCAATTACGTAGGCGGCGAGTGGGTGGCATCGTCGGCGGCGGACTCGATGCCCGTCCTCAATCCTGCTACAGGCGAGCACCTCGGCACGACACCCCTTTCGACGGCCGCGGAAGTCGCAGGGGCGGTCGATGGCGCGAGCCGGGCGTTTCCCGCCTGGCGCCGGACGCCCGTCACCGAGCGCGTGCAGTTCCTGTTCAAGCTCAAGGATCTGCTCGAACGGCACTTCGACGACATCTCCCGCACCATCACACTCGAATGCGGCAAGACGCTCGCCGAATCGCGCGGCGAGATGCGTCGCGCCATCGAGAACGTGGAGGTGGCATGCGGCGCGCCCATACTGATTCAAGGCTATAACTCCGAAGATATCGCCGCCGGGATCGACGAGATCATGATCCGCCAGCCGCTTGGCGTCTGCGCGGTGGT
>JANNJO010000031.1:0-15465 GCA_031395755.1 Acidobacteriota bacterium
AGGTTGCCGTCGGCGACAGCGACACAATGTGCACTGGCTGTGACTCGAGCGTGATGTCACCCACTGTTGAGCGCCCCGGCAGCTTCCTGACTGAGGACATCTCCCCGCCTTCGCGGTATTCGATCACGGCGACTTCCAGTCGAAGGCCGGTGCATTCGGAGAACCCGGCCTGCGCGATGCCGTCGATCTCGACGAGAAAGTTGAAGTTCTTGAACGGGTCGTTGCGCGCGGAATGTGCCACGTTCATTGCACCTCATTCGTTGTGGACGATACCCAACTCAACTCCCGGTAGATTTCAAGATCGTGAGCGATCGTCGTTTCGTACTTGCGATCGTCGGCGTCGAGATACGAGATCCGCGCCGCGATTCTCGTCGGCTGCTTTCTCCTGAAATACGATGCGCTCGTATCGAGCAACGTGACAATCTCCCTGGCAGGGCCGAGGAACTCGACGTTTTTGAAGAGTGGGAGAGAAGACACGTCTTTGGAGCCGCCAAGGCCCGTGAAGCGCCGATCGAATGACACCGCCACTTTCATCGCAGCACGCGTGCCGATATTCCTGACCGATACCGACAGCATGCCCCTGTCGAACAGGAACTCGAGGATGACCTCGGGTTTGCCGCGGGCGTCCTCCCGGTTGTATGGGCCGCCGTTCAGCGTGGTCCCTTTAGCCTTCTTTTTAGCCATGATAACGGAGGGCGTCGATTCTACGACGTTTTCATGGGCACCGGCGCGCTCATATAATCCCAGTCGCGAGGACTAACAGGAGTAATCAGTGAGCGACCAGGAAGAAGATTTCGGCGCAATGTTCGAGGCGTCCGTCAAGGCGCGACAGTTCCATCGGGGCCAGACCATCGAGGGCACTATTGTTGCGTTCGGCCCGAAGGTGGCGTTCGTGAACGTTGGCGGCAAAGGCGAGGCCGAGATCGACCTCGCGGAGCTCAAGGACGCCGACGGCGACGTCGAGGTGTCGATCGGCGAGCGCATCCAGGCGATGGTCGTCTCCACGAGCGGCGGCATCGTGCTCTCGCGCAAGGGCGTGCGCAACGCCGCCACGCAGCGGGAGCTCGAGGACGCGTTCCGGGCCGGGCTCGCCGTCGAAGGCAAAGTGCAGAAAGCCGTGAAGGGCGGCTACGACGTGCGCATCGCTCGCGAGCGCGCGTTCTGCCCGCTCTCGCAGATCGACATCGTCCGCACCTCGGACCCGGCGGTGCACGAGGGGCAGGTCTACGCGTTCCGTATCATCGAGTACAAGGATGGCGGGAAAGACGTGGTCGTCTCCAGGCGCAAGCACCTCGAGGAGCAGCAGCGCGCCAGCGCCGCCGACGTGCGCAAGTCGATCGTGCCCGGCGCGGTGCTCACCGGCCGGGTCGCATCGGTGCTGGAGTTCGGCGCCTTCGTGGACTTGGGCGGCGGCATCCAGGGCCTGCTCCATGTGTCCGAAATGGGCTGGTCGCGCGTCACCAACCCCAATGAGATCGTCGCGCCCGGTGACCAGATCACCGTGAAGGTGCTGCGTGTGGACGACGCCACGCAGAAAATCTCGCTCGGGCTGAAGCAGCTCCTGGCCGATCCGTGGACGACCGTGGCCGCCAAATACGAGGTGGGCCAGGTGCGCACAGGCCGCGTCACGCGTGTGGCGGAATTCGGCGCGTTCGTGGAGCTGGAGCCTGGCATCGAAGGGTTGGCGCACGCCTCGACGTTTGCTCCGACGGGTCGCACCGGAGGGTGGGCTCAGTCGGTGGCCGTGGGCTTGACAGGGGCGTTCGAGATCCTGAGCATCGACACTGCGCAGAAGCGCATCGGCATCGCGCTCGTCGACGAAGGATCCTCGCGGGCCGCGGGAGCCACGCCGCCGCAGGACACGATCGTACCCGGTGCGATTGTGGCCGGCAAGGTTGAGCGTCACGAGAAGTTCGGCGTGCTCGTGTTTCTGTCGCCGGGGCGCACCGGCCTGATGCCGTTCGCCGAAACGGGCGTGGATCGCGACATGGACATGCTGAAGGCGTTCCCCATCGGGAGCGATGTGGAGGTCGTTGTGCTGGAGGTCGATCCGGCGAGCCGCCGCATTCGCCTCAGCAAGAAGGCCGTCGCGGAGCAGCGGGAGCAGGCGGAACTGCGCGAGTACGCCGCGAGGCCGGACGCCGCGCCCAGCGCCGCGCTGGGATCAATCGCCGACAAGCTGCGCGGTGCCCTCGGGGGGCGTTGAGTCCAGCCACGACTTAGTCAATGTCCACCTGGATGGCCCCTCCATCGATCTTGACCAGGAAGGTCTTGATGTTGCACCGAACGCGGCAAACGCGACGAGGCGAGGTGGCGCCATCTTCGACTCGATCAGATCGATCAGCGCCTGGACACGCAGGAGCACACTCTTCAACTCGAGCAGAGCCTGCCGCTCGGCGAGCCCGAGCTGAATGTACTGCGCGACCATGTTGACGAGCTCTTCGTCCGCGGTGTCCGGCGGGACCTTCGAGTCCGATCCTCTTGTGATGAGCTCCTCCAGGCGCTGCCGGTGCTTGCGGAGGGCCACCTTCTCCGCGTCATCAAGCACCTCGGGCATGGCATCCACGCGCGCCAGGCGGTAGGATCGACTCTCATCTTCGCCGGTGACACGAAACTTCACGACCCCGCGCAGCACGATGTTGAATCGTCCCCCCGGCAGCTCTTCGACGTCCGTAATCACTCCGGCGCAGCCGATGTCATAAATAGGCGGCCGTCCTTCATAGCTTGCTTCGTAGCCCGGCTTGAGCGTCGTCATCCCGACAATGCGGTCACCCTTCAGTGCCTCAGCCACCATCGCGCGATAGCGCGGTTCGAAGATGTGCAACGACCGAGAGACGCCCGGGAAGAGCATCGTCACTTCGAGCGGGAAGATTGGAATCACGGGCGGGAGCTTGTCCGCACTTGACGTCTTGTCCGGCGGCGCGGATTGCGCTCGGACAAGGCCGCCAGCGGACAGGAGACAGGCTATCCCTATCGCGCACGCGAGTCTCTGACAGTGCATCCGTTTCTCCACGCCGCCGCCTATTTCCCCTTCGGCGCCGCGGCCTGGGCGTTCGGCAATTTGCCTTGCGACTCGACCAGCCGTCGCGCCAGATAGTTGACGACCTGAGCGTCCTCACGTACAGCCGTCAGATAGGCCGCACGCAGCAATTGTTCCTTGCGCGCCCGGAGCGCTTCGGTAATGCGGTCATTCACCCCCGGGGTGGACAAGTCGCGTTGCCCCGCCGGCTCGTGTGCGACCACCAGCACCAGGGTATGGGCACCCCCGGCGCTCGCTACGCTCACCGTGCCCGGCGTTTTCTTCAGCACGACGTCGCGCAACTGTTGTGGCGCCTGCTTCAGCTTCGACATGGGCACCAGGCCCAGGTCACCGCCACGCGGCGCCGACTCCGGATCCTCGGAGTAGTCCCTTGCCAGCTCTGCGAAGTTCGCGCCGGCCTTGAGACGCTCCATCAGCATGGCAACCTTGGCTGCGGCCGCCTGCGGCGTGGCGGCATCGTCTCCGGTACGGTTTGCCAGCTGCGCTTCGCGCGCCGGCGTGACCGCGATCTGCGCGATGTGGTACGACTCTTCGGCGAGGTTGAACTGTGAGCGATTCGCGAGAAAGAAGTCACTGACCTCCTGAGCCGTGACGGCGATCTTCGACCCGACCTCCTGCTCGATCACCTTTTGTGTGAGCAGCTGGCGCCGAAGTCCTTCCCGCATGTCCGCCGCCGTCGCGCCACGTTTGGTCAGCTCCTGCTGATAGGCTTCGTCGGAGATGTTCTTCTTGGCCTCCGCGTACGCGTTGTCCAGCTCCTTGTCGGCGACCTCGACTTTCAGCTCGCGCGCCTTCACGATCAGAATGTCCTCGAGAATAAGGTCGTTGAGCACGCTCAGCTTGGCCGTGAGGGACTCCTCGTCCGACACCGGCTGAGATGCGTCTCCTATCCGTCGGTATGCTTTGTCGACGTCATCGCGTGTGATTTGGCGCCCGTCGACGACCGCCCACGCGTTGTCTGAGACCGTCGGCGGAGAGGCCGGAGCTGGAGTCCCTCGGCATGCCGCAGCCAAGGACGCCGCCACAAAGGTACTCAGCACGACAAATCGGTGGCGACGTGTGTGGCAGGACGACCGTTTTGGAGTAGACATGTTATTCAATCAAAGAATTGTACGCGCTCCCGAACACCGAAAGCGCTGAATCGCTTCGATTCGAGGGCTTGCGTCGCAATTCGTTGGCTTTATTGGGGTTTCCCCACAGCGACGGCAGAGACGCCCTGCCTCCCCGCCACTTCTTGTTTCCGCAAGAATCCTTGGGGTTTTGTTCATTCTCGCGCCAAAATGGCCCGAGTGACGTTTTTCTCACGGGAGGGCTGTAGCGCTATGGTCGAGGATCCGCGAGTCGAGTTGAGGCATTCACCTCGGCTGAACGCCTTCGTCGCCGTGTTGGTCACCACATCCATCACGATCTCGCTGCGCGCGCAGGATCATCAGGTCCCTGCGCCAGATGCGGTGCGGTTCGACACGGAGATCATGGTGACTCCCGAACGTGGGGAGACCCCGCGCAATCTTGTGCCCGCCTCGAGCATCGCGATCGAGAGCGCATCGCTGGCTGAATTGCCTATCGTTCATCCGTCGGAAGTGGTGTCCTTCCTGCCGGGCTTTAGCATCGCGCGACCACAGGCTCATATGGGTCGACCCGTAGTAACGGCACGCGGATTCTTTGGGGGCGGTGAGGCCGAGTACATCCTCTTGCTCGTCGATGGCGTCCCGGTCGCGGACGTCGAGTCGGGGCTCATCGATTGGTCCGTTCTCCCCTTGTCGTCGATTCGGCGCATCGAGGCGTTCAGGGGACCCGGTGCGTCGCTGTATGGCGATTCGGCCGTTGGCGGAGTTATTCAGATTCTGACCGACCAGGCATCGAGCGGCGGAAAAATGACCGCAATGGGCGGATCTTTCAATACGTTTTCGGGAGACGGTTCCTACGGTCATCGTTTGAAGGCATTTGGCTTTGATGTTTCGGGAGCAGCCCGCCGGACCGATGGAGGACTCGATCACTCGAACGGGCAGCAGGTCGTGGGCACCGGCAGTGCCGATGGCAGGCTCCGAGAATTCTCTTGGCGCTGGCTTGCGACGGCGGACAACCGTGACACCGAGGACCCGGGCGTTCTGACGCGCGACCAATTGGCGATGGACCCCTTGGGATCGGACCCGTTGTTCCAGTTCGACACACTGAACCGTCGGAGTTTCTCGACCGCGCTCACGCTGCGTCATAACACGCCGAGTTGGCGACCTCACGCACGTTTCTACGCCCGTATGCGCGACGAGGATCTCATCCGCGCGATTCTGCTGGCACCTGGTCTGGGAGATCGTCGCGCGCGCGCACTCTCGAGTGGAGCCGTTGGTGGCAGCTTCGAAGGCGAGCATGAAGTTTCCGCGAAGCACTCGTCTGTTGTACGGTTCGGCGTCGACCTATCGCGCGAGCGCCTCGACACGAGCTATCGCAGCGTGAGCCCTAGTGGCGCCGTCGGCGCACTCGACAGCGAAGCAGCCGGTCATCGCACTCGTGCGGGCCTGTTCCTGTCGTCCGCTTGGGATCCGGCGCCGCGCGTACGCATCTCCGGGGCGATTCGTTGGGATGATGTGGACGACGGCGGTTTTGGCGACGTCCCATCGACCAGCTCTACAACCCGGCAGGCCTGGTCTCCGCGTGTCGGTGCCGTCGTCAAACTGACCCAGGCGGGGTCGGTTGTGCTCTATACGCAAGTGTCGAGAGCGTTCAAGGTGCCCACGCTGGACCAACTCTTCGATCCGCGTCCGTATCCCGATTTCAGGGGCGGTACGTTCACGATCTCCAATCGCCGACTCGTGCCTCAGCGAGCGACCAACGCGGAAGTCGGTCTCTCTGGTGGCGGTCTCTTGCGTTGGAGCGCACTGGCCTATCGCATGGCGGTAGACGACGAGATCGATTTCGACGTGCGGACATTCTCGTACGGTAATGTCGGTCGCAGTCGGCATGTGGGGGTCGAGCTCGAAGCTGAAGGTCGATGGTGGAAGTCCGTACGGCCGTCACTCTCATACGCCCTCTCGCATGTGCTGAATCTGGACGGCGGTCAGCAACTCAAGAACGTGCCGCGCCATCTCCTCACCGCGGCTGCATCAGTCACCCTGCCGTGGGCGGTCAGCGCGTACGGCCGCTACAAACACACATGGGGTGCATTTCTGGACGATGCGAATAGTTATACGGTGAATGGACCGTCAACGCTGGATGTCCGGTTACGACGCCCGGTCGGGCGGCAGGCGGTCTTCCTGGATGTGTTGAACGTGACTAATGACGTGTACGAGGAGTACGGTTTCACGCTATCGGATTTCCGTGGTCGCGTTGTCCCCTACGCTTATCAAGGCGCGCCGCGAGCGATACGGGCGGGTGTGATGCTTTCTTTCTAGCGTTCGGAGGCTGAGAGTCTCGCGGTCAGACTGCTCAGAGACTGGACTGATGGGAACTGAAATGCTGTTTCGAATACTCAACGCCCTGATGGCTGTACTATTCGCGTTTGCGGCGGCTCTGCAATATAACGATCCCGATCCTGCGCGCTGGATCGGGATTTATTCCGCCGCATGTGCAGTTTCCATCGTCGCCGCTTGGCGCGGGACCGCCGCTTTGTGGACGTCGATTACGGTCGGCACTGTCGCGCTGGCCTGGGCCCTGGTGGTAGCGGCCGGCGCTGCAGGGCTCGGCGCTTTCGCACACATGTTCGACGCATGGGAAATGAGGTCTGTGCCGATCGAAGAGGCGCGCGAGACCACCGGGCTGCTCATCGTGGCGTTCTGGATGGCCGTGGTTAGCGTGCGCACCTGGATCCCCCCAAGGAAGGCGGCTGGAGCCGGTTAGGCTTGCACCCGCACAGCCCAGCGGGATATGTCAGGACTCGGTTTTCGCCGCCAGCGTCGCCGCATGCGCCGTCTGCTTCTCCTTGCGTGCCATGTTCCGCGTCTGCCACGACTTGCTCTCGGTCTTCGGCTTCGGCTTCAGCTTCTTGTGCGATTCACGACTCTGTGGCGTTGTAGTGGTTGCCATGCTTCCTTTTTTATTGTCATTATCAGGCGCGCGGGTGTCCGCGAAGTGCGTACAGTGTAGTCGTACTTTTAGTGGAATTGAACACAGACCGCGCCGGCGATACACTGCAGAATGAATCCGCAATGACTCCCGCCGATAAGAGAGCAGTCAAACGATGAGCACAATCACGACGAAGGACGGTACGCAGATCTATTACAAGGACTGGGGCACAGGACAGCCCGTGGTGTTCAGCCACGGTTGGCCCCTCAATGCGGATAGCTGGGAGGCGCAGATGATGTTCCTGGCCTCCAACGGCTACCGCTGCATCGCCCATGATCGTCGCGGTCATGGCCGGTCGAGCCAGCCCTGGAATGGCAACGAGATGGACACCTTTGCCGACGACCTCCTGGCGCTCATCGAGACGCTCGACCTGAAGAGCGTCGTCTTGGTCGGCTTCTCCATGGGCGGAGGCGAAGTGGCCCGCTACATCGGCCGCCACGGTACGAAGCGGGTGGCCAGGGCCGCGCTGATCTCCGCCGTCCCGCCGCTGATGCTGAAAACGGCGGCCAATCCCGGCGGCTTGCCGATTGAAGTGTTCGACGGGATCCGCGGCGGCTCCATCGCCGATCGGTCGCAGTTCTACAAGGATCTCGCCAGCGGCCCGTTCTTCGGGGCGAATAGGCCCGGCGCGAAGGTCTCGCAGGGCATGATCGGCGCGTTCTGGCTCCAGGGGATGCAGGCTGGTCACAAGAACACCTTCGACTGCATCAGGGCGTTCTCCGAAACGGACTTCACAGAAGATCTCAAGAAGTTCGACGTGCCGACGCTCATCATCCACGGCGACGACGACCAAATCGTCCCGATTGGCGCCTCGGCCCTCCTCTCGTCCAAGATGGTCAAGGGGTCCATACTAAAAATCTATCCGGGCGCGCCGCACGGCCTCGCGGACACGCACAAAGATCAGCTCAACGCGGATCTGCTCGCGTTCCTGAAGGCGTAGCCTGGTGGACGATGCTGCCAACGACCCGTACCGCCGTCTTGTGGAGTCGTCGCCCGACGGCATTCTGATCGTGCGGGATGGCTGCGTCGAGTTCCTGAATCCGGCCGCCGTTCGTCTGTGTGGCGCGTCACATTCCGGGCAGATTCTTGGAAAATCGCCGTTGGATCTCTTTCACATTGACAGTCACAGCGCCATCCATGACCGCCTCGAGCAACTGCTGCACGGGGAGCGTTCGCCTTCTGACAACGAGCAGGATGAGAAGATCGTGCGGTTGGACGGAGACGTGACGGACGTTGAAGTCGACGCTGCTCTGCTCGGCGATGGGGAGAGCCGGGCGATTCAGCTGATCGTGCGCGACATTACCGGGCGCAAGCAGCGGGAGGCGCTGCTGCGCGAAAGAGAGGAGCGACTCAGGCTCGCGTTCGCCGGTGCCCAGGAAGGTGTCTGGGACTGGAATCTCGAGACGGGCGGCGTTGTCTACTCGCCGCGGTGGAAGCAGATGCTTGGCTACGCGGACGACGAGATCGCGCCGACCGTCAATGAGTGGGAGAGGCTGCTCCATCCCGATGACCGGCCTCGGGCAGCCACGCTGAATAAGGCTGTCGAGCGGGGCGAGCGGGCGTACGAGGGGGAATTTCGACTGAGTCACAGGGATGGTCACTACATCACTGTCCTCACACGCGGGCTGCCGATCCGCCGAGAGGCAGACGGATCAGTGGTGCGAATCGTTGGGACGCATCTCGACATCACCGAAAGAAAGCGGACCGAGCTGGCGTTGCGCGAAAGCGAGGAACGCCTCGCGCTCGCGTTTGCCGGAGCGCAGGAGGGCATCTGGGACTGGAACCTCGAGACCGACGCCGTTGTCTACTCATCTCGATGGAAGCAGATGCTGGGCTACGAAGACGATGAGATCGAACCGCACATCAGCGCGTGGGAGCGCCTCGTGCATCCTGACGACAGGGCAGGGGCCGACCAGGCCCACGAGAGCGTCGCGCGCGGTCAGCCGAGGTACGAGGCGGAGTTCCGTCTCCGACACAAAGCCGGGCATTACGTCCAGGTGCTGTCGCGCGGGTTCCCCGTTCGTCGTGACCCGGGCGGCCCCGTCATACGCATCGTCGGCACCCACTTCGATCTCACCGAGCGCAGGGAAAGAGACGCGGAGCGTGCTCGGAACGAGCTGCTGGCGCACTTGGTGTTCGTGCAGGAAGACGAGCGCCGGCGAATCGCTCGCGATATGCACGACCAGTTCGGCGAACAGTTGACAGCGTTGAGCCTCCGAATCGCGCTGCTGAAGGAGGCGTGCTTCCACAGTGCCGATCTCGTCGGCCACACAGAGGCGCTCGAAGCAATCGCCCAGCGTCTCGACCACGACGTCGATCAGCTCGTGTGGCAGCTCCGGCCGACAGCGCTGGACGATCTCGGCTTGCGAGCCGCGCTGACCAACTACATACAGGAGTGGTCCCGGCGTACGAACATCGCTGCCGACTTGCACACCTCGGGGCTGCTGGACGCTCGCCTCGCGCCGGAAGTGGAAACGGCCCTGTACCGTATCGCGCAGGAGGCGCTCAACAACGTCGCCAAGCACTCCCGAGCCCGGCACGTGGAAGTGATCCTCGAGCGGCGATCCGATTGCGTCCTGCTGATCCTCGAGGATGATGGCGTGGGTTTCGAGCAGGCACACAGTGGCGCCGCCGGGCATGGGTTCGGGCTCGTCGGCATGCAGGAGCGTGCGGCTCTGGTCGGTGCCAGCCTTCAGATCGAATCGACGCCTGGTGAAGGCACGACGATTCTCGTGCGGATGGCATCGGCAGGGGTGAGCGAGGTGAAGGAGCGTGTCTGACAAGTCTCACAGCACCAGGTCGATCCGCATCCTCCTCGCAGACGACCACGCGACCGTGCGGCACGGGCTGAGGCTGTTGATCGACGGCCAACCCGACATGGTCGTGGTCGCCGAGGCGGACGATGGCGGCGCCGCGGTGCGACAGGCACTTGAGCTGAAGCCGGACGTCGTGGTGATGGACATCTCGATGCCCGGTATGAATGGGCTTGTGGCAACCCGCGCGCTCAAGCAGGCCCAACCCGATGCGGCGATCGTTACGCTGACGCGGCATGCCGACGATGCCTACCTGCAGGAACTGCTTCGAGCCGGCGTCTCGGGGTACGTGCTCAAGCGCAGCGCCGCCACGGAGCTGCTGCAGGCGATCCGCAGCGTGGCCGGCGGAGGCCAGTACGTGGATTCGACGCTGACGTCTCGAGTGACCGCGGTTTTCCGCAGTGGGGAAGGGAGACGCGCGAAGAGGCTTGCGTCGAACCTCACGGATCGCGAGGCGGAGGTGCTGCGTCTGATCGCCTCGGGATACGGAAATAAGGAGATCGCTGTGCAGTTGGTTCTCAGCGTGAAGACCATCGAGGCTCACAAGGCGAACGCCATGCGAAAGCTCGACCTGAACGGCCGCATAGACATCGTGAAGTACGCGGTCCTGCAGGGTTGGCTCGACAAGGCGTGAGCTTTTGGCGCGCCGACTAGGGAATTCCCCTAGGTCTGCGTCGGCATCCTCCCGATAGTAATCCCCTTTCGGCGAGCGTACATTCCCTTCCACTCGACGATGGGAGGCGATTCATTGGGGCACCCATCCAGACCCCCGTTTAAGGGCGACCCATCTACCATGCGATACGCATCGATGCTGGAGCGTGCCGATTTGGCCGTCTGGCCACACACCGATCTGGAGTTCGCGCGGGTCACGAGGGCGAACGTGCTCCTCGTGGGCGCAGAGCATCTGCTCGCGGATGTTGTGAGTGTTCTCGTGGGCGACTTGAGCGAACGGGTCACGATCCGGCCCCAGCGGGGACGACTGCAGCTGCCGCCGACGTCGTCGCATATCGAAAAGGTTGTCGTACCGGACGTCGACACATTGACACCCGAAGGACAGCGAAGTCTGCTCGAATGGTTGGACTTGGCGAAGGGCCGCACGCAAGTAATCAGCATTGCTTCGGCGCCTCTCCTCATGCGCGTCGAGACCGGCGGATTTGACGCCACGTTGTACTACCGCCTGAACATGATCTACCTCGATCTATCGAAGTAATGCTGCTTCGCTCGTCGCCACTTAGACGCCGAATCCCTCCCTAGCAGCCAGAGAGCTGCCGACGCTCACGTCGAAAGTCTTGACGTGGAGTGATGAACAACAATCAATCAATGGATGCTTCGGGGATTAGCGCCCCACTGACTGATTTCTGGTGGAAGGTCCTCCAGATCGACCGGTCGCGGCAGGTCTCGCTCAGCCAGTTTCTCGGCAACGGTCTTCAGCTCCCGCACATTGCCCGGCCAAGGGTACGCGACGAGCCGCTCCCAGGCGGCGGTCGTGAGAGCCGGTTCGACACGAGTGTGCGAGGACAAATAGTGACGGAACAGGATCTCAATGTCCTCGGGGCGGTCTCGCAGCGCTGGAATGACGAGATGCACAACGTTAAGATGATAGAAAAGTTCGTCGAGAAAGTCGTTGGACTGCACGCGCTCGAACAGGTCGGTGCTGCACGTGATCATGAGTCGCACACGGTCGCGTTTGGGCAGCTCGCTCTCGATGAATCGCAGCAATTCCAGTTGCGTCGGTTCCGGAAGCTTCTGGATTTCTTTAATGAGGAGTGTGCCGTTGTTCGCCGTCTTCAACAGGGCTTCCTTGAACGAGTCATTCGGCGACTCCCCAATGTCAGCGCACTCGAGGATGGTAAGCGGGGCAAAGCCCCGACGACTCTGTTGATGAATCAAAGAGGCGACAAACGTTTTGCCGACGCCGCTCCCTCCTGTGATCATGACGTTGGTGTCGAATTTGACGGCACAAGCAATGTCATCCCTGAGCTGGCGCAGCGTGGCGCTCGCCCAGGGTTGGCCCTCAGGGATGAACGTGATTATTTCGGACATCATTGTGTGCTTACAAACAGCAAGGGCCGCGCCAAGGAACTGATCCGGGAGTGCATCAGCTAAACAGCTGATAACAGAGCTCTTAGGGGTGAGGAATGGCCGCCGTGGTGCGCTGCCTTGCGCCGAAACGCCGAAATATCGGCAAATGACGACGTCACTGAGTGGCGCGGCATTCTCGTTCTCGGTCAGTCGATGGTAGTCTTCGCCGGGCTCCCCATGCCTGCAGACCTGTCCAACCCTCCCGAGCTCAATGCCGTCTCGCGCTATGACGCGCTTCTCAAGGTGTCAAGAGCGATCGCGCGCCACAAGAGCGTTGCCGAGCTGCTCCGCACCATTTCCGACCAGCTCCACGTTGTCGTTCCCTTCGATTATCTGATGCTGATCTTGCATCACGCGGCCACTGACGAGATGCGCCTCGTCGTGCTGGAGCCCGCGGACACCCCATTCGTGCCGTTTGTTCCGATGCCGCTCAGCGACTGGGGGCCGGCGCGAGCGGCATGGGAGACGCAGCGCACGTCGGTTGTTCCTCTGCTGGACGAGTCCCTTCTGGGCACCGAGCTCGATTTCATACGGTCCCATGGCGCACGCGTGACCTCGTGGTTACCTCTGACGACGGCTCATCGGCGTGTCGGCGTGTTGAGCTTCGGCAGCCGGGACGCCGACCAATACGCAGCCGATGCCGTCGCGTTTATGGAGCAAGTTGCGGCGAACGTCGCCGTGGCCGTGGACAATGCCATCAACTTCGACGATGCGCAGAGGTTGCAGGAAGAGCTCCGTGAAGAGCGCGACCGACTGCGGCTTCTGCTGGACATGAACAACCTGCTCGTCTCGCGGCTTGATTATCCAGAACTGCTTCAGACGCTCTCCGAGTCGTTGCAGCGGGTCGTGAAACACGACTCCGCCAGCGTCGCGCTCGTTGATCGGGAATCGGGGCAGTTACGGCTTCAAGCGCTCACCTACACTGATGTGCCCGGAGTTGTCGAACCCCACACCTTGCTGTCCCTTGAGGGATCGCCCGCAGGGGTCACGTTCGCGGCGGGCGTGGCCAGGGTCTTCCGCAGGGCGGATCTCGATCAGTTTGCTCAAGACGCACCGGCGTTTCCGGCTGCTCCGTTGCAGTCGCTTTGCTGCGTGCCGCTCGTCACGCGGCGCGGCAGCCTGGGCACCTTGAACGTCGCGAGCACCGATCCAGAGGCGTTCCCGCCGCACGAAGTCGAGCTGCTGAAGCAGATCTCTTCGCAGGTCGCGATCGCGGTGGAAAATGCGCTGGCGTACCAGGAAGTGACCGGCATCAAGGATCAGCTGGCCGGGGAGAAACAGTATCTCGAAACCGAGATCCGTCTCGAGCACGACTTCAGCGACATCATCGGTGACGGTCCGGCCCTTAAGCGCGTCCTGCAGTCTGTTGAGACCGTCGCCCCAACCGACGCCACTGTGCTGATTCGGGGCGAGACCGGCACAGGCAAGGAAATGCTTGCGCGTGCGATCCACAACCTCAGCCCGCGTCGCGAGCGCACATTCGTCCGCCTGAGCGTGGCGGCATTACCGGTCGCGCTTATCGAGAGTGAGTTATTCGGCTATGAAAAGGGTGCGTTCACAGGGGCGACGACCACCAAGATCGGCCGGCTGGAATTGGCCAATCGCGGTACCTTGTTTCTCGACGAGGTTGGCGATATTCCGCCGGAAGTGCAGCCAAAACTCCTGCGGGCGTTGCAAGAGCGGGAATTCGAGCGGCTTGGCAGCACGCGCACGCGGCGGGTTGACGTCCGCCTCATCGCCGCCACGAACCGCGATCTCGAGCAGATGATCGTCGATGGACTGTTCCGGAGCGATCTTTACTATCGGCTGAACGTGTTTCCGGTGCAGGTACCGCCGTTGCGCGACCGCCCCGAGGACATTCCGGCGCTCGTGCATCACTTCGTCGAGAGGTTTGCCCGGCCATTGAAGCGCCAGATCACGACCATTCCCGACCGGACCATGGAAGCGCTCCAGCGATCCTTCTGGCCCGGCAACATCCGCGAGCTCGAAAACGTCATCGAGCGGGCCGTCATTCTCTCATCCGGGTCGGAGCTGAAGGTTCCTCTGGCCGATCTTCAGCCGGCGCCGCGCGCCGCCGTCTTGAGCGCCGCCACCGGCCAGCTGCGCAACGCGGAGCGGGAGCTGATTCTCGAAGCGTTGCGGGAATCACGTGGGGTCATCGGTGGGCCTGGAGGCGCCGCCGCGAGGCTCGGTCTGAAGCGGACGACGCTTCAGTCGAAGCTGCGAAAGTTGGGGATCACGCGTCCGGCATTTTGAACTCGCCCAAGCGCAATGTCCGATTTCGGATCTGTAGTGCCAAAATAGGGCACGAAGTCAGCCGGACGCTTCCGGCTCGGATCTGCACCCGCGCATAAGAGTAGACGGTTCACGCAGTTAGCTTCCACTCGTCGTGGAGCCTCCGTGGGTACTTTGTTTGCTACCAAGTCAGTTCCAGTCCTCCCTTTCGCGGAACGTAGAAAAAGATGAGCCCAGTAACGGTCGTCCAAGCGCCGGATCCGACAAGGCCGGCTTCACCCGCCGTGCCAGCGGTCGACGGGGAACACCTCCGCCGAATCGTCGAAAAGCAACCCGCGTGCTTGATGCGCGTTGGGATCGATGGGCTCATCCTGGCCGCGAATGACGCCGCCCTTGGGTTCCTTGGTGCTCAGCAGCCGGGCGAGATTCTCGGCGGATTTTTGACGACGTGGATTGTGCCGGCGCATCAGGATGCCTGGCGGGAGTTCTCACGATCGGTTTCGGGCGGAACATCACGTTCGCTGGAATGCGACCTGGCAGACGTTTCAGGCACACAGCGGAGCGTCGTTTTTCACGGCGTGCCCCTTTTTGATCACGCCGATGGCATTCCTTCGCTGATTCTGGGCGCGCGCGACGCAACGGCGCTGCGTCGCCTGGAAGCCGCGCTGCACGAGAGCGAAGCGGTTCGACAGACGCTTGCGGCGGAGCAGCTGCAACCCCGATCGGAAAATCTCTCCGGCCAATTGCAAGATCTGGAAGCAAAACTTGAAGAGGCGGAAGCCGATCGCGACCGTCTCGAGCGGGCGTTGTCGCGGCTGCCGGAGCTCGAGACGCTTCTGAGGCAGGGACGCGCTCACCTTCAGGATTTGCGCACACGGCTCGAAGAAGCGACAAAGGAACGGGATCAGGTGGCCGCGCAACTGGGCGAGCGGGAGGCCACCAACGAACTGCTCTCGACCGACCTCGCGCAGGGACAGCAGGCCGCGGCCGAACAGGCGCAAGCCGAGCTGAGTGAGCTGCGCGCGCAGCTGCAGGACGCGAACGCAGCGCGAGATGAGATCGTGGAACGGCAAAGCCGCGAGAGCGACCAGCATCAGCAGGCGCTGAACGCTTTGCGCGGCGAGATCGATCAGGCCACTTCCGAACGAGATCGGGTCGCCTCGCAGTTGAGCGACCTCGAGGCCTCCCATCAGGGCGCTGTGGCGGAACATGCTGAGCACCGCGAGCGGTTGACGGATG
>JANNJO010000386.1:0-4953 GCA_031395755.1 Acidobacteriota bacterium
CGGCGCTATACGCGGATGGCGATGGCAGCAGGGTTGAAACACCCGCATCGCCCGCTGCCCCATACAACGCCGCATACGCCGCCATCGGCTCGGCGATCGGCATACGAATCGGAGGCGACTTCGTCCGCACTGGTGATGAGATCGGAAACATGTTGCGCCTTGCGGTTGGGGTCGTGGTGCCGTTTGACCGGTAGGGGATCTTCTCTCGGTTGAGTAGGCAGGGTGCATGCGAGCGTCGCGAATTCCATCGCCTCGAGACAATCGGCGAAAGTCTATCGCGCCGTGATCATCATGCAGTCGCTGCGCAATTCCGTCGTGGCAGCCTCCGCGTTATCGATCAGCCGGAACATCACATCGTTGGTGGTGCCCGCGAGAACCATCAGGGCGCGGAACTCGAAGTCGACGGCGCCGTCGCCGGTCGATGTGGTCGTGATCATCACCAGCGGGCCCGTGGCTGGAAGCGGCATCGTCTGGAAATTCAGGGTGGGCGGATCACTCGGCGACCAAGGGGAGAGGCCGAGGGCACGCTGGCAGATCCCATCCGAGCCGAGCGGACGGCCGCCGACTCCTTCCTGCGCTCGCTGTAACAGGTACGTCGCATTCCGTCTGAGCCCCACGAGACGGACGCTGATGTCCGCCGCCATCGTGCCCTCCGAAATCGCCTTCGGCGTGATGCTCATGGCCGCGAATCCCCCTTCACCTTTCAGATTCGTGAAGGTGGAGCGATACGCTCCAGGCGGCGGCTCGAACCTGGTGGGGGATGTGGGCGAGGAGCACGCGCCATCTTCTCGACTCGCGTCTGCGCCTTTGCGCAGTCAAAACTCTGCGCGGCGGCAATGTTTGCCGCACCACAGAACGCGGCCGCCAGGACCAGTCGAAATCACATGGCAAGACCCTTCCAGGGAGGAGTCAGGGCAATGCGAGGATACCTGGATGAGACGCAACCATCCGCAACCAAACGCGCAACCTGCGCGAAAAATTGCGGTTGGTGAAATCCCTGTAGGTGATTGGAAGGAAGGTGGTGAGCCGAACATTCGCCGGTTGGAACCGGCTCGACGGCTGGCTGCCGCAGATTGAGGGGCTTCGGCGAGCGGCGTGAAGCAAGAGCGCGAAGGCGGTCAAGCGAAACGGCATGCGGCGGCGGGGCACTGCTGCCTCGCCGCCGCATACGTTCCATCAGCGCTGCTACTGAGCGACGGGGTCGAAGTGCTCCGGGTCGTACCAACCAATCGCAATCCGGCAGGAGCCCCCGGGCCCGTGGTTGGCCATCGCGTGCAGCATGTAGGGTGGGGCGTACAGAATGTCACCCTCGCTCGCGATGAACTGCCCCGCTTCGAATTTTGCGGAGATCTGTCCGGTCAGGACGATCCACCACTCGACGTTATCGGGATGCAGGTGACCGCCCGGCACATTCGGGTTGATTGTGCCGATCTGGGGCGGCGCTGCACCTCGACCTGTGCCACCCCGCCCGCGATTCGGATTGGCCGGATCGTTGGGGTCCGCGAACCCATAATTGGCGTTGGCATACATGTGCTCGGTGCGCACAAACACGCCGCCCCCACGCCCCGCTGCAATCGAGTCGTGCAGGTTGAAGTGCGGCCTGTTCGGCGCCACGTAGGGGGTCGCACGACGGCCGTCGAACCTCGTCTTGGTCACCACTCTTCCGGGCAGTGCCGCAGGCGCGGGGCTTGTCGCGGGATAAACGGCCTCGTAATGGGCGGCGTTCACCTCAATGAAGACCGCAGGTACCCCGCCGATGACCTCGTACGAAAAGATGTTCCATGACGGGATGTGGACCATCGAACCACGCTTGGCGGTAAATGCTTCCTGATTCTCGATCTGCCAGCGCATCTCGCCTTCGAAGACCACGAAGAGCGTTGGAGTGGCAGGATGCAGGCGCGGGCTCACCTTGGTGCCTGGAGCCATGGACACGTAATCGGCCTGGGACTCACCGTCCTTGAGTACCGTTTCTTTCCATGAATTCTGGCCCTTGTATTTGGCCTTCAGGTCCGAAAGTTTGGTATGAGGCTTGTTGGGGGGCACATAGCCCTTGCCGCCCGGGGCCCTCTGGATCCAAAACTCCTGGGTGGGCTTGGCGGTCTGTTGTTCCTGCGCGCCGAGCCACGCGCTCGCCGCCGCCACGAGAACAAAGAGCGCAACCAATCGGACACGTTTCCTCATATTTCCTCCGCTATTCTGGCTGAGCGATGGCGCGCGAACCGTCGCCAGGGCGCGACAGAGTATAGCGAGGTCCTGACCACAAGTCGATGGATCCCGGTTCATCTCACTGTCGAGGGGTCGATCGGCTGGATGAGATGCACCCATCCTCACGGGCTTACCCAGCGGTCCACCATATAATTTCAGACCGCTGCATGAAACGAGCGGTCCTCGCACTCGCGCTGCTCGCTGTTGCGTGCAGCCGCGGACCCACTGCGCCAACAGACATTGTTCCAGCCGAAATACCAACTTACGTTCGCGCCGATTGGCAGCATTGGGTGGACGAAGATGGTGATTGCCAAGATACTCGGCAAGAAGTGCTCATCGATGAATCGCTGATCCCCCCAACGCTTGATACGCGCGGCTGCCGAGTCGTCGCGGGGAGGTGGCGCGACGAATATACCGGTGCTGTTTATACCGACCCATCCGACCTGGACGTGGATCATCGCGTCCCACTCGCCAATGCTCATCGAAGTGGAGGATGGGTCTGGGATCACCTCACCAAGCGCGCGTATGCGAATGATCTTGTCGATCGAGAGCACCTTGTTGCTGTGAGCGCGAGTGCGAATCGCAGCAAGAGCGATCGCGGCCCGGAGGCATGGCGGCCGCCGCTTCGAGAGGGCTGGTGTCACTACGCGATCACGTGGCGTGCAGTGAAGCAGCGTTGGATGTTACGCATTACCGCAGATGAAGAAAGTGCGTTGCGGGCGATGTGTCCGTATCGGGAACCTCCCGCGGCATTACTTCATCTTTGACGGTCGGGCACTGCCTATGATGCGCCCTTCGTGCGGATCCGTGTCTGGGTCACGGAGGACTTCTGGCGGTGTGCGCCCGGATCGACCGCCCTCAATCTTGAAAGATTCTTGAAACTCTGGACGCCGCCACACTCTTTTTATGAGCTTTCCCGATCTTCACTGTTCGGATACTGCCCCGCCGTCGTTGAGTAAGGGGAAAGGGTCAGCTCGGGTGAGACCGAGGTCCTCGGCCTGCGCTGCGCTATCGCGGCGCTGGTAACAGAAGGCCGCGTCTGTGTGGCGCTCCACCTGGCGGGTCTCGCGTCCATCGACGCCCGAGGGCTGGGCGAACTCGTGATGACGCACACGACCCTTCGCGCGCTCGGGTGAACCGTCGTTCAACCGCGTAAAGGCCTTGTGTGTGGTAGCAGCCATTGGCACGCAGGGCAGGCTCCGTTGGCATACCTGCACGACGTGGTGACACCGACTATTCGAGCGGTCCGACGGCTCCTCCTGAAACTTCGTGCATGAGCGTTTGGTCGAGCCACTCGACTTGCTCGAGCCCTCTAACGAGAGTCGGACTCTGAACTGAAGGCTGGCTGCGAGCAGTGGAGTCGCTCAGGAATAAGCCCCGAGGCAGCATAACGGCTCAGGCGCTGAGCGCTCGCACGGCCGGCCGATCGGCTGGTGTGGGCAACCGCAGGGCATTCGCCGGCAGCGTGACCACGGCCACCGTGTTGCCGGTCATGTCGAAGAACTCGACCGAATAGCCTTCCTCAGGGACATTGGGAACGGCGTGCCGCTCCACGACCGTGCCGACATCGCCAGCACGGAGCCCGCGCTCGGTGACGTCGCGAGTCAGGATCACGTCGCTGTACATGTCGAAGGGCATGTCCTACCTCGGGTACATGGTAATGAATCGCGGCACGTCGGTGCCAGTGTCAACTTGCCAGACCGAGCAGAAGCGGACGCTCCTGCCGTTGGGTGTCTTGATCGGCGCCTCAATCTCGTAGACGACGCCGTACGCGTTCTCATGCGTGCGGGTCTGCCTTCGCTCCCTTTGGTCGCTCAGTCACCGCAGGTACGGCTGCGAGGCTCCCCGCACCCTAGCGGAGTCGGGCCAGCGCCTTCACAATGTCGCTTATGCCCTGCGGCTTGAAGAACACCTCAGCGTGCCGACGGCGAAGCGTCTGTTGCTCGTCAGGCGACAGCGGGTGGCCGGTGAGAATGAACACTGGGACGGTCTGCGCGCGTTCGTTCGGCTCGTTGCGGAGCCAGTCGAGGTTGCCTTACGGCTGCGACAGAAGGCCTATGCGCTGAAGCACGGCACCGAGCCGCCGGATATGGTCTTTCCGTCGCGTCTGGGGACGCTCCTCGATGATGCGAATGTGCGGCACATCTTCAAGCGCGTCCTTGAGAAGGCCGAGCTTCACCAGATCCGGTTCCACGATCTGCGACACACCTTCGCGTCGCTGCTGATTCAGCAGGGTGAGTCACTCGCGTACGTGAAGGAGCAGATGGGGCACAGCTCGATCCAGGTGACGGTGGATGTCTACGGACACCTGGTGCCCGGCGGCAATCGCACGGCCGTCGATCGGCTCGACGACGTGCAACCATCTGCAACCCCGGTGCAACCGGAGCAGAAAATTGCGGTGGGCGAAAAACGCGTAAGTGCTTTAGAAAGAGTGGTGACCCTAACGTTCGCCAGTTGGAACCAGATCGCGGCCTGGCTGCGTCAGCTAGACCGCCTGCCTCGGGCCGGTTCGTCGGGGGGCGTTTCCAGCGAATGGCTTTGATGTACGCGCAAAAGTCGAGTGCCTGCGCAGCGGCGTCACTTCGCCGCGTGAGCCGCAAGCCGCACGTCGTCGTGTGTGAAAACCGCCAAAAGGAACGGCTGTGATTCGAGAAAGTGCGCCAGATCGCGCAACGTCAGACCCAGAGCCGACAGCCGGTCCTCATCGACGAACATCTGGCTGTTTTCCGGTTCGAAGGATGTAATGAG
>JANNJO010000188.1:0-2935 GCA_031395755.1 Acidobacteriota bacterium
GGCGGCTTCCACGCCATGACCATCTGATGAGCGCCATCAATCGTTTTCTGATCGATCACGATCTGCGAATCGCGCGGAATCCCTGCATCAGCCCCGACTTCTGCCTCGATTGGCCGGCGCTGAGCGCGAAGCTTCGAGCGGATGGGGCCGTAAAAACGTGGCCGAAGAGCCAGTTCGAAACGGCAGCCGGACAATGGTCACTGGTCGAGGATGAGGCCACCGGAGACTGCGCATGGAGGCTTCAGGCGCGCGTCGGGCCCGAGGCAACAGACGGGCTTTCAGACGGGATCTCCCCTGCCGACGGTCTGATGGTTTTTCCAGCAAGCTGGGAGAACCTGCTCTACCTGAAGAACGCCGTCCAGCAGCACGATCCGGGCTCGACGATCTTTCCGACGGCCGGCGCCAGTCTCGGTCGCGGCACATTAGGTATTGGCGCGCGATTCACGACGCTGCACTGGCCGGCCGTCGAATGGGCGATGAGCGCGCTCGACCTCGGCGTGACCGCAAACCAGAACAGCATCCCACGCGAGCTCGTGTACGACGTCGACGCGATGCTCGAAGGACGGCTCGATACCGTTCCGTTCCCCTTCATCGGCACCAACGTGCCTGAAGGCCATCAGGGCCAGAGCGTCGAGGGGATGAGCCATGGCTGCGTGCTCTCCAAGCTGAGAACGGGATTTCATCTGCGCCGCATCGCGTGGAGCTTCAACGCCGACCATCAGCCGATCGGCGGCAAGTTCGACGCCCGCGAGGACGCACTCGTGCGCGGGTGCGTGCTGGCGAGTTACATCACGTTCGATCTCTCGCCCGAGCTCGCGCAAACGGAGGTGCCGGCCGACGCAGCGGCATGGGTGACATCCCATGTGCCTGCAGATCTGATCGATAGGGTTCGCGCCCGCGTCGCGTCCGCCGGCGTCGCCGTCGACGATTCCGAGTTTTTGAAGCTGCTCGCGTATGTCTGGCCGGCGCTGGAGAAAATGAAACGCCGCGACGACAAGTACCGCCACGCCCGAGAAGAGGCGTTCACAACCGACATCGGCCGTCGCTATCTCCGCGAGCTCTCCATCGACGAGCTGCCAGGCCTGACGACGCCGGAGACGACGGCGGTGATGTTGTCGCTGTGCGAAGCGCTCGGCATGAGCATCAATTTCGTGGCGCCGGCGTTCGGGTTTCAGAAGAACACGCCGTACCCGGACAACGGCGGGCTGCGAATGCTCATCGAGAAGCAGTGGGCGGTATGCCGCGCGTTTGACGCGAGCATCGGCTTCCATTCGGGTTCGGGAAAGTCAGCCGAGAACTACCGGGTGATGGGCAACGTAACGAACGGAAATCTCGAGATCAAGACGAGCGGGCGCTACACGTATGAAATGGGCGTCGCGCTCGCGGGCTCCAAGGATCCCGGCGACGCAGCGCTCTGGCGCGACTGGTACCGCTTTACCCTGGAGATGGCGCTGGCCGGCGTGGGCAGCAAGGATGCAACTGAGCAGAAGATGGCCCGCGTGTTCATCACGACGGCGCTTGCTGCGAACAATCGCGCGGCGGGCGAGTCGGTCTTCGCCTCTCGAGACACGTGCCGCGCCGCGCTCGAGGCCCTGCCGCCGAGGCCGGAGCACATGTTCTTCTTCGAGTACAACTTCCTCTACGTCCTCGCCGCCGGCGGCCGTCCGGACAAGTCGGCCCTGGGCGATCACTCGCCGGCGGGCTACGCGCAGCGCGCGCGCTTCTACGCGATCAGCCCCGAAGCGCGGCTCAATTTCTCGAAGGCGATCGCGAAGTACATCATCTTTCTCGCCGAGAACACCGGGCTTGCGGCGGCCAGCCGGTGCGCAACCGCCTCGGCGACGCTCGAGCGCTACACCTCGCTCGATCAGATGCTCGCCGACATTTAGCGCGTATGGCTTGACAGCATGCCCGTTGCAGAACAGGATAGCCGCGATAACAGGCAGCCCTCGCCGTAATCCGGCGCCATCCGGAATCGAAAGGAGCGGTTATGTTCGTTGCTCGGTCTCTGTTTGCTTCCGTCCTTGTACTCGCGTCGCTCTTCGCCACCGCTTCCACTGCCCACGCGCAGGCAGACCGCGGGACCCTCACCGGGCAGGTGACCGATCAATCGGCCGCAATCATTCCAGGCGCCTCCGTCAAAGCCATACACGTCGCCACCAACTTCGAGCGGCAGGCGACGACCTCGAGCGAGGGCTCCTACACCATCCCGCAACTCCCCGTTGGCAGCTACGTCGTGATCGTGACCGTCCAGAATTTTCAAACGACGACGATCGAGAATATCGAGGTGACGGCGGGCAGCACGGTTCGAGTGGACGCACAGCTGAGAGTCGGCGGGTTGCTGGACGCCGTGACCGTGACCTCGGATGCGCGGCAGATCCAGACCGACAGCGTGAAGGTCAGTTCGGCAATCAGCAGCAAGTTTATCCAGGACCTCCCGCTCGTCGTCGGCGGGGCTCTGCGATCGCCGCTCGATCTCAGTCTGATCGCCCCTGAAGCGAAAGCGGGGTCGAGCGGGGACGGCGGCCGCGGCAACATCGTCATCGGCGGCGGTCAGGAGGGCGGCTGGGATCTCTCGGTGGACGGCGTGTCGGCGACGCCCGGCGCCCCGTTCGAGCAGCGGCTGTGGACGACGCTCAACTCGCCGTCGGTCGAGGCGATCAACGAGTTCGCGGTCGATACCAACGGGTTCAAGGCGGAGTTCGGCCACGCGGGCGGCGGGGCGGTGAGCTTCGTGTCGCGATCGGGCTCGAACAACTGGCGGGGGAAGGTGTTCGAGTTCTACCGAGACGAAAAGCTCGACGCGAACAACTACTTCAACAAGGCGGCCGGCCGTTCGAAACCGCCGCTCGAGCAGCATGATTTCGGTGGCGTGTTCGGCGGCCCGATCGTGATTCCCGGGCTGTACAACGGCAGGAACAAGTCGTTCTTCTTC
>JANNJO010000250.1:0-1750 GCA_031395755.1 Acidobacteriota bacterium
GAAAACGGCATGGGTCGAACGGCAGCGCGCGCCGCTGACGACGGGCACCCTCGTTACGGCTGGCGGCCTCGTCTTTGCCGGCGGCCTCGACCGGATGTTTCTCGCGTACGACGCCGCGACCGGCGCTCAGCTCTGGAAGACCCGCCTGAACGACGTGCCGAGCTCTGCGCCGATCAGCTATTCCGCCAACGGACAGGAATACGTCGCCGTCGTGGTCGGCCCAGGCGGCTATCAGTCGAACAGCTACGATGTGCTCGTGCCGGAAATCCAGAATCCACCGGATCACGGCGCCGCCATCTGGGTCTTCGAAGTGCCGACCAAGCCCGCGGTCAAAGCCACGCGCTAGCTCAGTACCAGTCGTCTGGCAGGATGAAACGCGCTTGTGCTCGTGCGAAAGCTGGGCGCACTCGACGATCTCCTCGCTTAGGCTCTGGCCGCGGCATACGTTTCGGCACTCGTGCGCGACGCATCTGCATTGGAGGACACCATGTTCAGCCGGCGGCTTAGCAGAACATGATGCGGCGTTTTCGCGCCAGCGAGTTCGAAAAACGTTAGGCAGCGGTGTTCGACGCGGCCCGTTTGGGATCGGGCCGTGCTGCAGGAGGAGTAGCCTCGATGCATGGCAAAGCGTCACGCCGTCGATTCGTGAAGGCCGTTGTGGGCGCGGCTGCCGTCACTGGAGGCCGCAGCGCCTCGGCACAGCCGGCAGGACGCATTCGAGGATTCGACCATGTCGCCGTGCCTATGCAGAACACCGATGCAATGCTCGCGTTCTATCGAGCCCTCGGCTTGCAGATGAACGAAACACCGAGTGCTGTGTCCGTATATGTCGGCGGCGACCAGATGATCAATTTCCATCGGCCGGTCCGTTGGCAGGATCCCGCGTTTACCTTGCGAGCTCCAGCGGCCAGGCCGCCGTCTGGTGATTTCTGTTTCGTGTGGGAAGGGACGGCGGAATCACTCAAGTCCACGCTGGATCGGGCCGGCGCGAAGGTCGAAGTCGGGCCCGTCGAGCGCGCAGGAGGGCGGCGCAGGAACGGGTCGAGTGTGTATGTCCGCGATCCAGATGGAAACCTGCTTGAGTTCATGATCTATTCGTGAAAAGAGCGTGGCTTGGGAAGGCTCTGGTTCCGACCGCCGGTGGAGTAAAGTCATGAGCGAACAAAGGCTCGGCGGTCAGGCGTTGGGAACGTAGATACGGGCGTTGCACCAGATGGCAGAGGCCTCTCGTCGATGCGCGGCTCATTCATGCGTTAGACGGCCGAAAGGCAGGAGGACCCGATGGTAGATCCAATCAGACGCAAGATACTGAAAGCGGGCGCCGCGGCGACGGTGATGGCCGCAGTGCCGCGTGTGTTTGCGCAGCAGACTGGCCAGGGAGGAGCTGCCATGTCCTTCTACGAAAGAGGCCCCGTTCGCATCCACTATGAGGAGGCCGGCTCCGGCTTCCCGTTGTTGCTCATCGCCGGCGGGGGATTGAACTCGACGATCTCCGGCCTGACCAATCCCTTTCACTCGATCGAGGAGTTCAAGGGAGAGTACCGCTGCATCGCGTCGGACCTGCGCAACGCCAACGCCGGCCAGTCCTCCGGCCCGCTCGAGATCGACCGGCCGTGGGATGCCTATACCGATGACCAACTCGGGGCCCCACCCTTTGATGTTGTTCTCGTAGAAGAGGTCGGGCGTCTCCTTACGGAACCCACTGGGCTGCGCCAGCACGGCGGCGACGATACGATTCGGCGCCCGCTCC
>JANNJO010000261.1:0-6268 GCA_031395755.1 Acidobacteriota bacterium
CGGACATCATCTTCGGTTGGCCCGCGGGTCGAACTCCGGATCCCAGAAATCCTGTGGATTGCCGATATCGGCGGTGATGTAGGAGGCGATATCGCCACCCTGGGTCGCCACACCCCTGCCGAACGTGTGATTGATCTCGAATGAATGGCGATTCGAAAAGCGCTTGGCCGAAGGACGTCTGCAAGCCGCTGTATCGCATCGTCTGGCCGCTGCCCCGTTACCCGGTCGATCGCCTTTGCGAACTGCCGCTGCAGCGGAAAATCGTTCCCGTTCGTGCGGATGTATCCGACCTCCACAGACATCGTGCGACCGAGCGCTCGCTGGACGGCGAGCACGATAGCATTCCGCATGCTGATCTCCGGTGAGCCGTGTTGAGGGTGGTGAAGTTGAGAGCCTTACAACAGAAAAGGGGCAGGGGTCATCTACCCCGTGCCCCTTGCCCCTACCCCAATCGACCAATCAGAACGTCAGCCGCGCGCCAAACTGGACGACGCGGGCTGAGGAGGCCCCCGTGATCCGGCTAAAGTTCACGTTGTTGATAGCCTGCTGCGGATTGCTGAGGTTTTTCCGGTTCAGCAGGTTGAATATGTCCGCACGGACCTGCAGCCGGTTGCTGCCGCCGATCGCACGTCCCACGAATGCCGATTCGAGAATCGCTTCCTGAGCGATGTCTGCAATCCGTTGTAGACCATCGTTTGGCTGCTGTCGACGTCGTACCCGCCGGGCGCACCAAGCGCTGGATTGGGCCGCAGACCGGTCACGCGATCGATCCACAAATTTGGACCGGGGAGAGCATCCGCATTCTTCCGCGCGGCGGTCCGAGGCCGATGCGAAGCGGGGCGGTCGTGCAGGTGATTGGGTTGTCTAGCCGCGGTCGCTGACTTTAGCTGGCAGTTGACGAACGCACCCGAGCCCGAACGTGATGTCGGTCGCACCGCTGGCGTCCACATGTGCGCCTTGAACCCGCGCGACTCATGAAACCCCTTGCAGGCAACCGGCGCGACGCGCTATAAGGACAAACCGCTTTCAAAAGGAGGCCGCCTCATGCCAGTGCATGTCCTGTCGCTCCGCCTGGTCCTCTCGCTGCTCGTGGCACTTTGCGTCGGCCTGCCGACGCGCACATTCGCCCAAGCCGGCACCTCGGGGCTCACAGGAACCGTCACGGATCCATCAGGCACTGCGATGGACCGCGTGCACATCGTGCTGGTCGATCCCGCCACGGGATTTTCGCGTGAGACGGAAACGAATAACACCGGCAACTACAACATTCCCGGATTGCGGCCGGGCACTTACAGCGTCGTGGCGACGCGGGACGGCTTTCGGACCTTCAGCGAATCGGGGTTCCGAGTGGAAGTCGGTCAGATCGCCCGGCTCGACGTCCGGCTCGAGATCGGTTCCGTCACCGAAGTCGTGGAAGTGAGCGGCCGGACGCAAATGTTACAAACGGAGGGAGCGACGCTCAGCGGCGTCATCGACAGTCAGAAGATTGCCGAGCTGCCGTTGAACGGCCGCAACTTCGTGCAGCTCGCGCTGCAGGTGCCGGGTGTGAACACGGGACAGCCTGGCGCCGGCCGCGGCGGCGGCATCAGCATCAACGGCACGCGCTCGGAACAGAACTCGTTTCAGCTTGACGGTGTCACCAACACCAACCAGTGGGACTCAGGCATCTCGTTCAGGCCGTCGGTGGACTCGATCCAGGAGTTCAGGATCGAGGTGAGCAGCTACGCCGCGGAGTTCGGCCGTGGCGCCGGCGGGCAGATCAGCGTGGTGACCAAATCCGGGACCAACCAGCTGCATGGGACCCTGTACGAGTTCAACCGCAACGACGCGCTGCAGGCGCGGAACTTCTTCGACCGGAATCCGAATTTCGTGGACAAGAACGGAAAGTTCAAGCCGCCACCGCTCAACCGCAATGAATTCGGCGCCGTGCTGGGCGGCCCGGTGATCCGCGGAAAGACGTTTTTCTTCGGCGATTACCAGGGGACCCGTCAGACGCGCGGCAGCGTGGGACGTCGCACGGTGCCGAACGATGCGTTTATGAGAGGCGACCTGTCGGCGATCCTGGGGCCGCAGATCGGGACCGATCTGCTGGGGCGGCCGGTTTTGCGCAACCAGATCTACAATCCGCGGACTTCGCGGCTGATCACCGACCCGCGCACTGGGAACCGCGTGTTCGTGCGTGACCCGTACCCCAACAACCAGATTCCGCTCTCGAATGTCGACCCGATCGCGCAGCGTATTCTGCGATCCGGGCTGTGGCCGGCGCCGAACACCGAGGGCACGCGCGACGCCAGCACCGGGAACCCGCGCGACAACTATTTCGATAACCGCGCCGACCGCTTGGTCGCCGATCAGTTTTTCCTCCGCCTCGATCACCAGTTCTCGTCGAACAACGCCTTCTTCGCACGATACGGCCTGAACGACTCCGATGAGCGATCGCCCGGCAGCTTCCCGGGCAACGAGCGCCTCTCGCTGAATCGCCAGCAGGTGTTCGCGGTCAGCCACACGAAAGTGTTCGGGTCTTCGAAGGTGAACGAGCTGCGGTTCGGATACTCGCGCGAGCGGCCGCAGAACGGGGCCATCCGGGTCCTCGAGGGGAGACATCTGGTCAGCGAGCTCGGCATACGAGGTCTGCCGCTCGCTGGTCCCGGTGCGCCGAACATCTCGGTCACCGGCTTTACTGGAATCGGCGACGGCGGCGAGCTACGGCGCAGCGACAACACGTTCCAGATCGTGGAGCAGTTTTCGTTCAACAAGGGGCGCCACTTCTTCAAGCTCGGGGGAGAGTTCCGCCGGATCCAGCTCGACGTCATCAACAATCCGGCCAATACCCGCGGCGACTGGATCTTCGAGAACCCCGAGTGGAGCGGCATCGAGGGATTCCCGAATACCGGCAACACATTCGCGAATTTCCTGCTCGGCCTCCCGCGCCAGAAATCGCGCCGCCCGGGCGACCATTCGAGCTTCCTGCGCGCGGCGGAGTACGCGGCCTTCATTCAGGACGACTTCAAGGTCACGCCGAATCTGACGGTCAACTACGGTGTGCGGTACCAGCTCTATATACCGCCGTATGAAACGCGCGACCATATCTCGGGGATGACTGTCCCGTTTTATCCCAAGAGCTTCGGTGAAGGCGGGCTGTCCTTCTGCAAAAACCCGGCATACTGCGCCAGCATCGACCGGAATCTGCGGTCGCTCGATCTCCCCATCACGCTGAACGACCTCCGCGTCGACCAGCTGCCGCGGGTCGTGGTCGCCGGCCGCGACGTGCCGAGGGCGATGACGCCCACCGAGAAGCACGACTTCGGGCCGCGCATCGGCGTGGCGTATCGTATCAACGACGCAACGGTCATCCGCAGCGGCTACGGACTGTTCTTCGACACGGTGCCGATCAGCTACTATCAGGACGCGGTCGAAAACCTGCCGTGGATTCGCGAGGACCAGCAGTCGCTTTCCGCCTTCCAGTTCGGGCTGCCCCCCTCGGAGGCATTCATCGGCTATCTGCTGGATGATCCCCCCATCGGATCGTTTACGCCGGGACCGAACACGTTCCAGGTAGGTTTCAAGAACTCCTTCGTCCACCATTGGAACTTGAGCGCTCAGCGTCAGCTCGGAAACTCGATGGTGGCCGAGATTGCATACGCCGGCCACTGGGCCGAGCGGCTCAACCGGCGCGAGAACCTGAATACCGCCGAGCCGCGGTCGCCGAGCGCGCAGATCCCGACGACGGTCCACCCGCAGTTCCGGCGCGCTCTGCCGTTCGCCATCTTCGAGGACCAGTTGATCATTCTCGACAACTGGTTCGAAACGAAGAGCTCGGCGAAATCCCTGCACAACGCGCTGACCGGCCGCTTCGAGAAGCGGTACTCCCACGGACTCACGTTCATCAATTCGTTCACATACGGCAGAACGCTGAGCCACGCGCAGCCGTTCAGCGGCGGCAACAACGACACCGGCAACCGCGTCCAGGACATCTTCAACATAGACGCCGACTGGGGGCTGGCGCCAAACCACCACAAGTACCGCTTCGTGTCCTCGTTCGTCTACGATCTGCCGCTCGGCCGCGGCCGCCGGTTCGGCAGCGACGTCTCCGGCTTCGTCGACCAGATCATCGGCGGCTGGCAGCTCAACGGGATTTACCAGTGGCAGACGGGTTTCCCGATCACGATCCTCCGATCAGGCGATCCGCTGGGCGTCGGCACAAACGGCGCGGTGCGCCCGGACCAGGTGTGCGATCCGAATCTGTCGCGCGGTGATCAGACGATTCAGAAGTTCTTCGCGACCGAGTGCTTCGTCGCCACGTCCGATCGTTTCGGGAGCGCCGGACGGTCGACGGTGATCGGTCCCGACAGCAACGTGCTCGATCTGGCGATATTTAAGACGGTCGCAATGGGGCGCGGTCTTCGGCTTCAGCTGCGCAGCGAGTTCTTCAACGTCCTGAACAAGCCGAACTGGGACGCGCCGGGGCGCGCGCTGGGCGGCAGCGGTTTCGGCGAGATCACCTCCGCGAGAGATCCGCGGATCATCCAGCTGGGCGCAAAAGTGATCTGGTAGGGACGCAGAGGAGCGCTCTCGTGCGTGTAAGGCATTGGGGTTTCCCTTACCCCTGTCGGGCTTCAGAACGTGAGCCGGCCGCCGAACTGCAACGACCGTTCGCCCCCGGCACCCGAAATCCGGCCGAAGTCCGGCGACACGATGTTGAGGTTTGGGTTGTTATAGCTCTTCATATTAAGCAGGTTGAATGCGTCGATGCGGACCTGAAGACGTGTGCTGGCCCCGATGGGAAAATTCTTAGCCAGCGTCGTATTCAGACCCCAGGCGCCCGGGCCGCGTGCCATCCCGACCTGGTAGGTTCCGGGCCGCAGCGTCGCTCGGGTGAGCGGACTCGCGGGCACGCTGGCGAAGCCGCCGGTATTCAGGTAGTTGCAGCCGGTCGCGCTGCACGTATCCTTCCAATCCGCGACCACCAGATCGACGCCGGGCACCACATCGGGCCGGCTGCGATCGATGCCCGAGGGCTGAACGACTCTCAGCGCCAGACCCGATCGCGCGTTGAGGATGCCGGACAGCTGCCACCCGCCCAGCACGCCGTTGAGAACGCCCTGCCCACCTCGGACCCCGGGGAGCTCGTAGATGAACGTGCCGACCAGCCGGTGACGCACGTCGTTATCAACTGGCCCACGATCGAACTCCGGATCCCAGAAATCCTGGGTCGCATTGACCTCCGCGAGATAGTACGCGGCGAGATCGCCGCCCTGGGTCGCCTCGCCCTTGCCGAGCGTGTAGTTGACCTCCCACGAGTAGCGGTCGGCGAACCGCTTCCGGAGCGAAGACTGCAGCCCGTTGTAGGTCATCGTCTGGCTGGAGTCGACGTAATACCCGCTGAGCGCGCCCAGAACCGGGTTGGGCCGCAGACCGGTTTCGCGGTCGAACGCCTGCGTAAAGTGCCGCTGCAGGGGGAAACTCCGGCCCGCAGTGTGGAGATAGCCGACCTCCAGGGCCATCGTGCGCGTGAACCCCCGCTGCACACTCAGCATCGACTGGATGGTATTGGGCACCTGTAAGCTGGTGTCGAAGACCGAGAACACGCTCTTGCGCCCGCCCAGATCGGCGGCGACGAATGGCGCGGTCTGATCGTTGTACCAAGGCCACTTCATGCCGCGCGCCGCCACTTCCGTCCGGTTGTAAATCTGCCGGAAGGGGATGTACGGGTTCCCGGCGCTCGACCGAACGGTCGCCGCCAGGTGCGGGCTATACAGGTACCCCACGCCGCCACGCACCACGGTCTCCGCGGCCTCGTCCAGCGTCCAGGCAAAGCCCAGCCGGGGTCCAAAGTTCCAGACGTCAGGATTGTACGGGCGCTTCGGGTCGACTAAGGGGCCGAAGTCCAGCTTGCGCAGGTCGGTCGCCGGCGCAAGGTTGACGATTTCGACCTCCACGGGGGTCGTTGGCCGGACCACGACGTTGCCATAGTAATCGTAGCGCAGGCCCAGGTTCAGCACGAGATTGCTGCCCACGCGCCAGTCGTCCTGGAGGAACCCGCCAAACGTGTCCATATGCGACGCGTGCGGCGGACCGCCAAACGGGGTCAGCAGCGACAGCGGCACGTTCGCGAGCAGATCGGCCTTGTTCTGGTAGAACACTTTGGGAATCTCCGGGTTCTGGCGGTCCCCGGTCTCCCGCGTAAAGCGCCCCCCCACCTTCAGGACATGGCGCTCGTACACGCGACTGACCTTCTGTTCAAAGGAGTAGGTCGTGCCTTCCAGGT
>JANNJO010000291.1:0-25800 GCA_031395755.1 Acidobacteriota bacterium
CGGTTTTCGCCGGCCACGAGGCTGGGACAGCCGGTCGACGTGATTGTCGAAGTCGCGGTTGAATTCAAGTTGAGGTAAAGGGCATGGAAACCGTACTGCTCGTCATCACACTCATCTCGGTCGCGACGGCAGTCGTCGCGCTGTTTTCTGCGCGGAAGGTCCAGCGCCATGAGCGCGAGCGATCCGAGGCGCGCGTGGCCGCCTTGTCGAACGCGGCGGATACGCACGTCGGCGCCGACGGCTGGACGCGGGTGGCGGGAGAGTGGCAGTGGACGGCGGAACCAGAAGGGACCAGGGATCTGGGACTAGGGATTAGGCCCAATCCCAAATCACTAATCCCGGACGCCGAGCCGCTGACGCCAGTTTCATCGGCAGCGTTCTTCGGAACGGTTCAGCGCGACGAGCCGTCCGGCAACCGGCTGCCGCTGCTTGCGGCCGCCGCGCTGATTGTGATGCTGGGCGGTGCGATGATCTTTCTGAACACCTCGGCGTCCAACGATCACGCGGCAACGGTTGCACGGGTCACGCACCCCGAGCCGCTCGAGCTCGTGGCGCTTGGTCACGCACGCAACGTCAGCGTGCTCACGATCTCGGGGACAGTCCGCAATCCGTCCTCGGGCGTAAAAGTGGAAGGGCTCACGGCGGTCGTTTCGCTGCTCGACCCCGCCGGCGCGCTGGTGTCGACCAAGGATGTGCCGCTCGACTATCGGGCGCTCGGTCCTGGAGAAGAAGCGCCCTTCAAGGTGAGCATCCCGGACCCCGGCGCGATCGCGCGTTACCGCGTCAGCTTCCGCGCAGGAGCCGACGTCGTGCCGCACGTCGATCGACGCAGCAATACAAAACTGGCAAGCGCCATCCATTGAGCGCAGTATTAGATAGAAGGTTGCCCATGACACGCATGCTTCGCCCCTGGATCGGACTCACGGCCGTTGCGGCCGCCATTCTCATCTCGGCCGGCGCCACTGTCGCGGGACAGAAGCCGGAAGACGAGTTCCGCTTCCGCAGCGGCGTCGATCTCGTCAACGTGACGGCGACCGTGGTCGATAAGAACGGGCGATTCGTGCCGGGCCTGCGTCAGGAAGACTTCATCGTCTACGAAGAGAACGAGCTGCAGGAGGTGACGCACTTCAGCAACGAGCGCGTGCCGGTCAGCCTCGGCATCGTTCTGGATACGAGCGGCAGCATGGCCGGAGAGAAGATGGCATCGGCCATCGCAGCCATCGATCGCTTTCTCACGACGCTGCTTGCGCCGGAGGACGAGGTCTTTTTCTACAGGTTCAGCAACTTCCCCGAGCTTCTGCAAGACTGGACGACCGATCGTCAACGACTCAGCCGCGTGGTTCGACGCGTACAGGCCAACGGCGGCACCGCCATGTACGACGCCATCGCCGAATCGGTGCCGCTGGCGCAGACAGGACAGCACCGAAAGCGCGCCGTGCTGCTCGTGTCTGACGGCAACGACACCGACAGCCAGAGCTCGCTGTCGGAAGTCAAGCAGATGATCCGCGAATCGGAAGTCATGGTCTACGCGATAGGCATCGACGGGCAGGGGGAATCGACGTTCGGTCCCCCGGTCTCTCGACCACCGGCGTACCCCCCGTATCCAAGTCCGTTTCCGGGAGGCCGGAGGCCCCGCGGTCCTGGCGGTGTCGTGTTGCCACAGTTGCCGCAGTTCCAATGGCCGTTCCCTCAGCCCCAGGGTCGCACCACGATCCGCAGGGGTGGCGATGACCGCGTGAACGTGAAGGCCCTGCGCGAGATCACCGACGACAGCGGCGGCCGGACAGAAATCGTGCGGACGGGCCGCGATCTCGATCCCGCGACGGCGAACATCGCAGACGAGCTCAGCCGTCAGTACTATCTCGGGTATGCATCGACCACGGAGAAGGACGGACGCTGGCACTCGATTCGCGTGGAAACGCGCGACACGTCGCTTCGGGTGAGAGCGCGCCGCGGATACATCGCAACCCCGTAAGAGCCACCAGCTCTCAGCTGCCAGCTTCCGGTTCTGACTGGTAGCTGGCAGCGGAGGGCTGGTAGCTGATACCATCGGCCCGTGCGTTCGCTCGCGTGGGCCGTCGGCCTGACGCTCGTCGGAAGTCTGGGCGGCGTCCTCGTTGCCTCAGCTCTCCTCTTCTTTAACGATCGTATCCGGCTCACGATCGTGCCGTGGCTGGTGAGCTACGCCGTCGGCACGCTGCTCGGCGTGGCGCTGCTCGTCCTGCTGCCCGAAGCGCTGGCCCATCTCTCGGCGAGGAGAGTGCTCGGGTCGCTGCTTGGCGGCATCATGCTCTTCTTCCTGCTCGAGAAGCTCGTGTTGTGGAGGCATTGCCACACGCACGATTGCGAAGCCCACGGGATGGCCGCGCCGATGGTGATCATCGGCGATGCCTTCCACAATTTTCTCGACGGGGTCGTCATCGGTACCGCGGTGCGCACGTCGATTCCGCTCGGCATCAGCACGGCCCTTGCGGTGGCGACGCACGAAATTCCACAGGAGCTCGGTGACTTCGCGATTCTGCTGAACGCCGGCTACACCCGGCGCAACGCGCTGATTCTGAATCTCGTGTCAGGCGCCGCGGCGGTTTTTGGAGCGGTACTCGCCGTCTTTGCGCTGGACTGGCTGCCGCAGATTAATCAATACGTGCTGTCGGTCGCCGCCGCAGGATTCCTGTACGTCGCGATGGCCGACCTCATTCCCGATCTCCATCGCGGCCGAATCGACGCAACAACATTCCGTCAGCTCGGCCTTGCTGTCGCGGGCATCGGCACCGTGATCGGGTTGAACATGCTTGCTGGAGGTCACTGATGTACGCCATGGCGCTCATTCGTTATCGTCGGCCGCTCGAGGAAGTGCTCGTGCATCAGGACGCCCATCGCGCCTATCTTCGGGGATTGAAGGATAAAGGCGTGCTCATCGCGTCCGGTCCGATGAATCCGCGTTTTGGCGGGATGTGCCTGCTGCGGGTGGCGGATGATGATACGAAGGCGCTCGACGCCGTGCGCGATAACGATCCGTTCGTGCAGAACGGCGTGGCTCAGTACGAACTGATCGGATGGGCGCCCGTCATCGGGAAGGACGATCTCGACACGCTCTAACCGGATCGTGGCAGAGGGTGCTCGATGATCAGATACTCCTCGACGGGCCTTCCGCCGATCAGGTGCTCCCGGATGATCCGCTCGAGAACCGGCGGATCGCACGCGCGATACCACGTGCCTTCCGGGTAGACCACCGCGATCGGCCCCCCGTCGCAGATGCGAAGGCAGTTGGCTTTGGTCCGAAGAACCCCGCCATCTTCCGACAGGCCCAGCTGTTTGAGCCGCTCCTTCAGATATTCCCAGGCTGCCAGGGACCGTTCCCGGTCGCAACATTTCGGTTTGGTCTGATCGGCACAGAGAAAAATGTGGCGCCGCGCCTTCGACACCCCCACAGTGGAGGCCAGCTCTCTCAGTCGCTGAATGTCGTCGCCTGTCATATTATGAATGGTTGAAAATGCCGGAAGCCGTCACGAGAAGCATTCGCGTCCAGGTTGAAGCTGAATTCGCCCCGGGTCGCTCGAACCCGCAGCAGAGCCAATGGTCGTTCTACTACCGGGTTCGCGTCGTCAACGAGGGGCGTGAGACCGTCCAGCTGCTCAGCCGTCACTGGATTATCACCGACGCGATGGGCGCCACGAGGGAAGTGCGCGGACCGGGCGTTGTCGGGAAACAGCCGAGGCTGGAGCCTGGAGAGAGCTTCGAGTACACGTCCGGTTGCGACCTGACCACGCCATTCGGGTCGATGCGCGGGACCTATCAGATGGTGACCAGCGGGCAGGAGCATTTCGACATCGAGATTCCGATGTTCACGCTGACCGAACCGTACACGACCGTCCACTAAGACTTCTTACTTCCTACTTCATCCTTCTTACTCACATATTTCCTGTCGATGTAGTCGTCCACAATCTGCTGGAACTCTGCGGCGAGCTCCTCATAGGTGCCGCGCAGCGTTTTGACGTGCTGCCCGTCGATGTAAATGGGACAGCTCGGCTCTTCGCCCGTTCCCGGCAGGCTGATCCCGATGTTCGCGGCCTTCGACTCCCCGGGGCCGTTGACGATGCAGCCCATCACCGCGAGCGTCATGTCCTCGACGCCTTCGTAGCGCTCCTTCCAGACGGGCATCATCTCGCGGATGTAATCCTGCGTCCGCTCGGCCAGTTCCTGAAAAGTCGTGCTCGTCGTCCTGCCGCAGCCCGGACATGCCGTGACGCTCGGCGCAAACGATCGCAGGCCCAGCGCCTGAAGCAGCTCGCACGCCGCGTAGACTTCCTCGCGGCGGTCGCCGCCTGGGCGCGGCGTCAGCGAGACGCGCACCGTGTCGCCGATGCCCTCGTTAAGGAGCGCGCCCATCGCGGACGCAGACCAGACGAGGCCCTTGATGCCCATTCCGGCCTCGGTCAGACCGAGGTGCAGCGGCTGATCGGTTCTTTTCGAGAGCTCCCGATAGACCGCGATGAGGTGGAGTGGCCGCGAGACCTTGCACGAGATGATGATCTGATCTTTCCGCAGCCCGGATTCGAGCGCGAGCGCGGTCGAGTCAAGCGCGGAGAGAATCAGGCACTCGTTGATGATGTCCTCGGATGATTTTCCGAGGTTGCCATCCGTGTTCTCCTGCATCTTGCTCATGACGAGCTCCTGGTTCAGCGAGCCGCCATTGACACCGATGCGCACCGGTTTGCCGTGGTCTGCGGCAACCTGGCAGATCGTGGTGAACTGCTCGTCCCGGCGCTTCCCTGTGCCGACGTTGCCGGGATTGATCCGGTACTTGTCGAGCGCACGCGCGCAGTCGGGATGTTTCGTCAGCAGAATGTGGCCGTTGTAGTGGAAGTCGCCGATGAGCGGCGCGATGACGCCGGCGTCGAGCATCCGCTGTTTGATCGCGGGAACAGCCGCGGCGGCTTCAGGCAGGTTCACCGTGATGCGCACGAGCTCGGAGCCCGCCTGCGCCAGCTCGATGCACTGCCGCGCGGTACCCTCCACATCGGGCGTGTCGGTGTTCGTCATCGACTGGACGGCGACAGGCGCACCGCCGCCGATCTGAACCGCGCCGACTCTGACACCAACGGTTTTATGAAGCCTGATGGGCAGCATTGATGAGGTTCGTCACAACGGGGTCTGACTCGATTGTATCGTCAACCTCCCAGAGAGGGACGCTGGGGCCGGAGTGCGGGCTGACGCGCGGGCCCGGTGTGATGATGCCGCCCAGGTTCAGCGGATCCGCCGCCGCAACGTGCGGCGCCGCGCCGACGTTCTGATCGCGCCGAATCGCGCGCAGCAACTCCACGGCTTCGGGCCGCGCAAACTGCTCACCCACGAAACCGGACACGAAGCGTCCGCCGCGAATCTCTCCCTGGGCTTCCATACGCCGGAACGTGACAAGCAGATCGCGCCACGGCGGCGTGATGGTTTCGCGCGCGAGCAGGTCGCGGAACACCACACCCCAGCGCAGCAGAAGCTGGCGCGCGAGCGCCTCGAGCGTCGAGGTCGGCAACCCCTCCCTCTCACGCTTGTCGCGCCGAACCTCCCCATCGAGCGAGGATGGAGAGAAGGCGGCCAATAGCGCCCAGCGGCCCGGCACGAATCGCGCGCGGCGCGCGTGATGCCTGGCCGTCGCAAGACGTCGTTTCGGATCGATCAGCGCGCGGAGATTCTCGAAACCATCGGCTGTCACCAGTCCCGCCGCGGCGAGCTCCCACAGCGCGTCTTCGACGCTGCTCGTGAGCTGGCGCGTGTCCTTCACCACATCGGCCAGAAACGACGCGCCGCGCCGGCTCAACGAGACGAGCACCTGTCGAGCCGCATCCGACAACCCCTGAAGTCGATCGGGCAGCTCGCTGTTCGCCGCGCCGCCGGCCGATCGAAGCGCCGCCGCTTCGAGCAGCCAGGACGCATCGTCACGGAGGAACAGGGCAACCGGGGCCGAGCGGGTTGGCCGCACGCGCCGGGCCGGGCCGTTCCTGCCGCGATCCTGATCGTCGAAGGCGGGATGTGGCGAGAGGCGTCCCCACACGACCTCGCCCGAGATGCACAGCTGATCGAGCAGGTCTGGCGTGTACTTCCCGACTCTGCGGCGCAGCACGTCACCCTCCCACGCGGCGGCCGAAATCTCGTAACCCTGCAGCTGCTTGATGATGTGCAGCGCACCGTCCGGGCCATGGAGCTGCGAGCCCTGCTTCAGGTGCTGCCATTGATACAGAAACCGCATGAAGTCCCGGGCGTTCACCGGCTCGATCTCGCGGCGCAGGCGTCCGAGCGTCAGCCGATGAATCCGCGCGAGCACGCGCCGGTTGCACCATTCGATCTCGCTGCCCTGCACCGAGCCGGCGCCCGTGAAACGGCCGCGAAGGATCTGGCCCTCCGCTTCGAGCCTGAGGAGCGCCGCCTCCATCACCGCCGCCGTCAGCGCAAAGCGCCGGACGAGGCCGCTCTGCGTTTGCGGCCCTGTTGATTCGAGCCAGCCGCGCAGCGCCTCGGTGGCCGCGGACTCCTGATCGGAGGTCGGCGTGCGATCGTAGTCGCCAATCCGGGGCGCCATCACCCCGTCGGGATAGAGCAGTCGGGCCGACTTGAGGCGCTCGGCAGCGACCCAGAAGTTCGCGCCCCCCGCGCTCAGAACTGTCGCCCGTCCGGATTCGCGCAGCGTCGGGAAAAAGGGCTCCCAATCGCCGACGGGCGGGACAACGACGAGCGTCAGCAGCGCATCGTGCAGCTCCTCGGAGTCTCGCACCGCGGGCCAGGACTCCGCCGCCACTTCGGCAATCGCCGCCGGGTCGAGAGCGGCGACGCCACCGGCATCGGGGCCGATCGTGCGGCGCATCTGCACGGCGCGCGCGCGACGCTCCTCGAGGGGCGCATCATCGAGGTAGGCGTATGGATTGGCGTTGAGAATTTCGTGCGAGAACGGCGACGGCTCCGGCGTGTCGATCGCGACGGTTCTCACTTCGCCACTGCCGATCTGATCGACCAGCCGCTTCAGGCCGTCCAGATCCATCGCTTCATGGAGACAGTCCTTGATCGTCTCGTTGACGAGGGGGTGATCGGGGATTCTGATGTCGCCGACGATGTTCTCCTGGCAGGCCGCCTGATCGGGGAAGACGGCGGCCAGCAGATCGTCTGCACGCATGCGTTGAAGCGGCGGCGGCACCTTTCGCCCGCCGGAGAATCTCAGCACCGCAAGCGCCCGCGATGTGTTCCATCGCCAGCGGACCTCGAACATCGGCGCCGGCAGCATGGCCTGCGTCAGCACGTCCTCGACGGTTTCCCTGCTCAAGAACTTGAACACCAGCTCCAGCGGAAAGCTGTGCTGATCGCTGAGCGAAATGACGATGCCGTTGTCGGTCGCCGCAGCCTGCAGCTCGAAGTTGAAGGAGCGGCAGAAGCGCTTCCGCAGTGCAAGACCCCACGCCCTGTTGATGCGGGCGCCGAACGGGGAATGGATGACGAGCTGCATGCCGCCGCCTTCGTCGAAGAAGCGTTCGGCGACAACGGTGGTGTCCGATGGCAGCGCGCCAAGAGCCGCGGCGCCCGCCCTCACGTAGAGCACCGCCTGCTCGGCCCCGCGGCGGTCCAGCCCGCACTCGGTGATGAGAAACTCCTCGGCCGAAAAAAGGATCCCGGATCCTTTTCCGTCCACACCATCAGGAAAAGGATCCGGGATCCTTTTCTTCGATAGCTCGAGGATCTTCTCGCGCAGCTGCGAGACGGCGCTCGAGAGCTCGGCCGTGCGGCCGGGTGCCTCGCCGCGCCAGAACGGAATCGTCGGCGCCGCGCCGCGCGCATCTTCCACGCGAACCCGCCCGGCCTCGACCCGGCGAATTCGCCACGAGGTCGTGCCCAACAGGAAGACGTCGCCGGCGAGACTCTCGACGGCGAAGTCCTCATCGAGCGTCCCCACGACCGTCTCGTCCGGTTCCGCGAGGACCAGATACTGCGCGCTGTCCGGAATCGCGCCGCCGGAGGTAATCGCGGCCAGACGGGCACCGCGTCTTCCGCGCACGACACCGTGCACGCGATCTCTGTGAAGAAACGCACCGCTACGGCCGCGCTTGGTGCTGATGCCCTCCGACAGCATGTCGATGACCGAATCGAACTCCGATCGCGACAAATCGCGGTAGCAGTAGGCGCGGCGCGCCAGGTTGAACAGATCGTCTTCCTGCCAGTCCTCGACGGCGGCCATCGCGACAATCTGCTGTGCGAGCACGTCGAGCGGCGTCACCGGCACAATCAGGCGATCGAGCTCGCCCGAGCCGATCGATTGCACCAGCGCGGCGCACTCAATCAGCTCGTCACGGGTCGTCGCAAAGATGCGCCCCTTCGGCTTCGTCGTGTGCTCGACCTGATGACCCGAACGGCCGATGCGCTGCAGCGTGACGGCGATGGATCGCGGCGAGCCAATCTGACAGACAAGGTCGACGCTCCCGATGTCGATGCCGAGCTCGAGCGACGCGGTGGCGACAACCGCCTTCAGCTGGCCGCCCTTCAGCCGCTCCTCAGCCGTGAGCCGCAGCCTGCGAGACAGACTCCCGTGGTGGGCCAGCACAGCCTCCTGGCCCAGGCGTTCGCCCAGGTGGTGGGCCACTCGCTCCGCCAGGCGCCGCGTGTTGACGAACACGAGCGTCGTGTTGTGCTGCTGGATCAGCGCGGTCACGCGGTCGTAGATCTCCTGCCACATCTCGTTGGACGCAACAGGGCCGAGCTCGTCGTTCGGCACCTCAACCGCCAGATCCATTGCGCGCCGATGGCCGTGGTTAATGACCGTGACGCCGACGCCTTCATCAGGAGCGAGAAAGCGCGCCACGGTCTCGATGGGCCTCACGGTCGCGGACAGGCCGATGCGCTGCGGTCGAGGCCCGCCGGATTTCTGAACGAGGTCGTCCAGCCGCGCGAGCGTGAGGGCGAGGTGCGTGCCCCGCTTGTCGTCCGCCATCGCGTGAATCTCGTCCACAATGACTGTTCGGACATTCCGCAGCGCCTGTCGGCTCTTCTCGGCCGTCAGCAGGATGAAGAGCGACTCCGGGGTCGTCACCAGGATGTGCGGCGGATGCTTGACCATCCGCTGGCGCTCCGACGCCGGGGTATCGCCCGTACGCACGGCCGTTCGAATCGCCGGCAGGAGGAGACCGCGCTCTGCCGCCAGCGACGCGATGCCTGACAGCGGCACGTCGAGGTTCTTGTGGATGTCGTTGCTGAGCGCCTTCAACGGCGACACGTACAGCACCCGCGTGGTCTCGGGCAGGCTGCCATCCAGGCCGGATCGGACGAGATCGTCCACGCAAATCAGGAACGCCGCGAGCGTCTTTCCCGACCCGGTTGGAGCCGAGATCAGAACGTGCTCGCCGGAGCGGATGGCCGGCCAGGCGCGCTGCTGGGGCTCGGTCGCCGCGCCGAAGCGGGCCTCGAACCAGTCGCGGACGACCGGATGAAGTGCGGTGAGAGACATCTAAATTACGAGCGCGTCAGTTGGTCTATCTCGGCCTCGAGCTGCGACACCCGCTCGTCGAGCTGCTTCACGACGGCTTCCGCAGGCGCCGGGGTACTCAAATCGACGCCCGCGCGCTTCAGGAGGTTCATCGGGTAATCGCTGCCGCCGGCGCGCAGCAGATCGAGGAAGCGCTCGACCCCCTCACGCCGCTCGTCGACGCTGCCCGAGGTAATTTTCTGAATCAGTTGAGCTGAGGACGCATAGCACGTCGCGTACTGATACACGTAGTACGGGCTGCCAAAGAAATGCGGGACCCTCGCCCAGGTAATCCGGGCCACGTCGTCGTAGGTCATCGCATCGCCGTGATACGCCTTGAAGAGATCGAAATAGATGCGGCTCAACGCTTCCGCCGTAATCGGCTCGCCCTGCTCGGCGAGGCGGTGCGCCTGCAGCTCGTAGTCGGCGAACAGGCACTGCCTGTAGAACGTCCCGACGATGTCGTCGATCGCGTGCTGGAGCAGGACAATCCTCTCGCGCTGATCGGTCGTGCGCAACAGCATGTGATCGAAGAACAGCATCTCGCTCAGCGTCGACGGCACCTCGGCCACGAAAATCGTATAGTCCGAGTACACGAACGGCTGATGGGCGTCCGCCAGCATCGTGTGCATCGAGTGGCCCATCTCGTGCGCCAGCGTGAACACCGAGTCGAGCGTGTCGGTGTAATTCAGCAGCATGTACGGATGCACGCCATACACGGGAGCCGAGTACGCGCCGCTCCGCTTGCCGGGATTTTCGTACACATCGATCCAGCGGCCTTCGAACGCTGACCGGACGTTCTTCTGATACTCAGGGCCGAGCGGCGTCATCGCCTCGACGATCTCGTCGAGGACCGTCGAGTATTCGTATTTGCGGTCGCAGTCGATCAGCGGAACGAGCTGGTCGTAGGCGTGATAGGTCTCCAGGCCGAGCACCCGTTTCCTCAGCCTGTGGTATCGGCGCAGCGGCTCGGTGCCGGCCTTTGCGGTGGCCACGAGGCTCTCGACGACGGCCGCGGGGATGTCGTTGCCGTGGAGCGCGGCTTCGAGCGTGCTCTTGAACTGCCTGGCCTGACCGATGAACCAGTCGCGCTGTAGAACGCCGTTGTAGACGGCCGCGTACGTATTCGCGTTCGACGCGAAGGTCTCATGAAATGCCTGAAATGCCGCCGCGCGATCCGGCTGGTGCCGGTTGGTCTGCAGCAGGGCGTTGTATTGCCCGTAGGTGAGCGTGGTCGCCTTCCCATCGTGCAGCGTGATCACCGGATGCTTGATGTCGGCGTTCGCGAGCATGGAATGAACATCGTGCGGCGTATCGCCGAACCGGCTCGACAGCGACAGCAGGTGCTCGCCTTTTTCGTCGAGCACGTGCTCCTGCTGGTGATACACCCGCTCAATCGCGAACCGGTACACGGCAAGGGCAGGACTGGTCGTCATCCAGCTGCGCACCGTCTCCAGAGGGATCCGCAGGAGCTCGGGGGTGAACCACGATCGGGCTTCCGCGGCTTTGGCGAACAGAATCTGCACGCGCTGGCGCCGCGCGTTCGCGGAGTTGTCCCGCTGATCCTGGTCATACGTCAGGCCGGCGTAGTACCAGAGCCTGTATGACAGTTGGCCGAGATCATCTTCCAGACGGAACGCTTTGAGCAGCTGCTCCGGTCCCTGCGCGAACGTTCCGCGAAGCTCGGTGTATCCGGCCAGCTTGCCTTCGAATTCGCTCAGCCCCGCTTCCCAGTCGCTCCAGCTCTGATAGATGTCGGACAGATTCCAGGTAAACGCCTCGGGAATTTCCTCGCGGGCACGCGTGCGCTGTTCGACGGGTGTTTCCGTTGCCATATTCCGATCTTAGTGGATCTTCGCACCACCCGAGGCGGGAGCGGACGAAAATGAGTCCTCCATGTAGAATAAGCGTCCTCCCGTCATACAGATCCTCGGAGGCAGGTGGACAAAGGGGTTTTCGTCTTCTCGGTGGTCGTCCTGCTGTGCCTGGCAGCAGAACCAGGTCGGTCAATCGCGCAGTCAACAGATCCAGCGGAGCCTCCCGGCGCTGCGGTCCCCGTTCCACCCGCGACAGTCATTCGTACGCCCGACGGAGGCGTGACCGTGCGCGCGGTGCTCATTCCGGAGCCGCTGAGGCTCGACGGCCGGCTCGACGAAGCGTATTACTCGACCACCGACGCGATCAGCGATTTCATTCAGCAGGAGCCAAGCGAAGGAGAGCCCGCCACCGAACAGACCGAGGCGTGGATCTTCTTCGACAGCCGCAACATTTATATCGCCGCGCGCTGCTGGGATTCCCAGCCCGGGCGCGCCATCGAGAACGAGATGCGCCGCGACGGATTGAACATCAACCAGAACGAGAACTTCACCGTCATTTTCGATCCGTTTCACGACCGCCGGAATGGCCTCATGTTCCAGACCAACAGTCTCGGCGGCCTCCGCGACATGGCGGTGACCGACGAGGGCAATCCCAGCCTGGACTGGAACACGGTCTGGGACGCGCGCACCAGCAGGTTCGATCAGGGCTGGACCGTCGAAATGGTCATCCCCTTCAAATCGCTCCGCTACGGCGACGGACCGGACAACGTGTGGGGCATCAACCTGAGACGCGTCGTCAGATGGAAGAACGAACATTCCTATCTCGCCCCGATTCCTGCGTTCCTCCAGCAGCGTGGCATCTTCTCTGTCTCCCTGGCCGCGAACATGGTCGGGCTGGAGGTGCCGGCGTCGAGCCGAACTCTCGAGCTGAAACCCTATGGCATTACCGGAGTGCGTTCGAATCTCACCACCACTCCCGCCTCCGTTAACAAGCGGGAGGGGGACGTGGGCTTTGATGTGAAGTACGGCCTGAATCGCAGCCTGACGTTCGATTTCACTTACAACACCGATTTTGCCCAGGTCGAGGATGACGCCCAGCAGGTGAATCTCACGCGATTCAATCTCTTGTTCCCTGAGCGCAGGGAATTCTTCCTCGAGGGCCAGGGCATCTTCTCTTTCGGCGGAGCGGGCGGCGGTGGTGGTGGCGGGGGCGGTGGTGGCGGGGGGGGTGGTGGCGGCGGGGGCGGCGGCCTCGGGCTCGGTGGCGTGGCGTTTGGCGGACAGCCTGGCGGCGGCAACGCCCCGATCTTGTTCTTCAGCCGGCGTATCGGTCTCGAAACGAATGCTGAGGACGAACAGGTGCCGGTGCCAATCGTTGCAGGCGGACGCCTGACCGGACGGATGGGTGGCTACTCTGTCGGCGTGCTGAACATTCAGACGGATGACCACCCGGCTTCGCCCGGTACCAATTTCTCGGTCGTTCGGCTCAAGCGCAATGTGCTGCAGCGCAGCAACGTTGGCGTGATCTACACGCGACGCCAGACGAACGCGATCGCCGCGGGAGAGACGTTCGGCGTCGACGGCCTGTACTCACCGTCGCCCAGCCTCACCATAGACTCGTACTACGCCCGCACGAGAAAGCCCGGCGTGAAGGGCGGCGACTCGAGCTACTCAAGCAACCTCAGCTACACCTCCGATCGATACGGCCTGCAGGCCGAACACCTGTACGTTGGCGAAAACTTCAAGCCCGAAGTGGGGTTCCTTCGGCGCGAGGATTTCCGGCGAAGCTTCGCTCAAGTGCGGTTCAGCCCGCGCCCGCGCGCCAATCACTTCCGCTCGATCCGCCGGTTCATCTCCGGCGGCAACATCGAATATTTCGAGAACAGCGCCGGTCGGGTTGAAACGCGCGAGGCCGAGGCAGAGGCGGGCATCGAGTTTTTGAACACAGACCGGGTCTCGTTGCGCTTGACGCGCACCTACGAGCTTGTGCCCGAACCCTTCGAGCCCGGCGGATCGAATGTGACAGTGCCATCCGGCGAGTACAACTACCAGGCTGGTCAGATCTTGTACGCGATGGGCACGCAGCACACGCTCTCCGGGTGGATGTACTACCAGCACGGATCGTTTTACGGCGGCACAAAGCAGACGCTCGGCTACGCGATTGGCCGCTTCGAAGCGTCGTCGCGCCTGGCATTCGAACCGAGCGTGTCCGCCAACTGGGGCTCGCTCCCGGGGGGCACGTTCAACTCAACGGTGGTCACGACGCGAATGACATTCGCATTCACGCCCAGGATGTTCACGAGCGCGCTCGTCCAGTACAACTCGAGCGCACACGTCCTCAACAGCAACGTCAGGCTTCGGTGGGAACATCGCCCTGGCAGCGAGCTCTTCGTGGTCTACAGCGACGGCCGCGACACCGAACTCGGCCGGCCGCGACTCGAGAACCGCTCGCTGATCGTGAAGATCACCAGGCTGTTCCGCTTGTAGCAAGTTGTATCCAACGCGCTCTCGCAGCGCCTCTGGAACCCTAAGCCTGCGCCTTCGAGGCTAGAATAACGGCATGCTTCGTGGTCTCGGGCGTTTTTCTCTTGGTACTCCAGGATTCCTCGTGGCGTTCGCCGTTGCGGCGATGGCTGAGGCTCAGCCGGGTCAGTCTCCCGGCGTGCGCCTGAGTGCCGCTGCACGTGCCAGTGTCGAGATGGCGTCGCGCGATGTGGATGGAAATCTCGTGATTCGAGCCCAGCGGCTTCCCGAACGGCTCATCATCGACGGCCGGCTCGACGAATCGGTCTATCTCGATTACCAGCCGGCCGGCGGCTTTCTGCAGGCCGAGCCCCACTACCACGAACCGGCGACCGAGCAGACCCAGCTCTGGGTGTTCTTCGACGATCGCGCGGTCTACATCGGTCTCCGCTGCTTCGACTCTCAGCCGGATCAATGGTCGAGCCTCGACCTGCGGCGCGACACCCCGGTGACTTCGCAGGGCGAAACCGTGTCGGTGGCGCTCGATACGTTCAACGACAAGCGCAACGGCTACAGCTTCGGCGTGAACCCGAACGGCGGAATTTCGGACTCCGCCGTTACCAACGAACGCGACTCCAACCGCGACTGGAACACGATCTGGGAGGCGAGGACCGGGAGGTTCGATGGCGGCTGGACCGTCGAGATGTCGATTCCGTTCAAGTCGCTCCGGTATTCGCCGGGCGAGAAAATCTGGGGCATTAACGTCCGGCGGGCGGTGCGGTGGAAAAACGAAACTTCCTATCTTAATCCTGTGCCGCAGGGGGGCCAGTTTTCCGCGCTGTTCGGCTTGTTCCGATTCTCGTCCGCCGCTACGCTCGCGGGTCTGATAGTGCCGCCCGAATCGCGCCTGTTCGAGATCAAGCCGTACGCCATCTCGTCGCTCAATACGAACCTCAACGCCGCTGTTCCGTACTCGAACGACGCAAAGGGCAGCATCGGACTCGATGCGAAGTTAGGTGTGACGCGGGGTCTGACCGCCGATTTCACCTACAACACGGACTTCGCCCAGGTCGAGGACGACGAGGCGCAGGTCAACCTCACGCGATTCAGCCTGTTCTTTCCCGAGAAGCGGGAGTTCTTCCTCGAGGGCCAGGGCATCTTTGGTTTCGGCGGATTTTCACAGCGCCGTACGGGGAACCCCGGCGAGGTTCCTCTGCCCTTTTTCAGCCGCCGCATCGGCATCGACGATGATGGGCATGCCGTGCCGATTCTCGGCGGCGGGCGGCTCACCGGCCGTGCGGGCAAGTATTCGATCGGCATCGTCAACATTCAAACCAAGCAGGACGACGCGTCGGACGAGCCGTCCACGAACTTCGCGGTGGTGCGCCTGCGACGCGATATTCTTCGACGCAGCAACGTCGGGCTGGTCGTCGTGAATCGATCGGCGTACGGGGACAAGCGCCGAGGCAATCAGGTGTACGGGGTCGACGGCATTTTTTCGTTCTTCGAGAACCTGAACATCAATACATTTCTGGCGCGCACGCAGACACCGGAGCTGCGCGGCGAAGACGCCAGCTACCGCGCTCAGCTCGAGTACAACGCCGATCGCTACGGCCTCACGCTCGAGCAGATGCTGGTCGGCAAGAACTTCAACCCGGAGGCGGGCTATGTCCGGCGCACCGACGTCCGCCGGACTGCGGCCGAAGCCCGCTTCAGCCCGCGGCCCGCATCGAGTACCGTGGTGCGGAAATACGAATACTCGGGCGGAGTCGACCGTTACGATCGGGCGTCTGACGGCACGCTCGAGACACAGGTCGTCGAGGCGGGTTTCGGCATCGAATTCGACAGCAGCGACAGGTTCGGCCTGACGTGGTCCGACAATATCGAACAGCTCACCAGGCCCTTCGAGGTCTTCGACGGCATCGAGGTTCCGCTCGGCCGGTACCAGTTCAAGAATCTCAACGCGAGCTACCAAATGGGCACCCAACACAAGATGTCGGGCGCCGTGTCGTACGACTATGGGGGGTTCTTCGGCGGCGCGAAGCACACGATCGGCTTTTCGCGCGGCCGGATGGAGCCGATCGCCAATCTGTTCGTCGAGCCGGGGGTGTCGATTAACTTTGTCGATATCCCGCAGGGCCGGTTCGTTGCGAAGGTGCTCAACAGCCGCGTCATTTACACGTTCACGCCGCGGATCTTCGTGGGCGCGCTCGTCCAGTACGGCTCGGAAGGTCATGCGCTGAGCGCCAACGCCCGCTTCCGCTGGGAGTACCGCCCCGGCAGCGATCTGTTCGTCGTCTACAGCGACGGCCGCGATACGCTCGGGCGCGGCTATCCGAGGTTGGAGTCGCGCTCGTTCACCGTCAAACTGACGCGCTTCTTCCGTATGTAGTTATTTCCAGCCGGCCAGTTTTCGGAGTCTCTCGAAGAGAGAGGGGTTGTCTCGCGCGGCCGTCGCCTGAACCAGCAGGTCCAGGACTTCCTGGATGTTCTGGGCGGTCCCGATACCCAACCGCCGCGCGCTGGTGGCGGCGAGCGGATCGTCGGCGTCAACAAGGAGGATCGCGCGGGTCGCGGAATCTGACAACACGTCGACGCAGTTCTGCGGGGTGTCGTCGACGAGATAATCAAGCCGCAGCGCCGACGCAGCCTTGCCCCGCCCGCCCGATAGAGGAATGACGCTCGGCATCAGAAATCCGTGTTCGACCAGCCATTTGTAGGTTTGCCATTGAACGGTCCCGCCGGCTGTTGCCGGTCGCTGAGTGATGAAGAAGATTTCCCAGTTGTGCTCACCGGTCAGCTGATACAGACGTTTGACCGCGCAGTCGTCGATCGGCTTCAGCGTCGTCCAGAAATTCGGTGTGGCCTCGATCGCTTTCCACACTCTGTCGCGGTGCCGCGCCCCGTTGCGCGGTAATGAACGCCGTTCGGTCTTGCGGCGGCTTTCCAGCACCGTCTGAGGGTTACCGACGTCATCGCTGTGCTGTTCGACTTCGCGTAATTCCGGAGCCGGCCGTTCGTGCTCAACCTCGACAGCGCCGAAGAGCTGCTCCTCAATCTCCGCGTAAGCGGAGCTGAAATCGGCGAGGGTGCCGTCCATGTCGAACGCGATGCGCAGCGGGACCATCATCAGCACTTATAATACGGCCTCGCCGTGATCCAGCCAATTCGACTGGCGCTATCGGTTTTCATTGTGTGCGCGTGCGGCACCCCGCAGCCGGCTGCGGCACAAGCGGTCGCGACCGTCACCCGTCCTCCCGACGGCGGCATCACCGTCCGTGCTGTTCGCATCGCGGAGCCCATCCGTCTGGACGGACGTCTCGATGAGGGTGCGTACAGCGACGTGTCGCCGTTCGTGGACTTCGTGCAGCAGGAGCCAGATGAAGGATCCCCCGCAACCGAAAAGACCGAGGCGTGGATCTTCTTCGACGACAAGAACATTTACATTTCTGCCCGCTGCTGGGACTCGCACCCCGAGCGCGAGATCGCTAACGAGATGCGGCGCGACAGCAACAACATCATTCAGAACGAAAGCTTCACGATCATCTTCGATTCGTTTCACGACAGGCGCAACGGGGTGTTCTTCCAGACCAACGCGCTCGGCGCGCTCCGCGACGCCTCGAGTACGGACGAGAGAAGCCAGAACACCGATTGGAACACCGTCTGGGACGTTCGGACGCAGCGCTCGAACGCTGGATGGACTGTCGAGTTCGTCATTCCGTTCAGGTCGCTCCGATACGGCCCCGGCAGAGAACAGACCTGGGGGATCAACCTTCGCCGCATCATCGGGTGGAAGAGCGAGTGGGTCTATCTGTCGGCGCCGCCCGCGTATCTCGGCATGCCCGGTATTCTGGCCGTGTCGAAAGCCGCGACGCTGGTGGGGCTCGAGGTGCCGGCCAGCCGGCCGGCGCTCGAGCTCAAGCCGTACCTCAACTTCGGCGTGCGGACAGACCTCGCCGCGAGAGAGCCGTTTCGAAACAACGCCGCCAAGGATCTTGGCGGCGACCTGAAGTACAGCCTCACGAAAAGCCTCACCCTCGACCTGACCTACAACACCGATTTCGCCCAGGTGGAAGACGACACTCAGCAGGTCAACCTGACGCGGTTCAATCTTCAGTTTCCTGAGCGGCGCGAGTTTTTCCTCGAGGGCCAGGGCCTGTTCACATTCGGCGGCGGCGGCGGGTTCGGCGGTGGCGGCTTCGGCGGTGGCGGATCGAGCAACAACACGCCGGTCCTGTTCTTCAGCCGGCGCATCGGCTTGAACAACGGCCGACCGGTGCCGATTGCCGGCGGCGGCCGCCTCACCGGGCAGGTCGGACCGTATTCAGTCGGCCTGCTCAACATCCAGTCCGAAGCCGACGTCGCGTCGGCTAGCAAGGCGACGAATTTTTCGGTCCTTCGTCTCAAGCGCAACGTTCTTCGCCGCAGCAACATCGGGCTTCTCTACACCCGCCGGATGGAAACGGGCGAAGGCGCAGCCGGTCCGGCAGAAACGTTCGGTATCGATGGGCTGTTCTCACTGTCCACGTCCCTGAACGTGAACGGCTACTTCGCCCGCACGACGGCCAACACCCCCGAGACTCGTAAAGAGAACCGCAGCCATCAGCTGGCGTTCGACTACGCGGCCGACCGCTATGGATTTCAGGCGCAGCAGGTCGTCGTCGGCAGGAATTTCAACCCGCAGGTCGGATTTCTGCGGCGCACAGACTTCCAGCGCCGTTTCGTCCAGGCGCGATTCAGCCCGCGGCCGTCGAACGATCACTGGAAGTCCATCCGCCGCTTTGTCTACCAGGCCAACGTCGAACATATCGACAACAACAACGGGCGCCTGGAGTTTCGAGAGCAGGAGGCGCAGTTTCTGATCGAGCAGGTGAACGGCGACCAGCTGAACGTCGATTTCACGAGGGACTACGAGTTCATCCCGAAGGAATTCGAGATCTCGAAGACGGTCTTCGTGCCGGTGGGCGGTTACACCTACAACAACCTGTTGACATCCTACACGCTCGGCACCCGCCGGTTCCTCTCGGGATCGGTTTCCTTTCAGCAGGGGCAGCTCTATGGAGGGACCAAACGATCGCTTGCGTTATCAAGCGGTCGAATGGAACTGTCGTCGCAGCTCGCCCTCGAGCCGAGCGTCTCGATCAACTGGGTACGTCTGCCCTTCGGGGACTTCACGCAGACCGTCATCACGGAACGGACGACGTTCACGATCTCGCCTCGCATGTTCGTGAGCGCGCTGACCCAGTACGCATCGGGCAGCCGGACGCTCAGCATCAACGCACGACTGCGATGGGAGTACAAACCGTCCAGCGAGCTGTTCGTGGTGTACAGCGACGGCCGCGACACGACGCCGAACGGCTTTCCGCATCTCGTGAATCGCGCGTTCATCGTCAAGCTCAATAAACTGTTCCGGCTATGACGGGTGTCGGCGGCTGGCTGGTCGTCCTGATTTTCCTGCTGACTGTCTGGAATCCGGCGAGCCTGGCGCTGCACGCCGCATCGAGCGTGTGGGATCTCGGCTCGCGGTCCACGCTCTCGTTGCTGTTTCTTGGCGCGCGTCTCGCCATTACCAGCGTCGGCGTGGCGGCGGGCATCGCCTTGTGGCTGCGGCGGCCGGGCGCGGTCTGGCTTGCCAGGCTCGCGCTGGTTCTGTTCGGGATCGAGGCCGTCGCGCGGCTCTCAACGCGGGTGGACCTGTCGAGCGCGCCTCCGGGTACACGGCTGCCGGCGGCGTTGTTCATCGTCTTGCACAACGCGGGCTGGTACTTGTATCTCCAAAGATCCCGTCGCGTGCGGGCGACTTATGGCCTAGAATCGCAGCCCTAACAAGGAGCTTTCCCATGCGCCGATCAATTTCACTGCTGGTGGGCCTTGCCCTGTGCCTGGCGGGCGGTACCGCGCTCGCACAGGGACAGGCGGCCGGCAAAACACTCGACATCTATTTCATCGACACCGAAGGCGGACAAGCCACGTTGTACGTCTCGCCCACCGGGCAGACGCTGCTCGTCGACGCGGGCAACTCCGGCGAGCGGGATTTGAACCGTATCCTCGACGTTCTCAAAGTTGCCGGCGTGATGCAGCTCGACCATTTCTGGCTGACGCATTATCACGGCGATCACTACGGCAGCCTGATCGACATCGCGAAACAGATCCCGATCAAGCATCTCTACGACCACGGCGCGTCCATAGAAGGCGACCGGCCGAACATTCAGAAATTTCAGGCGGCGTACGCCGAGTTCTACAAGACGATGCCGCACACCTCGGTGAAGCCAGGCGAGAAGCTTGCCCTCACCGGCACCGACACGACCGTCGTCGTGAGCGACGGAAACCCGCTGACGGCGCCCATCGCAAAAGCGCCTGGCGCGGGAAGACCGAATGCGCTGTGCGCGAGCCATACGGAGCGCGATGAAAATAAGGTCGATCCCGACAACCATCAGTCGGCGGGCTTCGTGATGGCCTATGGCCGATTCCGCACGATCAACCTGGGCGATTTGACGTGGAGCCGCGAATTCAAGCTGATGTGCCCGGCCAACAACATCGGGACGATCGATCTGTATCTGACGAATCATCATGGCCTGGATCAGTCGGGAGCGCCGGCGTTCGTGCACGCGATTCAGCCGCGCGTCGCGGTGATGAACAATGGCACTCGGAAAGGCGGGGCTGTTCAGACCTTTCACACGCTGGAGTCCTCACCGGGCTTCGACGACCTGTGGCAGCTCCATTGGGCGTATGCCGGCGGCCTCGAACACAACGCGCCCGGCGTCATGATTGCCAATATCGACGCACCCGATCAGCTCGCCGCAATTATCGGCACCACGCCAGGCGCACAGCCTGCCGTTGCGCCGCCTGCAGGCCCGGGAGGCAATGCGGCCCACGCCCCCGCGCACTACATCAAGGTGTCGGCGCGCATGGACGGTTCGTTCACGGTGACCAACAGCAGAAACGGATATTCGAAGACGTACGCGGCGAGACCGTAAAGACGACGTCCAGGCCTACCGCTGGCGATAACGATCGTGGATCGTCGGGATCAGATACTCGTGGAATGCGCGGTCGAAGTCGTAGCTCGGTGCGAAATCCCAGTCTTGACGAGCCGCCATGTCGTCGACGTCCTCGGGCCACGAGTCGACGATGCTCTGCCGCTTGGCATCGACGCGGTAGGTGATCTTCGCGTCGGGAAACGCGCGCAGGGCGGATTCGCGGATCTCGTCGGCCGAAGGGTTGAATGCTTTCACGTTATAGGCGCTGGACGACAGCCGATTGGGGGCCGCCGTGGAGAGCTTCAGCAGCGCCTCGATCGCATCGGGCATCGCCATGAACGGGATGCGCGAGTCGGGACGAACGAAGCACTCGTACGGCTCGCCTCGTGCCGCGGCGTGAATCATCTCGGACGCGTAATCGGACGTGCCCCCGGAGGGCACCGTCACGGCAGAGATCAGACCGGGAAATCTGACACAGCGAAAGTCGACGCGCGAGGGCCTCGCCTCCGACAGCTGTTTGTAGTGCCTGGCGTAGTAACGGCCGAGATGCTCGCAATACAGCTTGTTGCAGCCGTACATCGTGATGGGCTTGTTCCAGTCGTCCTCGCGGACCCGGCCCGCCTTCCTCCGGGTGTCGAGATCGGGCAGCCCGTAGGCGGCAATGGACGACGGGTACACGAACACGACAGGCCGGCCGTGCGACTCCGTCTCGCGCGCCGCGAATTCGAGGAGGTTGAGCGTGCCTCCCACGTTCACGTGATGGGCTGCCATCGGTGTGAACTCGGACCGTGTGGAGAGCAGGGCCGCGAGATGAAAAATGAGGTCGACCTCGAATTCCGCGAGGACGCGCTCGAGCACGTTGGTGTCGAGGATGGAGCCCGTCACCTCCCGATGAACCAGGCGCGCAATCGGCGGAGCGAGGGCGTTGAGGTCGAGCGTCACCACCGCCTGATTTCGCGTGTCGGCAAGATTCGCCACAAGGGCATGGCCAATCTCGCCGTTCGCGCCGGTGATGAGAACGACGGGTTTTCGCATATGTACGTGGTCGGTACGTGGTGTCCGGCTTTAGCCGGACCGCCTAAGTTACTATAAGTACGAACACGCCATGGAATATCGAGCCGTTTTAAAGTGCATCGCGGGCTGCGCGGGTGAATACGACCTGGAGCAGCCGCTCTATCGGTGCCCCACCTGCGGAGACCTGCTCGAGGTGGTCCACGATATGGACGCGCTTCGCACGCACACGGCCGGCGATTGGAAGAGAATTTTCGACGACCGCTACAAGCGGACGGAGTGGCCGTACGGCTCGGCGGTCTGGGGCAAGAAGGAGTGGGTCTGCCCCGGCGTCCGCAACGAGAACATCGTCTCCATGGACGAAGGCGGCACCAACCTGATGTGGGCAGAGCGGTTCGGCCGCGAGCTCGGGATGGACGAGCTCTGGATCAAGATGTGCGGCCAGTCACATACGGGATCGTTCAAGGATCTCGGCATGACGGTCCTGGTCTCGGTCGTCAGGCAGATGATCGCGGACAAGAAGCCAATTCGCGCGGTCGCCTGCGCGTCCACCGGCGATACCTCCGCCTCGCTCGCCGCCTACGCCGCCGCCGCAGAGATTCCGTCGATCGTCATCCTTCCCAGCGGCAAAGTTTCGACGGCGCAGCTCGTGCAGCCGCTCGCAAACGGCGCGCTCGTCCTGTCGCTCGACACGGACTTCGACGGCTGCATGGCGATCGTCCAGCGACTGTCGGTCGAAGAGGGTGTGTATCTTGCGAACTCGCTGAACAGCCTGCGCCTCGAAGGCCAGAAGACCGTCGGGGTCGAGATCGTGCAGCAGTTCGACTGGTCGGTCCCCGACGTGATCATCATTCCAGGAGGGAATCTGGGAAACGTCAGCGCGCTCGGCGCCGGCTTCGACATGATGGAAGCGCTCGGCCTCATCTCCAAACGGCCGCGCCTGGTCGTCGCGCAGGCGGCCGCCGCCAATCCTCTGTATCTCGCCTTCAAGAACGACTGGGAGTTCCATCCGGTGACGGCAAAGCCGACGCTGGCATCCGCCATTCAGATCGGCAATCCGGTTTCAGTGAAGAAAGCGATCCGCGCGCTGCAGAAATATGACGGCATCGTCGAACAGGCGACGGAGTCGGAGCTGGCCGATGCCTCCGCTCGCGCGGATCGGACGGGCATGTTCAACTGCCCGCATACCGGCGTCGCCCTGGCCGCGCTCATCAAGCTCCGCGACCGAGGTCAAATCAAGCCGCACGATCGGGTCGTGGTCATCTCTACGGCAAACGGATTGAAGTTCACCGATTTCAAGGTCGCCTATCATTCCGGCACGGCGGCCGGCGTTTCGTCGAGGCTCGCGAACAAACCCGTCGACCTGCCGAACGACTACGACGCCGTCCGCAGGGCCATCGACACGGCCGAAAAGCAGTTGCTTGCAGCTCAGCGATAGCGTTTTCTTCGTCACGGGCGCGGCGTCCGGATTGGGAGCCGCCACGGCGCGGATGCTCGCCGCGGCCGGAGCGCGCGTGGTGGTGGCCGACGTCAACGAACCGGCAGGGACACGCCTCGCTGACGAGCTGGGCGACGGCGCGCGCTTTTCGCTGGTGGACGTCACCGACGAAGGAAGCGTTCAGAGCGGGCTCGCGATGGCGGCTCAGCTCGGAACGCTGCGCGGCGTGGTGAATGCCGCCGGTGTGGTCCTGGCTGAAAAAGTGCTCGGGAAGAATGGCCCGCATACGTTCGACGGATTCATGCGCGTGATCCGGATCAATCTCGGCGGCACGTTCAACGTCATTCGACTGGCGTCTGCCGTCATCAGCACGAATGAGCCGACAGCGAGCGGCGAACGTGGCGTCATCATCAACACCGCGTCGGTCTCGGCCTTCGACGGTCAGATCGGGCAGGCCGCGTATTCCGCCTCAAAAGGCGGCCTCGTCGGCCTGACGCTGCCGGTCGCGCGCGAGCTCGCCCGATACGGCATCCGCGTGATGACGATCGCGCCAGGGATTTTTGACACGCCGTTGATGAGCAGCCTCCCGCAAGCCGCACGCGACAGCCTTGCCCAGCAGGTCCCTTTCCCTCCCCGCCTCGGCAAGCCATCCGAGTACGCGGCGCTGGTGAGACACATCATCGAAAACGAGATGCTGAACGGCGAAGTCATTCGCCTGGACGGCGCAATCCGCATGGCGCCGAGATAGGCTGCGGGCTCCGGGCTTCTGACTTCAGGCCAACACGAGCTCTTTCTCCAAGCGCACTTCATCCCGAATCGGAATTCCGCCGAAGCCGGGGAGGCTGGCGCTCCTGGCGTGGCGCGCGGCGCCGTTTGGAATCCACTCGACGACGTAGTATCCGCGGCGCTGGTAAAAATACAGCGCCGGCAGATTGTCATTGGTCGTCGACACGATCACTTTCGGAATCTGAAGGCGCCTCGCCAGCAGCTCGGCTTCGGCCACGAGGTACCCACCCACTCCGGAACGCTGCCACATCGGATCGGTCGCGAGCGCGACGATGTGGAGCCCGGCGTCGACCAGCCGGTACGCGAGCGCGCCGCCGATCTCACCGTTCATCTCCGCCACGATGGTCGGCGCGGCGTCGAGATCCATGAGCTGGCCAAAGGCGACGATTCCGCTTCGTCCGAAGTCGCGGCGGAAAAGCTCCAGCGCGTCCTCCCGCTCGGGATCCGCCGCCTCGCGCACGAGCACCGGCGGCAGCTCGATGCGCGGCCTGCACTCGCAGACCACCTGCGCCCGAGCTTCTGCCCAATCGACGAACGTCCCGCAGCGGCTGCAGCGCAGCACGGCAGGTTTGGCGCCGTATGATGAACTCATGCGGGAACCACGCTCCTTCCCTTCCGACGGACCCCCCAGATGATCAGGACAAGCACCACCATCGCCGCCGCAAACGTGCCGCCGAACAGCCAGAGCGTGCGGTAGAGAATGGACTGGGTTTCCATCCGCGCTTCCATGCGCAGCGGCGTGCCGGCGAGTCGATCGCGAAGTCGCTGCTCCCACGCCAGAATGTTTCCGCGCTCGAGACGAGGCGCGTTGTGAAACGTAATCCTGCTCGGCAGGTGCACCCTGAACGCAATGAGCTCGTCGCCGGTCCAGCCGACATCGGCAATCGGGAGTTGCGCAGCCGCCCCGACCTCCTGTATGAAGGAGAACTCCTGGTCGACGAGATCCAGACGGTAGCGCGACCACGACAGCGGCGCAAGACGCGGCAACTCGGCAATGTTGCTGACGTCGAGCCTCACATGAACGAACCGCCGTCCATGCCGGCGGTACGCGCTCACCTCACGTACCGTGACGCCCGGCCCCTCATACAAGCGCCTGAACGCCTGACGGTCGAAGCGGGCGTGCGGGTCCACGTCCAGTGTCGCACCGCGCAGACCCACCAGCGCGGGCACCGAGGCGTTGATATCAACCACCGCCGAGCCGTCGAGCGAGAGCTCCACCCGCTCATCGTACTCATACTGTCTGACGAGGCCGAGCTTCTGGCATGCCGTGGACATCAGCACCATCACGACCACGCAGAAGAGCCGTCCGAGAGCCATAACCCCAAATGATATACTGACTTACAACCTCAGCAGATCTCTTGGCAAAGCCCACGCTGTTCCTCATCGACGGCAGCAACCAGATGTATCGCGCGTACCACGCGATCCGCGGTCTCACTGCGCCCGATGGCCGATCGACCAACGCCATCTACGGCTTCGTGTCGATGCTGCGCAAGCTCATCAACGATCACCAGCCGGAGTGCATGGCGGCGGCATTCGATCTTTCGGGTCCGACGTTCCGGTCGGAATTGCGGGACGACTACAAGGCGAACCGCGCGCCGATGCCATCGGATCTTGCGGAACAGATCGCGCTCGTTCATGAGGCGTGCGAGGCACTCGGTGTTCAGGTCCTGACCTACGCCGGCTTCGAAGCAGACGACGTGATTGGGACGCTGGCGATGCGTGGCGTTGCCGGGCAGCGTCCGGTCACCATCGTCACCGGGGACAAGGATTTCTTTCAGCTCGTCGACGATGACACCAGCGTCCGCGTGTTCA
>JANNJO010000341.1:0-12891 GCA_031395755.1 Acidobacteriota bacterium
TCGCAAAGAACGCCGAGATTCGCTGAGTTAGTACTTGTTAACGACCCGCCTCAGACCGTTGACGAGGCGTGGAACATTGAAATTGATGAGGAGTCCTACACGGAGGTTGCTGAGTCGAAGGTAAGACAGAAGTTGAGCGACGTGGATGGGAAGAACCTCCTCAACCGCTTTGATTTCAACGATTACGCAGTCGTTGACGAGAAGATCCACCCGGTAGCCGGGGTCGAGTTTGGCGCCAAGGTAGGTGATCGGCAGCTTCAGTTCTTTCTCGACCTTCTGTTGGGCTTCCCTAAGGTAGTGAGCCGTGCAGGTCTGATAAACGCTTTCTAGCAGCCCTGGACCGAGTTTTGAGTGCACGTCTATGGCCGCGGCGATGATGATTCGAGAGGTTTGATCAAGTTGTTCTCTGCGAAAACTCTGCGCACTTTGCGCACTCTGCGCTGAAGTCGAGGATGGCAGTTCCATTTCTATGGGAACGTCTCGCCTGCAACGATGAGGCCGCCGGCGTCTTGGCGCGCGAGCTGCGGCTCAGCCCCGCCATCGGGCGTCTCCTCGCCATTCGGGGGATCGATTCGCCGGAGCTCGCGCAACGGTTTCTGCACCCGTCGCTCGATCATCTGCACGATCCGTTTAGGCTCGCCGGGATGGCGGTCGCGGTGGATCGGATCCTGGCGGCGATCGAGCGGAAGGAGCGCATCGCCGTTCACGGCGACTACGACTGCGACGGCATCACGTCCACCGTCATCCTTCGCCGCGCGCTGGAGATCTTCGGCGCGACGGTCGTGCATTTCATTCCGGACAGAATCAAAGACGGGTACGGGCTGCAGCCCGAGACGTTCGATCGCCTGCAGGCCGACGGTGTGCAGCTCGTCATTTCGGTCGACTGCGGCATCAGGGGCCATGAGGCGGCGCGGCGCGCGCGCGAGCTGGGCATCGACCTCATCATCACGGATCACCACGAGCCCGGCGCCGAGCTGCCGGAGGCGCTCGCCGTCATTAATCCCAAGCGGCACGATTGCGACTATCCGGACAAGAACCTCGCCGGCGTCGGCGTCGCGCTGAAGCTTGTGCAGGCGCTCTGCCGAAAAAAAGATCGCGAGCGGATGCTGCCGGCGTTCATCAAAGTCGCGGCTATCGGCACGCTGGCCGATGTCGTGCCGCTGGTGGGCGAGAATCGCGTCATCGCGAAGCTCGGCCTCGAGATGCTGTCGAAGGGGCCGCACAAGGTGGGGCTGCGCGCGCTGCTGGATGTCGCGGGTCTGACGGGCAAGCCGATCGACGGCGGGAACGTGGCGTTCCTGATTGCTCCCCGGATGAATGCGGCCGGCCGAATGGCGAGCCCGGACATTGCCGCCCCGCCTGCTGCTCGCGGCCGACGAGGCCATGGCCGCGGAGGCTCACGATCTGGCGCGTCAGCTCGACGGCGAGAACGTGAAGCGGCAGGGTGAGGAGGCGTCAATCCTGAGCTGCGCCCGCACGATCGTGGAAACCGATCCGGCGGTCGGCGCCCGCAGTATCCTGGTTGTGGCGGGCGAGGGCTGGCATCGCGGCGTCATCGGCATCGTGGCGTCCAAGCTGGTCGACGCGTTTCACCGGCCCGTCATCGTCATATCGATGGACGGGGATGTCGCGCACGGGTCGTGCCGGAGTATCCGCGGCTTCGACGTGCTCGCGGCCCTCGAACATAGCGCGTCGCACCTGGCGCGTTTCGGCGGGCATAAACAGGCAGCCGGCCTTACGATGTCGTCGGCCGGCGTGCCGGCGTTCCGGGAGTCCATTGCCGGGTATGCGGACAACTTGTTGGGGCCCGACGAACTCAAGCCGCGGCTGCGAATCGATGGATGCCTCGGGTTTCGCGACATCAACGGAGATTTTGCTGGAGAGATGGCCCTGCTCGCCCCATTCGGCATGGGCAACCCGCGTCCGCTGTTCGAAGCCCGGGGCGTGGAAGTGGTGGACGGGCCGCGCCGCCTGAAGGAGAAGCATCTTAAAATGGCGCTCAGGCAGAACGGCCGCATCTTCCGCGCGATCGCCTGGAGGGCCGTCGAGCGCGAGGAGTTCATCACCGCGAACCGCACATCGCTGGATCTCGCGTTTTCGCTCGAACACAATAGATATCAGGGCAATGAATACCTGGAGCTCTCGGTGAGCGACGTGCGCGCCCCGCGCCCCGTCTTGAGCGGAGTCGAGAGATGACCTGGCAGAAGCGGGTGCGCCTGCTCCTGCTCGTCATCGTCCTTGGTGTGGGGGCTGCCGTCTTCGTCACGATGCGCCCGCGCGAAGCGCCGCCTCCTCAGGCTGCAGTTCCGCGCGTCGATCCCGCCGCGGTCATGGAGAGCTCCGGCGCGTTTTCGGTGCAGGTGAAGGGCGAGCGCGAGACCGTCACCATCCGTGCCGACAAGCAGCTGTCATACCCCGACGGCAGCTCGCGACTCCTGGGCGTCACGGTGACGTCGGTGCGACAGGGCCAAACCTTCGTCGTCACGGGCGAAGAGGCCAGGATCGGTGAGAACCAGACGAATCTCGATATCAAGGGCCATGTCCGCATGCGGTCGAGCGACGGCCTGGATGTCAGTGCAGACAGCGCGACCTACGCGCAGACCGAAGGCATCGTTCGGGCACCAGGCCCGGTGACGTTTAAGCGCGGCCGCATGAGCGGCAGCGGCGTCGATTTCAGCTACGACGAGACGAATGACCTGCTCGCGCTGACCGATCAGTCGAAGGTGCAGATTGCCGGCGACAAGAAGGGCAGTCAGCCGATCGATATCACGTCAGGCTCAGCGGTGCTCGCGCGCCGGGATCAGTTCGTCAGCTTCGAGCGCGCCGTCCATATCGTGCATGGCAGCCAGGTCATCAACGCGGAGTCGGCGCTTGGAAATTTGACCGAGAGCCAGGAGCACCTCAGCGGTCTCGAGCTGCAGGGCAGCGCGCGCATCGAGACGCCCAACGCGCGTCCGGGTGAATTGAAGCTGATGGCTGGCGACGTCATCAACCTGACCTATTACGAGAACAGCGACTTGCTGCAGAGCGCGGTCGTCAGCGGCAGCAGCTCGCTTCGAATCGCCGGGGATCAGGGCGCGCCCGAGCGCGTGCTGCACGCGGGCAACCTCGAAATCGGAATGGCGCCCGATGGCACCACGGTCACGTCGCTGACGGGTCGGGATAGCGTCGTGCTCGATCTGCCCGGCGCGAAAGGGCAGCCCTCGAAGAGCGTCAACTCCAACGCGCTGGTCGCCAGCGGCGCGCCGGGCAAGGGACTGACGGCGGCGTCCTTTACCGAGGGTGTCGAGTATCGCGAGACCGGAGGCACGCCGCCGATCAAGCGCACGGTGACCTCGCGAACCCTCGACACCGCCCTCAACGGGAGCCTCGGCGATATCCGCGAGGCGGAGTTCATCGGCAGCGTGCGGCTCCGGGATGAGAACGGTGGAACAGCGGCCAACGCCGAGAACATGCGCTATCACGTGACGACCGGCCAGGTCGAGCTCTCGGGGGCGTCGGCCGCCGGCGTTCCTCATGTGGTAAACGATCAGATTGTCGTTGATGCCGCGCGCGTCGAGATGACCATCGAGGGATCGAAGATGAAAGCCACCGGTGGGCTGACCACGCCTGTTCGCACGGTCATGCAGCCCGTGAAAGCGGGAGCGACCGACGGACGGCGCACGCCCGGCATCATGCAGCCGGATCGTCCGATCAACGGCGTCAGCGCGGAACTGATGTATACCGGCGGCGCGGCCTCATCAGCCGAGTTCATCGGTGCCGCGCAGCTCTGGCAGGAGGCGGCCAAAGGGGAAATCACCAGGGTGAAGGCCGACAAGATCGCCGTCGACAGTAAGACGGGCAACCTCAACGCCCTCGGGTCCGCGATCTCGACGATGGTCGTGCAGGATGTCAACCCCACGACCAAGGTGCGCGAAACGTCGAGATCGACCGGGCAGGGGCAGGAGATGATCTATGAAGACGCGCTGCGGAAGATCACCTACAAGACGAAGGCGACCCTGATCGGGCCGCAGGGGGACCTGCGGGGCGAGACGATCGTGCTGACCCTTGGGGCGAACGGCCAGGACATCGAGCGCCTTGAGGCGATGGACGGCGTTATCCTCAAGGAGGTCGATCGCGAAACACGCGGCGATCACTTGACGTATGTCGCCTCGACCTCTGAATACAACATGACCGGCAAAGGTAAGCTCGTTCGCATGCGCCGGACGACCGCGGAGGGATGCCGCCTGACCGAGGCCAGCCTTTTGACGTTCTCCAGATCGACTGATACCCTCACCGTCGTAGGCGGAGATCAGACGCGAACGCAGACCAGCAGCGATACCGCCTGCACCCCCCAGAAGAGCTAAATGGCCACGCTCCGGACGCAGGACCTGACGAAGTCTTACGGCGGCCGCACGGTCGTGCGCGGCGTCAGCCTCGAGGTCCAGTCGGGCGAAATCGTCGGGCTGCTCGGCCCCAACGGCGCCGGGAAAACCACGACCTTCTACATGACGGTGGGACTGACGTCGCCCGACTCAGGCCGCGTGATTTTCAACGGCGAAGACGTCACCGATCTGCCGATGTACGCGCGCGCGCGCAAGGGCATCGGCTATCTGCCGCAGGAAGCGTCGATTTTCCGCGGGCTGACGGTCGAACAGAACATCATGGCGATCCTCGAGACGCTGGATCTCGACGCGGCCGGCCGTCGCGCGCGGTGCCGGGAGCTGCTCGCCGAGCTCAACCTGACGTCCCTGGCGGCTTCGCCGGCCTACACCCTCTCGGGGGGCGAGCGCCGCCGCGCCGAGATCACCAGGGCGCTGGTCATCTCGCCCAAGTTTCTGCTGCTCGACGAGCCGTTTGCGGGCATCGATCCCATCGCCATCACCGATATTCAGAAGATTATTTTTCACTTGAAAGATCGCGGCATTGGGGTCCTGATTACGGATCACAACGTGCGGGAGACGCTGCGCATCACCGATCGCGCCTACATCGTGCACGACGGGGGCATCTTCCACAGCGGGACGCCTGATGCGCTGGCGGCGGACGAAGAGGTGCGGCGCATTTATCTCGGCACGGAGTTCCGTCTCGACTGAAAACGGAAAACTGACTTAAGATGGGATAGGAATGGCGATTCAGCAGAAACTTCACACGAAGCTCGTTCAGAAGCTCATTCTGACGCCGTCGCTGCAGCAGGCCATCAAGCTGTTGCCGATGTCGACGCTGGAGCTCGCCGACCTGCTGAATCAGGAAGTCGTCGAGAACCCGATGCTCGAGGAAGTGCCGACCGAGGACCTTCAGCCGGCCGAGGCGGCCCCGCAGGTTGAGAAGACCGAAGCCGACTCCAAGGAAAAGGGCGACGCCTGGGACGACAGCGACTACGAGTATTTCTTCGGCGACTACCTCGACGACGGGTACCGGCCGCACACGCCGCAGGAAGTCAAAGAGCTCCCACCGATCGAGAACACGCTCGCGACCTCGTCCTCTCTGGCGGATCACATGATGTGGCAGCTGTCCCTGCTGTCCGAAGACGATCAGCTGCGCGAAATCGGGTCCGCGATCATCGGCAACCTCAACGATGACGGGATGCTGGTCGCGTCGCTGGACGAGATCGCCGCGATGGGCCCATGGCCGATCGCGGAGGTCGAACGTTCGCTGAAAGCGATCCAGGGCTTCGACCCGATTGGCGTCGCCGCCCGCGATTTACAGGAGTGCCTCCTGCTGCAGATCCGGCACATCGGGCTCGAGGGCACTCCCACCGAGAAGATCGTGACCGAACACCTGCGGTTGCTCCAGGGTCACAACGTCCCAGAGATTGCCAAGCGGCTCGGCATGTCGATTGAGGATCTGAAGGAGCACATCGAGGTCATCCGGCATCTGGATCCCAAGCCGGGCAGCCGATACAACCCTTCGCAGTCGCATTACGTCATTCCTGATGTCTACGTCGTGAAAGTGGAAGACCAGTATGTGGCCGTCCTGAACGAAGAAGGCCTGCCGCAGCTGCGTATCAGCCCGGTGTATCGCCGCCTCCTGGACAAGAGCGCCGACAACACGACCGAGACCCGCGCGTACGTGAAAGACAAATTCCGCTCGGCGCTGTGGCTGATCAAGTCGGTCGAGCAGCGGCAGAAGACGATTCACAAGGTCGCCTCGAGCATCATCAATTTCCAGCGCGACTTCCTCGATCACGGAATCGAGTACCTGAAGCCGCTGGTACTCCGCGACGTCGCCAGCGACATCGGCATGCACGAATCGACGGTCAGCCGCGTGGTCACGAACAAGTACATGCACACGCCGCAAGGCGTGTTCGAGATGAAGTACTTCTTCCACAGCGGGATCAGCAGCTCGTACGGCGAGAGCGTCTCGTCGGTCACGATCAAACAGCGCATCCGCAAGATCATCGAGGCCGAAGATCCGCGGAAGCCGCTTAGCGACTCCAAGATCGTCAGTATCCTGCAGCACGAGGGTCTCGTGCTGGCTCGGCGCACGATCGCGAAGTATCGCGAAGAGTTGAAGATTTCCACTTCCAATCAGCGCAAGGTGCTGTATTGATTCCGACATGCGTCTAGCTCTCAAGGGCAAGAACGTTGAAATCACTCCCGGACTCACGCGGCTGGTCGAGGCGAGGCTGGGCAAACTCGAACGCAGATTCGGCGAGTCGCTGGTCTCGGCGCAGTGCGTGCTGTCGGAGGAAAAGAACCGCGTCGTCGTCGAGCTGACGGTGCACGCCAAGCAGGAGCACATCCTTCACGGCGCGGGGGCGACCGGCGCCTGGGGCACGTCGCTCACCGCCGCGGTTCAGAAGGTCGTCCAGCAGGCCGACAAGCTCAAAGGCAAGTGGCAGGAACGGAAACGCTCTGCGGCGTCCGTCAGGACGCCGTTGCGCCGCCGCGCATGACATGACAGCGGTCGTTCCCGGCGTGATCGTGGGCAGGCTGCTTGGTCGTCGACCCCCGCCACCTAGAGTTGATGCTGGAGTCGATCCGCGAGTCCGCGAGGAGTCGTGAGCGCCCGGCAACGGCCTTTGCCGAAAGTCTCGCCGAGTCTCGCCTCCGGGCGCACGAAGCGTGCGCCCGGAGGCGGACAGGCGCGGTTCATCGTGCTGACGGGCCTGTCGGGCTCGGGGAAGTCGCAGGCGATACGCGCGCTGGAGGACCTCGGGTATTTCTGCGTCGACAACATTCCCACGACGCTGATCCCCACGCTTGCGGAGCTCGTCCGGCGCGAAGGCATCTCGCGGGTGGCGATTGTCGTCGACATCCGCGAAAAGAACTTTCTCGCCGAGTTTTCGAAGAGCTACAAAAAGCTCCGTGGCATGAGAGGGCTGAACCCCGCCCTGATCTTCCTGGAAGCAACCCATGCGACCCTCGTCCGGCGCTTCAGCGAGACGCGCCGGCCGCACCCGCTGGCGCCGGACTCGTCCGCCTCCGAAGGCATCAAGACCGAACGCAAGCGGATGATCAGCATTCGATCGATGGCCGATCACATCATCGACACATCCGACCTGACGGTCCATCAGCTCAGGAAGGCGTTCTCGACGTTCGCGTTCTCGGCCGGAGACCCGAAGGGACAGAAATCGAAGCTCGCGGTCACGCTCGTCAGTTTTGGTTTCAAGCACGGCATTCCGATGGACGCCGATCTTGTCTTCGACGTCCGGTTTCTGCCGAACCCGCACTTCGTGCCGCGGCTTCGCCCGAAGACGGGGCGCGATCGCGCGGTCGTCAAGTTCATGGAGGACCATCGCACCACGAGCGATCTCCTCGGGCGGCTGAACGATCTCCTTAAGTTTCTAATTCCGCAGTATGTGTCGGAAGGGAAGAGCTACCTGACGATCGCCATCGGCTGCACCGGCGGACGCCATCGTTCCGTGATGATTGCCGAAGCGCTGCGCAGGACGCTGAGCGGCGTGCCCGAATCGCGGGTGCGCGTCCACCACAGGGATATTACGCATGAGTGAGATGATCGGGGTCATCGTCGTCACACACGGGCAGCTTGCCTGCGAGCTCGTGAACGCGGCGCGCGCGATCGTCGGCGAGCTGCCGCAGTTCGTGGCCGTTTCCATCGGCTCGCACGACGACACGACGGCGGCGCGTGAGGAGATCGCCCGGGCGGTGACGCGAGTGCACGGACCGGCGGGCGTGCTGATTCTCACGGATATGTTCGGCGGCACGCCGTCCAACCTCGGGTTGACGTTTCTGGAGACGAACCGGGTGGAGATCATCACGGGCGTGAATCTGCCGATGCTGATCAAGCTGGCCCACCTGCAGAGCTCGTCGGACTTGCTCGGCGTCGCGCGCGAGATGCGCGAGGTCGGCCGCGATGCCATCTGGGTGGCGTCCGATCTGCTGCACGCCGACGTGAAGGCCTGAACACGCGGGTGGTCTCGCATTCAGTCACCGTCGCGAACAGCCTCGGGCTGCACGCCCGGGCGGCCGCCCGTTTTGTCCACCTGGCGTCGCGGTTTCAGTCTCAGATCCGCGTGACCCGAGGGTCGCAGACGATGGACGGCAAGAGCATCATGGGCATTCTTCTGCTGGCGGCGGCGACGGGCACCGTGCTGTCGGTCTCGGCAGACGGCGAAGACGAGCAGGCGGCCGTCGACACGCTGTGCGGCTTCATCGAAACAGGATTCGGCGAGGACACGTGTCGCGCCTGAGCGGCATCGGCGTGTCTCCGGGAATCGGCGTCGGCCATGCGGTGGTGCTGATCCAGCGCGCGCAGGTGTTGCGGTTCTCGATTGCCTCGACATGGGTCGACGCCGAGATCTCGCGCCTCGACGTGGCGCGCCGTCGATCGGCGGCGCAGCTGGATCGCATTCAGGGGCGCCTTCCCGGTCGTGACCTCGGCGCCCTGTTCGAAGCCCAGCGCCTGATGCTCGACGATCCGATGCTGCTCCCGCGAGCGGGGTCGATCGTGAGCGAGCAGCACGTCAACGCCGAATGGGCGCTCCAGCAGGTCTTTGACGACCTTGGGGCGATCTTCGACGCGGTTGAGGATCCGTATCTCAGAGAGCGCAAGGGCGATCTGGCGGATGTCGTAGGACGGCTTCGCATGAACCTGACGCCAGGCGGGGCGGGGTTCCGCGACCTGCTCTGCCAGTGCGAGGCCCCCTGCGTGCTGGTTGCAGACGAGCTGCCTCCCTCGGTGGCCGCACAGCTCGACTGGAACACGTTTCAGGCCTTCATCACCAACGCGGGAAGCCGGACCTATCACACGGCCAGCCTGGCGCGTTCGCTCCACGTGCCTGCCGTGGTCGGCCTGCACGATGCGACCGACAAGATCGCTCCCGGCATGCTGATCATGGTTGACGGAGAAGACGGCACGGTCTCGCTGGATCCGTCGCTGGAGCTCGTCCGGGAATCCTTGGACCGTAGTGTGGGGTCCGGCTTTAGCCGGACCGACCGTGCCCGGGTGGTCCGGCTAAAGGCGGACCGCACCAAGGTGGCGCCTCCCGTTGCTCCTCCCGTCAAGACCCTCGACGGCATCGCGATCCGCGTCGAGGCCAACGTGGATCTCCTCGGCGACACATCGTTTGCGCGGTCGCAGGGCGCAGAAGGCATCGGGCTGTTCCGCTCCGAGCTGTTGCTGGCAGGGCGTCCGGCCGACGAGCTGACCGAAGATCTCCAGTACGACGTGTACACGCAGCTGCTGGAGGACATGCGGCCTGCGCCGGTGACCGTCCGGACGTTCGACATCGACGAAGATCAGCTCGCGACCGGAGAGCAACAGCGGAATACATTGTGGGTCAGCGGGTACGAAGTGCCTCGAAGCCGGCTGGGGCTGCGATCGATTCGCCTCACGTTGAAGCGGCGCGAGCTCCTGCGCACGCAGTTGCGCGCCCTGGTCAGGGCAGCCAGGCACGGCGACCTGCGCGTGATGTTTCCCTTCGTGTCGGGGATCGAAGAGCTGCGCGAAGCGCGAAGCGTGCTCGCAGAGGCGCGACAGGAAATCGCGGCGCGAGGCGAGATGCCCGGTTCTGCGCGCGTCGGCGTGATGATCGAAGTGCCCTCGGCTGCGCTCACCGCCGACCTCCTCGCGGCCGAGTCCGACTTCCTGACCATCGGCACGAACGATTTGATTCAGTGCTGTCTTGCCGTCGACCGCACGGACGAACGCGTGTCGCATCTGTACGAACCGTTGCATCCGGCGATCCTGCGACTGATTCGGCATGTCCGGCGCGCGGCTGCCAAAGGCAAGGTGCCGCTGTCGGTGTGCGGCGAGATGGCGTCGGATCCGGCGGTGCTGGCGCTCTTGATCGGCATGGGTCTGGTGCAGTTCAGCATGACGCCGGCCGCCATTCCCATGGCCCGGCAGGTCATTCAGGAGCTCGACACGCGCGACCTGCGCGCCGTCGCCGGCCGCGCACTAACATTACACAGCGCGCCCGAGATCGAACAGTTCCTTGCCGAGGTGTTGACAACCCGGAGGATTCTTGAGCGTCACTAAAATCGACAAGCCCTGGGGCCATGAGCTTCACTGGGCGAAAACGGAGCGGTATGTGGGCAAGGTCCTGCACGTGAAGGCGGGCCACGCGCTCAGCCTGCAGTACCACAACGTCAAGGACGAGACGATCTTTCTGTGGAAAGGGAAGCTGCTCTTCGAGATTCAGCAGGGAGAGTCGCTGGAGAAGCGCGAGATGCTTCCCGGAGAGAGCGTGCACATCACGCCGCATACGATCCACCGGATGACGGCCATCGAAGACAGCGATATCTTCGAGGTGTCCACGCCGGAGCTGGATGACGTGGTGCGCTTGGAAGATCGATACGGGAGAATTAAGTGATCAGATAGGGAAGATGGCAGAGGGCAGAGTGCATGCGGGACTCTCTGCCCTCATCCATCTGCCCTCTGCCTTGTCTGCGTAAGTTCAGAACGGAATATCGTCGTCGGTGAGCTCGACTGAGGCGCCGGCCGGCTCGCCCTGGCTGAATTCGTCGGTGCTCGTGCTCCGGGTGCCGCCGCCTTCCGCACGAGCGCCCTCGCCGCGGCTTCCGCCGCCGCCGCTGAGCAGCACGACCCGATCGCCACGCACCTCGGTGGTGTACTTGTCGTTGCCGTCCTTGTCCTTCCACTTGCGCGTCTGCAGCTTGCCCTCGACGTAAATCTGCTTGCCCTTCACCAGATAGTCCTGCAGCGTCTCCGCGGTCTTGCCCCACAAGATCACGCGATGCCACTGCGTGTCTTCTTTTTTCTGTCCCTCGCGGTCCTTGAAGACCTCCGTTGTCGCGAGATTGAGGGTGGACACCGCGGCGCCGCCGGGCGTGTACCGCAGCTCGGCATCGCGGCCCAGATTACCAACGAGAATGACTTTGTTCACGCTTCCCATACGCTGTCCGCTCCTTCGTAGTTGGCCGCCGTTATCTGGCCGGCCGATTCAGTGTTTCGAGCCGCTGCTTGGCGAGGCTCGCCGGGTCGGTATTCGGGTACTCCTTGATCACGGTCTCGTACGACTCCCTCGCTCGATCGCGTTCGCCCAGGCGTTCCAGAGCCTGCCCGCGTTTGTAGTACGCCTGGGGCACCGAACCGGCGCGCGGATAGTTGCTAATCACGCGGTCGTACGCCGTGACGGCCTCGGCGTCCTTCTTGTCGAGAAAGAGCGATTCGCCGATCAGCAGCTGCGCTTCATGCGCCTGCGGGCTCTTCGGAAAAGAGCTCAGGAAGCTCTGGAAGCCGGTCACGGCAAGGGAGTAATTTCCCGACGTGTAGTCCGCGTAGGAGCTTCCCCACAGTCGCTGCGGGCTGCCGGGATTCATGGGCGGCGTCGGCGTGACGGCAGCCTGAGGTACCGGTGCGCCGGGCGCGCCCGGTGCGCCCAGGGCGCCGGGCATCGTCGCGTCGGAGGTTGGCGTCGGCGCTTGAAAGGCGCCTGGTTCGGGAATAGCCTCGCGGAGCGATTCGAGCTCCTGAAACACGGACCCGAGTCGCACATTGGTCTCGTCGACCTTCTCGCGGACGATGCGGATGTCGCCGGAGATGGTATCCATCTGCACCTTGGCGTCGGCGAAGGCTTTCCGCTCGAGCGAGGTCTGATCCTCGAGCCGCGAGTTGACGGCCTTCAGCGCTTCGCCGAGTCCGTTCATCAAGGCCTGCAGCTGCTGGGTCTGCTCCTGAAGCATCCGCAGGTCCGCCATGATCTGCTGATGCTCGCGGTCGGCGGCTGCCAGCCCCGCGGGCGTCAGGGCTACATATGCCAGCGCCAGCCCCAACGCCAGCGCCCCACGGGTGGTGGTGATTCCGATAGTCATTGCGATCTCCTATTTCGCCGTAATCACGAAATGCGCCCGCCGGTTCCGGCCCCATGCAGCTTCCTGGTGCGCCGGATCGAAGGGGAATTCGCTGCCGTAACTGACCGTCCGCAGCCGCTTCGCGTCGACGCCCAGAGACACCAGATACGTGCGGGCCGCGACCGCGCGCCGCTCGCCCAGCGCCAAATTGTACTCCGCGGTTCCACGCTCGTCGCAGTGACCTTCAATGGTAATGACCCACGACGGGTACTTCTTCAGCACACCGGCGGTTGCCTGGAGGATACCCCGCCCGGAGTCGCTAACGTCGGAGCTGTCGTACTCGAAGAAAATCGGTTGCAGCGGTGAGTCGCGGTTCAGATCGTCGAGCGATCGTCCGGCGACCGAGTCGGCCGGCAGCGGTTCTGGTGGAATGGGCTCGCGCATGGGCGCTGGCGGATCCGGCGGCCGCGTCGCTGTGGCGGGCGGCGGGGGTGCGGGCGGCGTGGGCCGTGCCACCGGAGGCTGGCTCTTGCGGCAGGCCGCGGTGCCGACCAGGAGCAGACCGATGCAGATCAGTGATGTCAGTTTCATAGTCCTCGTCATGTGCGAAAGAGTCAGCGCGACCAGTTTGGAAACGTGTTATTGCCGACGCGCGTAATCTGTTTCAATCCCTTCCCGTCGCGGGCAATCGTGA
>JANNJO010000345.1:0-26544 GCA_031395755.1 Acidobacteriota bacterium
GAGTTGATCGAGCGGCTGATATACACCGAGCTGTCGTCGAGCACGTTCAGCTTGATGTTCGGCATCTCGAGGTTGATGCGTTCGATCTCCGCCCTGATGCCATCGGCGACCTGGACGGTGTTGGTGCCCGACTGTTTCTGCACCGACAGCCGCACGCCTGGACGCCCGTTGATGCGCATCAGCGATCGAATGTCTTCGGTTGTGTCGACGACCTCAGCCACGTCGCGCACATAGATCGGCACGCCACCGCGCGTCATCAGCACGAGGTTGCGGATTTCATCGAGGCTCTGGAACTGCGCCTGGCTGCGGAGGAGGTACGTGCGCTCGCCCTGATTGACTTCGCCGAGCGGCGTGTTCTGGTTTTCCGAGCGGAGCAGCGCGGAAATGCGTTCGACCGGCAATTCGAGGGCGGCGACCTTTTCCTTCGACAGCTGGACGTGAATCTGGCGGCGCAAGCCGCCGATGGTCGTCACGGCCGCGACGCCGCTGACGCGCTCGAGCCGCGGGCCGATCTGGTTCTCGGCCATTTCCCGCAGCGTGACGCGGTCGTAGTTGCCCTCGATGCCGAGGCTCATGATCGGCATCGCGTTCGAGTCCTGGCGGAAGATCTGCATCGGCTCGGCATCGATCGGCATGCGGCCTCGCACGCGGTCGAGCCTCATCCGCATGTCGTCCATCGCCTCGTTGAGATCGGTGCCCCAGTTGAAGGAGAGCGACACCCTGCTGACACCCTCAGACGACGTGGAGTTGAGCTGGTCGAGTCCCGCGACGGCGCTCACCGTCTGTTCGATCGGGCGCGTGATGAGCTGCTCGATTTCCTGCGGGCCGACGCCTGGATACCTGACGAAAACGCTGACCGTCGGGTAGGTCACGTCAGGCAGCAAGTCCACCGGCAGCCGGGTGACTGAGATGGCGCCCAGGAGGATGATGATCGCGCTGATCATGAACATCGTCACGGGCCGTGCAATCGCTATTCTGGGGATACTCATCGTCGCTCTATCTCCGCTCTGCGGTCCGGCTTAAGCCGTACGCCACCAATCAATGGCGATGTTACGGTGGGGGCCGGCTTCAGCCGGACCCTATCGACCCGGCTGCTGACCGCGATTCGCGTTGGGTGCGGGGCTCTCGCCACGCGCGCCCGGCGCACCGCCGCCGCGGCGTCCACCGCGAGCGGCGGCGCCGCCACGCTGGCCCGGCAGCACAATCTTGTCGCCGGCGCGCAATGCCGCCGCGCCGGTCGAGATAATCCGCTGTCCTTCTTTGACGCCGCTCGTCACTTCCGTGAATTCCTGCTCTTCGATCCCAATCATGACGGGAGCGAACACCGCCGCGTCGCCTTCGCCGGGCAGCCACACGCCCATCTTGCCCTGCACGTCGACAACGGCCAGCGTCGGCACGACGAGCGCCTTATCGTGCCGTTCAACCGTGAAGCGGGCCCGCGCATACATGCCGGGCTTCAGCCGGTAGGTCTGGTTCGGAATCTCGATTTCCACCTGCGCGGTGCGTGTGGCCGGATCGAGAATCGGTGCCACACGTGCGACGCGGCCGTTGAAGCTCTCGCCCGGATACGCATCGACTTCGACCTCGACCGCCGTGCCCTGGTTGATGCGCCGCAAATCTTTCTCGACGACGTTGATGACCAGGCGCACGGTCCGGATGTCGACGACGGAGATGAACGACGTGTTGGCGCCGACGCTGGCGCCCGGATCGAGCGTCCGCTTGCCGATGAAGCCGTCGCCCGGCGCGGTGATGATGGTGTTCGCCAGGTTGATCTTCAGCTCGTCGAGCCGCGATCCGGATTGAGCCATCTGCGCCTCGGAGAGATCGAGCTGTGCCTGGGCCGCCTGAAACCGCGCGTCGGTATCGTCGAACGTCTGGCGGGGCAGCAGGTCGCGCTCGTACAAGCTACGGGAGCGCTCGAGGTTGTTCTGCGCGAGCTTCAGGTCCGCCTGGCGCTGCCGGATCGTCGCCTGCGACACGTTATAGGTGGCTTCCGCCTGCTTGATCTGCTCGATGATTTCGCGGTCTTCGATCTTCGCGATGGCTTGGCCGCGGCGCACCGAATCGCCCAGCTTCACATACACCGCATCGAGGCGCCCTTGTCCGCGGGGAACCACGTCGACCGTCGCGGCGCCGATCAGGTTGCCGACCACCATCACGGTGGAGATCATGTCTTTGCGCGTGACCGGTGCCAGCTCGACCGTCATCGGAGGCCGCGGGCCGCGGGCGAAGCCGCCACCAGGGCCGCCGAAGCCGCCGCCACCCCCACCGCCCCCTTGCTGCTGACGCGCCTGGCGCTGTTCCTGGCTGTTCTGAGCCGCAGCCGCGCGGTCTCCGGTGAAGTAATACGCCGCGGCTCCGCCCGCGACGACGAGGAGGAGCACGATGATGCCGTATGTACGCATAAAACTGGGAACCTCTCTGCTAGCGCGGGCCCGCCTGCTGCACGCGGTCGAACTCGACGAGCGACTTCCGATAGTTGAGCAGCGCGCGCAGTTCGGAGTTCTGCGCTTCGCGCAGGTCGCGCTGGGCCTGCACGACCTGGTAGTTGTTGGACATGCCGACCTCGAACCGGCTCATCTCGGCGTCGAGCCTGCGCTGCGACAGGTCGCGCGCGACGCGCGAGGTGGCGAGCGCCTCGGTGGCATTGGTGACTTGCAGCGCCGCGTTGGTCACCTCGGTTGCGACCGTCAACTCGCTTGCCCGAATCTGCGCCTGGTTCTGTTGAATCAGCAGCCGCGTGCGTGCGGCCTGAGCATCGGCCGCATTGCCGCCGATGGGATAGTTCACGTTGAGCGCGAACTGCCAATTCGGATACTGGCGGTCGAGGAGAGTATTGAGCGCATTGCCGTAACCGCCGGCGACGAGGATGCCCGTGCGCTCCCGGTCCAAATTCGAGCCGCTGAACGAATATTGCGTTCCACCCAACCCGGACGCGCCGTAGGTCACGACGGCGTCGACATCGGGAAGGCTCTGATCGCGCTGCGATTTCAGCAGGACGGTGTTCGTTTCGAAGTTATTCCGCGCAATTTGAAGATCGGTGCGCTGGCTGAGCGCCGCTCGTACGGCACCCTCGACGTCAATCGACGCAGTCTGAAAATCAGGGCGATCAATCGGGTCGATGCGCCGAGCCCATAGCGGATCGTTGGTTCCGCTCACGATCAGCCGCTTGAGCGAGAGCTCGGCCGTGCGCATGGTCGCCGTCGCCGTCGTGAGCGTCTGCTGCCGCGTCGCTTCCTCGGCTTCGGCCTGCACGACGTCCATCGGCGCCATCGTGCCGACTTCGACGCGAATCTTGTTGTCAGACAACAGTTTCGAGGCCAGCGCCATGGACTGCTTCGCGACGTCGACCGCCTGAATGGAAAACACGTAGTCCCAATACGCGCTGCGGACGCCGGCCAGCGTGTTCGTGGTGCGCGCCTTCAGATTCAGATCGGCGTTGTCCCGGTTGATCAGCGTCGTCTGCATTTGCTGCCGCGTCTGATCGATGCGAAACCCGCGTAACAGGGGCTGCGTGTAGCTGAAGAGATACGAGCTGTTGAACTGGGGATCGAAGGAGGCGAGCCTGTCGTTTGGTGAGACGACCTTGGCGTTGTTGAACGTTAGCGCCATGTTGCCGCCGCCCCACATCACATTTTGCGTGAGGCCCGAATTGTAGGTCATCGTCGACACGTTCGGGCTGCCGGGGTTCAAGAGGTTCGACGGTGGCCGCACGTTGTCACGCCGCCCGATCACCGATGTCGCGACAGGTTTGTAGTTCGCGCGCAGCGCGGCCAGGGTGAAATCGAAGGTCTGCGGGTTCAGCCGCTCGACCGCCATCTCGAGGTTGTTGTCGACGGCGTGCCGGACGGCGTCCTCGAGCGTCAGCGGCACGGAGGCCACGCCTGGTGCGTCCTGCGCCAGCGGCGCCTGCGCGGCTTCGAGCCCGGCGGCGTAGCGCTCAACAGCCTGCTTCACCAGGCTTTCGGTCCGCGCCTTGTCTGCCAGCTGCGTCTGGGAGGATGCCGAGCCTGTGACCAGCAGAACGAACGACGCCGACGCTACGAATATTTTTCGAACCATCGCGAACTCCATGGGGTTTTGAAATTGGGTTATTTCTGGCGATTTCGCTCGGCCTCGTGCCGTTTTGCAATGGCGTCGAGCCCTCGGCGCTGCTCCGGCGTGAGCACGCTATGAATCCGCACGAGCATGGTCGTGCGCTCCTTGCTGATGGAATAGCGTGCCATCTCGAGGCGCTCGGCCGCTTTGAGCAGCTCGCGCTCGCTGACGTTGGAACGCTCCATCAAGAGGCGGAAGTCGCTCTGCGCCCGGTCGAGGTCTTCCTTGTCTCCTTTAAGCCGCGCCATCGACCCCTGGACGATCTGCTCGATTTCGGCAGACTGCTCCGGAGTAAGCTTGAGCTCCTGCGTGTACTTTTCAGTCGTCCACCAGCGGGATGGCGGCCGGGGCGCCGAATGGCCATCCGACCTGGTTTGCTGGGACGTACGAGCCTCGACCGGCAGGCCCGGAGCGGCCAGCGCACAGCACGTGAATGCGACTGTCAAAATTAGTTTCATGGAAATCGTCTCTGCCGACTACTAAACCCAATTACGACGGTCGTATACGGGTTGTTTACCCCACGACAGGGTCGGACTGACAGAGGGCAGAGAGCCGTTCGACTACCGTGCCTACGAGATTGTCGGGAGTCGAGGCGCCCGACGTCAGCCCCACGGTCACATTTCCCGTCTTGGGAAGCCACCCGCTGCTCCGGATTTCGCCCTTGCCACCGGCCGGCCGATGGCCGATGACCTCGGCCGATTCCAAGCAGTCAGGGTCCGCGATGTGGTAGGTGGGCACCCTCTCAGCGCAGATCCGCGCAAGATTGCAGGTGTTACTGCTGTTGTAACCGCCGATCACGACCATGAGGTCGACCGCCTTCTCCTTGAGGAGCGTGACGACGGCGTCCTGCCGATCCTGGGTTGCGCTGCAAATCGTGTCGAACGCCCTGAATCGCGAGGGGAGGGCCTCGGCGCCGTAGCGGTCGAGCATCGCCTGGCGAAGCATCTCCTGCACCTGCAGCGACTCCGACATCAGCATCGTCGTCTGATTGGCCAGCCCGACGTGCTGCAGATCGCGATCGGGATCGAACCCGGGCGATACCGCATCGCGGAACCGCGTCAGGAACTGTGCGCGATCGCCGCCGTGCCGGATGTAGTGGCACACCTCGTTCGTCTCCTCGACATCCAGCACGACGAGAAAGTGGCCGTTGTTGTAGAGGAGGGCCTGGGAGGCGGTCGCCTGCGTTTCCTCATGCCACACCTTGCCGTGGATGATCGACGCGTAGCCGTCCTGCGCGTAACGCTTCACGTTCTTCCAGACGTTCAGCACCGATCCGCAGGTCGTGTCGACCATGACGCAGCCCATACCTCCGAAGCGGTCCATGTCGGCCGTCGTCACGCCGAAGGCCGGCAGCACGATCACGTCCTGCGCGCCGAGCGGCGCGCGGTCCGGGTCAGGATCGCTGAGGAATTGAATGCCCTTGGCACGGAGCCGGTCGTTGACGTGCGGGTTGTGGATGATTTCGCCGGTGAGAAACACGCGGCGGTCCGGAAACCGCTCCCGGGTCTGGTACGCGTAGTCGACGGCGCGGTCGACGCCGTAGCAGAAACCGAACTCACGCGCGAGGTGAATCGTGAGGCGGCCGGACCGGTATTGAAAGTCGCCGGCCTTGATCTGCTGGACGAGATCGCTGTGGTAATTCTGGTTCAGCTCGGCGGCGACCGCGTCTTTCAGGTCGAGCCCTTTTCGAAATACGAGCGACGGGGACATTACCGGGGATAGCTCGCTTCGCGGATCTCCACCGGGGTCGTCATCGCGTCGATCGCGCGCAGCTCGACGACGCGGGATCCCATGAGGGCGTCGTCGATTTCAGTGAGGAATTGGTCCTCTGTAGCGGTGGCGGCCTGCCAGGCCGCCACCGTTGCAGGCGTCTGGATGGCCGGGGCGATGGCGGCGTAGTGCGTGCGGCGGTCCATCACGAACCCGAGGAACATGCCCGCCGCCAGACCAGCCGCCGCAGCCGCGGCGACCCATCGCCGGGCAGGGCCGAGGACCCGCACAACGGGGTGGCTGGCCGCGCGAGTGGGGAACATCACGACTTCCGCAGGATGGCCATGCCGCTCGAGGCGCCGGATGATGCGATCGCGCTGATCGTGCAGGCGCTCGGCGGTAAAAACGTCGTCGGCCTCGCGGATCGCGTCTTCGCGCACCTGCTGAAGCGCGCGGACGAGATCGTCGAAGCGGGCCTTGCACGGCCGGCACACGGCGAGATGGCGGTTCTCGCCGGCGAGCACGTAGGTCTCCATCAGCTGGTCATCGCTCAAATGGAGGGAAAGAGGCGTGCTGAGATTTGCGATGCGTTCTTCAGATCGCATGACGCTGTCCCTTCATGGCGGTGCGCAGCTTGCGAATGGCGCGAAACAGGTGAACCCTCACAGTCGATTCAGTCAACCCGGTCATCTGCGCCACGTCGCGCGTCGAGTGATCGGCATAGTGACAAAGCATGAACACCGTGCGCTGCCGGCCCGGCAGGCGCCTGACGGCGGCGACCAACTGGTCGCGCCACTCGCGGGCCATCAGTAAATCTTCCGGGGATCGATCGCTCGCCCGCGTGGCGCGATCGATCGTGCTCTGATCGCGGCGGCCAGCGTCGGCGATCGGCATCATCCAGCGCAAGCGGCGCGTTCGTGCCTTCAGGCGGTCGAGGCAGCCGTTGATCAGAATCCGCGTCAGCCAGACCTCGAACGACAGGTTCCGCTGGAACGAGGCGATGTGTGTATAGGCCTTGACGAAGGCATCCTGCACCGCTTCATCGGCGTCAGCGGCGTCACGCAGGTAGTGCCACGCAATCCGCGACGCCCGGCGCTGCTGTCGTGTGACGATCTGCGCGAACAGGTCTCGTGCGGCGTGCGTGTCGCTGGCTGCGACGAGATCCTGCACCTGCGCGGCCAGATGGTTCTCGTCCTTGCCCACCGCCGCGGGGGTAGGAAGCGCAGAGCTGTTGGCCGTCACGTGATCGCGCCTATTCATGGATACGACTGTGCTGGCCTTTCATTTACAGACGGTTACGGGGAAGGAGCCTGGAACCCGGCGCATTAATGATAGCATCACACCTCGTGGCATTTGAACCAGTTATTGGTCTCGAAATACACGCCCGTCTCCTCACCGACACCAAGATTTTCTGTGGCTGCAGCACGCGATACGGCCATGCCCCGAATACCAACGTCTGCCCGGTGTGCCTGGGCTTCCCCGGGGCGCTGCCGGTCCTGAACCGACGGGCGGTCGACTTTGCGGCCAGGGCCGCCCTGGCGCTCGACTGTACGGTTCACGAGCGGTCGATTTTCGCGCGGAAGAACTACTTCTACCCGGACCTTCCGAAGGGCTACCAGATCTCGCAGTACGAACAGCCGCTCGCAACCCGGGGCGCGCTGGAATACACCACCGCCGGCAGCGTGAAACGGGTGCGAATTACGCGGGTCCATATGGAAGAGGACGCAGGCAAGTCGCTGCACGAGGGATTTCCCGACTCGGGGCAGAAGACCCATCTGGATTTCAACCGCAGTGGGACGCCGCTGATCGAAATCGTCACCGAGCCGGATCTGCGCTCGGCAGCCGACGCGGCGGAGGCATTCCGCAAGTTGCGGGAGATCCTCATCGCGCTGCGCGTCAATGACGGGAACATGGAGGAAGGCAGCCTCCGCTGCGACGCGAACGTGTCGGTGCGTCCGGCCGGCGCGACCATGCTCGGCACCAAGACGGAAGTGAAGAACATCAACTCGTTCCGCTACCTCGAGAAGGCCCTCGAGTTCGAGATCGAACGGCAGATCGGGGTTCTGGAGTCGGGCGGCACGATTCGGCAGGAAACGCGCGTGTGGGATACGTCGGCGCGCGAGACCTTCTCGATGCGGAGCAAGGAAGACGCGCATGACTATCGGTACTTTCCCGATCCGGACCTTCCACCCGTCCAGCTCGATCGCGCGCGCATCGATGAGATCCGCCTGGCGCTCATTGAGCTGCCCGAAGCGCGGCGGCAGCGCGTCATCGCCGAGTACTCGCTGTCGGACGTCGAAGTCACCGCGCTCGACCGCCATGAATTGACCGCGTTATTCGAGAACACCGCGCAGGCGGCCGGCAATGCCAGGGCGGCGTTCAACTGGGTGTCGGGCGAGGTGGCGCGGAAGATCAACGAGCTGGGCGAGCGCTTCGATCGGCAGCGCATCACCGCCGCTGCGCTCGCGGGGCTCATCGCGCTCGTGGAGAAGGGCACGATCAGCGCGTCGATTGCGAAGTCGGTCTTCCACACGATGTACGAGAGCGGGCGCAGCGCCGATGACATCGTGGCCGCCGACGGGCTCGCGCAGATCGCCGACGAGGGGGCGCTGCTCGAGAGTGTGCGGGCGATCCTCGCGGCCAATCCGGACGCCGTGGCGCAGATTCGCAGCGGCAAGACCGGTACGCTCGGCTTTCTCGTCGGGCAGGTGATGAAAGCCACCGGGGGCAAGGCCAACCCCACGGTCGTCAACGACCTGTTCAGGCGGGAGCTCGATCAGCCGTGATCGAAACGCATCAGCTTTCGAAGCTGTACAGCCGCGGCGTCTACGCGCTGCGTGACCTGTCGATCAAGATTGGCAAGGGGGAGTTCGTCTTTCTGACCGGCCCGAGTGGCGCGGGAAAATCGACCTTCCTGCGCCTGCTGCTGCGTGAGAGCCTGCCGAGCGACGGCAGTCTCATCGTCGCCGGACGGAACCTGGCGCGGCTGAGCAGACGGGAGGTGCAGGCGTATCGCCGCAGTGTCGGGTTCGTCTTCCAGGATTTCAAACTCATCCCCCGCAAGACCGTGCTGGAGAACGTCGCGTTCGTGCCGCGCGTGCTCGGCGCGCCCATCTCGACACAGCAACGCAAGACGTACCAAGTGCTGAAGTGGGTCGGGCTTCAGCACCGCATGAATGCCTATCCCCAGGAGCTGTCCGGCGGCGAGCAGCAGCGCATTGCGATCGCCCGCGCGCTCGTCAACGATCCCATGCTGGTCCTGGCCGACGAGCCGACCGGGAACCTCGACCCCGATTTATCGCTCGACATCATGAATCTCCTGCGTGAAGTGAACGCGCGCGGGACGACCGTGCTCGTGGCCACACACGACCGCGAGCTGATTCGCCGCGTGGGCCGGCGCGCGATCGCGCTCGATCACGGACGGCTGATCGACACCGACGAGCGTGCCGAGACGGAGTCGGCCAACTAGCCATGCGCGCGCTTCGATACTTCTTCGACGAAGCGGTCGCCAGCCTGTGGCGCGGCTACACAACCGGGCTGATTGCCACCGCGACGATCGCGACGGCCTTCGTCGTCCTCGGCGGGTTCCTTATTCTCACCACGAACATGGAGCGCGCGTTCACGCGATGGCAGGACGCGGCGGAGTTCTCCGTCTATCTGAGCGACAACGCGACGCCGGCGCAGCAGACGGCGATTGAACAGACCGTGCGCAACAGCGGGCTCGTCGCTGCGGTCGAACGCGTGTCGAAGGAGCAGGCCCTGGCGCGGTTCACGCAGAACTTCGGCGCGCTCGCCGAAGCGGCGGCCGAGCTGCCCTCGAGTCCGCTGCCCGCCTCCGTCGAGGTTCGCCTGCGGGCCGGCGCCGACCCGGTCGGGGTGGAGGCGCTCGCCGGTACGATGGCGGCATCGCCGGGCGTGGCCGACGTGCGGTATGACCGCCGGTGGATTCAGCGCCTGATGCAGGCGGTCGGCGTCGTGCGCACCGCGGGATTCGCCCTCGCTGCCCTCCTGGTGTTCGCCGCCGCCCTGACGGTTGCCAGCGTCGTGCGGCTCGCGCTCTTCGCACGTCGCGAAGAGATTCACATCATGCAGCTCGTCGGCGCGCCGATTGCCTACATCAAAGGACCGTTCGTCTTCGAAGGGCTCATTCAGGGAGGCGTGGGCGCAGTCCTTGCGATCACGGTCCTGTGGATCGCTTTCCTTTTCGTGAAAAGCCGAGCCGACGTGTGGCTCGCCGGCGCGATCGATTCGGCGGCGCTGGTCTTTCTATCACTGCCCACGTCGGCGGCGCTGCTTGCCGCGGGGATGGCCGTCGGCTCGGTCGGCGGCCTGATCGCGGCACGGAGCACGCGCGAGATCAACACCTAGAATGTGAAAATTCGTTGACAGTCCCACAGTCTGTTCGTAGACTGGGATCACCCTTTAGATGACGCACTCGAAAGCCAGACCCGGGGCGAGCTTTACCGATTTCTATCGGGAAGAGTTCCTCAAACATCGGCGCTGCCTCGAGCACCAGCGCGAATACTATTCAGACAGCGCCATTACATCGGTCGAAGGCGCCCTCACCCGCATCATTTCTCAACTCGAGCATCTCTCCACCAAAAAGGACGCCGACCAGGTCGTCAGCGGCCTTCTGCGGAAATTTAACGTGGTGACGGGGCTGTCGAGCTGGACCGATCCGAAGAACGTTCACTGAGATTTCGCTCCTGTCGAGTTTCCGCCAGCATTTTCTGACCATCGCGCGCGGCGCCATCGAAGCCGCGTCTCCTCACCATCTCATCGATCGCGCCGTGCTCGACCCGGCGATTGCCGTGCGGCTGAACGGCAAAGCGCTGCGGGTGATTGCCGTCGGCAAGGCGGCGCCGTTCATGGCGGCCTCCTTCGCGGCGATCGCCGGCGATCGCGTGCGCGACGGGATCGTGATCGGCACGCATCTTCCCGTCGAACTCCCGCCGCAGCTGCAATGGATTCCGTCGAGCCATCCGCTGCCCGATGAGCGCAGCGTCGCTGCGGGCCGTCGCGCGCTGGAAGTGGCGCGCCACACCGATCCCGGCGACACGCTGGTCGTACTGCTGTCCGGCGGGGCGTCGGCGCTGATGGCGGTACCGGCCGGAGAGCTGACACTCGAAGACAAGCGCACCGCGGTGAACGCGCTGCTGAAGGGCGGCGCCGACATCACCGCCCTGAACACGATCCGCAAGCATCTGTCGGCCGTGAAGGGCGGCCGTCTCGCGGTCGCCGCACCGGGCCCGACCGTGTGCCTCGCCATATCTGATGTCGTGGGCGACGATCTGAGCGTCATCGGCTCCGGGCCGACGGTCCCCGATCCTTCGACCTACCGCGACGCGTGGGCCTGCCTCGAGCGGTTCGGTGTGGAGGGTCTCCTCACTGACGCCGCCAGGAATTACCTCCGCAAGGGGCTCGAGGGGACCAATGAGGAGACCCCCAAGGCGGGCGATCGGCGTTTCGATCGCTCGGTCACCCGCGTGATTGGCGGCCGCTTCCACGCGATGCACGGGGCGGCCGACGCCGCGCGGTCGCTCGGCTACGACGTGATCCTGAGCGACGAGCCAATCGTCGGAGATGCGCGCACCATGGGGCCGATCGTGCTCGCGCGAGCGCGGACGCTGGCTGCCGGCAGGACCGGCTCTGTTGCGGTCATTGCCAGCGGGGAAACCACGGTGAAGGTCGTCGGCAGAGGCAAAGGAGGGCGCAATCAGGAGATGGCGCTCTCGGTCGCCAGGGCTCTTGCCGGCGAATCAGCCGAGATTGCCATGGGCAGCTTCGGGACCGACGGGATCGACGGCCCGACCGACGCCGCCGGCGCGTACGTGGACGGGACGACCGTCGAGCGCGCCCGGCAGCGGTCGCTCGAAGCCGGTGCCTTTCTTGCCGACAACAACGCGTACGCGTTTTTCCAGAGCCTCGGCGATCTCCTCATCACCGGCCCATCGACGACCAACGTGGGCGACATCCAGGTCGTGCTGTTTAGAACTTAGAACCCCCGAACCGGATATATTCAAACTTAATGTTATCGAGAGAGCAGATTCTCAAACTCATGCGTGAGAAAGTCACGCATCCCGCCACCCCGCGCGAGCTCATCAAGGCCCTGAAGATTCCACAGGAAGAGCGCGTCAACTTCCGGCGCATGACGAAAGGCCTTGTCACCTCCGGCGAGCTCGTGGAGACCAAAGGCGGCCGTATCGGGCTGCCCGACCTGATGGATCTCGTCGTCGGCCGGCTCCAGACCCACGCCTCGGGATTCGGGTTCGTCATTCCCGACAAGACAGCCGAGGCGGCCCCCGACGTCTACATTCCCGCCGGCAATATCAAGGAAGCGATGAACGGCGACCGTGTGCTCGCGCGCATCGAGCGCCGCACGACGGAGAACCGTCTCGAAGGCCGCATCATCCGCATCCTCGCGCGTGGCAACTCGACGGTCGTCGGCCGATTCGATCTGGCCGATTCCGGCCTCGGGTTCGTCCAGCCGTTCGACAGACGCATCCTTACCGATGTGCATATTCCGACTGGGCAGTCGGCCGAGGCCGAACCGGGCGAGATGGTGCTCGTGGAGATCACGACCTGGCCCACGCCCACCCGCGGGCCGGTCGGCAAGGTTGTCGAAGTCCTCGGCGACATCAACGAGAAGGGGGTCGATACCGAGATCATCATTCGGAAGTTCGGCATTCCCGATGAGCACGGCGAAGCCGCCATCGAGGAAGCCAGGGCTTTCGGCGCCGTGAATCCGAAGGACATCGCGGGCCGCACGGACTTCCGGCAGACGGTGACGGTGACGATCGATGGCGAGCACGCGCGCGATTTCGACGATGCCATCAGCATCGAGAAGCTGCCGAACGGCCACTTCTTTCTAGGCGTCCACATCGCCGACGTCGCCCATTACGTCACCGAGGGCAGCGCCCTCGACCAGGAGGGCTACGAGCGCGCGACCTCCGTGTACTTCCCCGATCGCGCGGTTCACATGTTTCCCTCCGAGCTGGCCACGGGCATCTGCAGCTTGAACCCACAGGTCGATCGCCTCGTGCAGTCGTGCCTGATGGAAGTCGATCGCAACGGATCGGTCGTGCGGTACGAGTTCCACGATGGCGTCATCAATACCGCCGCGCGGATGACCTACACCGACGTGAACGCGATCCTCACGGAGCGCCCCGCGCCCCTCATGAGCAAGTATCGCGAGCTCGTGCCGAAGTTCCAGCAGATGGAGGAGCTGTTCCACGTACTCAACGGCCGCCGGAAGCGGCGCGGATCGATCGACTTCGATCTGCCGGAGGCCCAAGTGGTGCTCGACGACGCAGGCAAGGTCGAGGCGATTGTCGAAGCGCAGCGCAACATCGCGCACAAGCTGATCGAAGAGTTCATGCTGCTGGCCAACGAGACGGTTGCGACCTATGTCGAGGGGCGCGGTATGCCCTCGCTGTATCGCATCCACGAAGAGCCGGATGTCCTCAAGGTCGAAGAATTCGAGGAGTTCGTCGGCGGGTTCGGCTACTCCCTGGCGGCGCCGCCGGCCGCGGTGCGCCCGCGGCATTTCCAGCGGCTGCTCGAGAAACTGCGCGGCAAGCCCGAAGAGCGGCCGATTGCGTTCCTGATGCTCCGCACGATGCAGAAGGCGCGCTATGCCGAACGCAACCTGGGGCATTTCGGGCTCGCGGCCGATTCATACACGCACTTCACGTCACCGATCCGGCGCTATCCCGATCTGGTCGTGCATCGCATGCTGAGGGAGGTGCGCCAACGTGGCATCGACATGGAACGCGTGGAGGAGCTCGAGGCCGATCTGCCGGAAGTCGGGCGGCACTGCTCGGACATGGAGCGTCGCGCCGACGAGGCGGAGCGCGAGCTCGTGCAGTGGAAGAAAGTACGGTTCATGGCCGACAAGGTTGGCGACGAGTTCGACGGCTACATCACGGGAGTCGCCGCGTTCGGCCTGTTCGTCCAGCTCGTCGAGCACTACGTCGAAGGCCTCGTGCACGTGTCGAGCATGGCGGACGATTACTATCGGTTCCTCGAGAAGAGCCATTCGCTTCGCGGGGAAAACACGCAGAAGGTCTATCAGCTCGGGGACCGCGTCCGCGTGCAGGTCGTGCGTGTCGACCTGGAGCGCCGGCAGATCGATCTGGGTCTGGTCGAGATTCTCGAAGCGGTGAGGACGGATGAGCGGCGCCGCGGGCCCCGGCACAGCAAGGCGCGGCCGAAACAGGAACAGCGCCGGCCGTCGAAGAATCGAAAGCAGCGGCCGGGCCGCCGCGAGCGGCAGAAGAGAAGACGTTAGCTGTCTTTGTTCTCGCCGTCCTTCATGCCGTCCTTGAAATTGCGAATCGACTTGCCGATGCCGGTGGCGAGCTGCGGCAGGCGGTTCGCGCCGAAAATCAGGATGACGATGAAGAGGATGATGACGAGCTCGGGCATACCAATCGGACCCATGGGGTGCTCCTTCTCTCTATGTTGCTTGGGGTGAAACGGCCGGTTTCATTGTACCAGTAAACAGCGGCATTACAGCCAGGCGAATTGCCTGCCCGGCCAGCTTCCATTCTCGAGTGGCGAGGAGCCGTCTGCGGAGGCCGCAGTAGGGCTGAACACCGGCCACCAGGTCGACGAACACCCCCCGTACGGGCGCGCTTTCTCTCAGCGCGCCCACAAACAGCGAAGAAAACCTGGGACTGAAGAAAAGAGCGCTCAGCCGCGCGGCGCGGGCGAGCTCGGGCTGAACCTCGGCGCGCAACCGCTCGGCGTAGACGGTCGCCGCCTGCGGAGCCCCGGCAAGCGCCTCGGCCGCCCACTGGCCGGAGAGCAGCGCATAATAAATCCCCTCGCGCGTCAGCGGATCAACCAGCCCCGCGGCGTCTCCCAGCAGCATCCAGCCCGGCCCGGCAGACCTCATGCGAAGCGCATCTTCGAACCCGACGCTGGGAATGGGCCAGGCGTACGGTTTCAGCTCCGAATGCCGGATGCCGTGCTCCTGGATCCACAAGCGCGACTGGGCGCGCAGCTCTCGGGACGTGACCCTGTGCGCGGCGGGCGTGCAGATCCCGACGGCGAGATGATCGCGGCGAGGGAACGACCACAGGTATCCCGGCTGCCCGGCCATCGTTTTGATGGCGATGGCCGGATCGGTGACGCCGTGGACGAAGAATCCAGCCGCGACCGACAGCTGCGCGCGTGTGAAAGGCGTTGCGAGCTTCCGGCGAAGCAGGCTGTTGGCGCCGTCGGCTCCGAGCACGTGCTCCGCTTCGTACTCCTGGCTCTCCGTGCGGACGACCATGGCGGCGCCGCGGCGAACAACGTCGATGGCCCGTTCGGGTATCAGGCGGGCGCCGGCGTTCACTGCGGCGTCGACGAGCGCGCGGTCGAACACGGCGCGGCTGACGATAATCAGGGAGCTGTTGGGGGTCGCTCCGCGATCGATGAGCGGAACATCGACCACGGCATGCCCGGCGGGATCTTCGACGCGGGCCGACCGGGCGACGACAGGTTCGAGCGCGCCGATGTCGATGACGTCCGACACCAGCGCGAGCGCACGCCCGGTGAGGCCGCCGCCGCATGGCTTTTCGCGAGGGTGACTCGGGTCGAAGAGCGAGACGCAGGCTCCCGCGCGTGCCAGCCGCACCGCGGCCATCGCGCCGGCGGGACCTGCCCCGATGATGGAAATGCGCACGGTCTGTTATAGATTACTAGCGATGTCGCACCCGTTGCTCATGGCTCTTTTTGATGGCGTCAGCGCCGCGGCCGGCGCGGCGCGCGAACTTCATGCCCTGGGAATCGCGCACGCGGACCTGTCGGTCGTCGCCCGGGACCATCAGGTGGAAAGCACGATCGCCAGGCAGATTGACGCCAGCCCCGGCTCGGAAATCGAGGACTCGAACATGGCGTCACGGCTGGGGGAGCTGAGCGGTTACGTGCTCGCGGCCATTGCGATCGGGCTTCCGGGCACGGGGGCCTTCGTGGCGGCAGGCCCGCTCGCCGCTGAGCTGGGCGAAGCGGCGGGGCACATGGCCGGCGATCTCAAGGCGACGCTGATCAAGGCAGGCCTGCCTGAAATCGACGCCGAGCAGTGGCGCGCGCAGGTCCAGAGCGGCGAAGCAATTCTGCTGGGCGCGCACGCGCGTACGGCGGACAGCCGGCGGGTCGAAACGGCGATGTTGCGTCACAGCACCGGACGTGTCGTCGTGACTGAGTGGAGCGATTAAGCGACGCGAGGAGACATGGCTGTCGAGGTGGAAACCGGGCGTTTTACCGTCGGAGTGTTTCAGGACATCGCGTGGGCCGAGAAAGGGGTCGAAGCGCTCCGCAAGCAGGGACTCGCCGTCGAGTCGCTGTCGATTCTGGGCAAAGCTTCGCCCGAGTTGTCGGCGTTCATCGAGCGGGCGCTCGGCGCGCCGCAGACGCTCGAGGTTCACGACCTGGGCTCCGCGATGGCGCGCGGACCGATTGTCGCGGCGCTGCAGGGCAACGATCAGGGGCTGGCGAAGACCGGCATCGCCGGCACGATGCGGCGCGTCGGATTCCAGGCGCACGACGGGCGGATTTTTCATGTGCTTACCGGCCGGGGCGGCGTAATGGTGGCGATTCACAGCGAGCCACGCGCAGCCGACGCGCTCGCGGTGCTGCACTCGTACGGGGGCGGAAACGCGGCGATTGGCGCCTGGACAGGACGGGTGTAGCGACGTCCCGGGTTCTAAGTTCCAGTTCTTCAGTGTGACCGGCATGGCCGAACTTTTGCACCTTGCGCCTCGCGTGATGAGGGCGCAAAATAGTTTTAGACCCCCAAAGAGATGAGCGACCTTCGCGTAGACGCACCGGCCGAGGTTCGATTTCTATTCCAGCAGACGCAGAAGCGCTCCGCGGGCGCATTCGCCGTCTCGCTGGCGATCCACGGCGCCATGTTCGGGCTCGCCATCTGGGTCGCCATGAACCCTTCCGTGCAGCGCACCACGGCCTCGCTCGTTGATAACGTCAGCAAAGAAATCATCTGGCTCGACGTGCCGGGACCGGGTGGGGGTGGCGGCGGTGGCGGAAACAAAATGCCCGAGCCCATCAAGAAGGCTGAGCTCAAGGGGTTGGACAAGATCACCGTTCCAGTCGAGAAGAAGCCGGCCGAACAGCTCCAGGAGAAGCCACCAGAACCGCCGATTCAGAATTTGACTATTCCGGCGCAGACGCTCGCCTCCGCGGATCTCGCGCAGGCCGGGGCGATCGAAGGTATTCCGTCATCGGAGTCGCTTGGATTAGGTACCGGCGGCGGCGCGGGAACGGGTCAGGGCACCGGTATCGGCCCGGGGCAAGGCTCGGGGCTTGGTCCCGGATGGGGCGGTGGAACTGGTGGCGGCGCGTATCGGCCGGGCAACGGTGTCGAGACGCCACGGTTGATAAGAGAAGTCAAGCCGCAGTACACCGCGCAGGCCATGCGCGCGAAGATTCAAGGCGAAGTGCTGCTCGAGTGCGTCGTCCAGCCGGACGGAACGGTCGGGAACATCCGCGTGGTGCGCTCGCTCGACTCGGCGTTCGGTCTCGATCAGGAAGCCATCAAGGCCGCGCGTCAATGGCGCTTCGCGCCAGGCACCAGACAGGGTCAGCCCGTTGCCGTCCTCGTGACGATCGCGATCGCCTTCACGCTGCGATAAAAAAAGGGCGGGTCCCATCCGCCTTCGCCAGCGGCTTCGGCGGACAAGGGACCCGCCCTACTTCTTACTTTCTACTTCTTACTTCTTACTTTTTACTTTTTACTTTTTACTTAGTACATCCCGCCCATGCCGCCGCCGTGGCCGCCGGGCATGGCCGCTTCCTTTTTCTCTTCGGGAATTTCCGCCACGAGCGCCTCTGTCGTGAGGAGCAGCGAGGCGATGGAGGCGGCATTCTGCAGCGCCGACCGGACGACCTTGGTCGGGTCGATGACACCGGCGGCGATCAGGTCCTCCATCTTGTCGTCCTGTGCGTTGTAGCCCATCGAGCCGGTGGCTTCTCTTACCTTCGCCAGGATGATCGATCCTTCCATACCGGCGTTGGTCGCAATCCAGCGGAGCGGCTCTTCAATCGCGCGGCGGATAATGTTGACGCCGATCTGCTGATCGCCTTCGAGCTTCAGCGTTTCGAGGCCTTTGCCCGCGCGGATCAACGCCACGCCGCCGCCGGGGACGATGCCTTCTTCGACCGCGGCCTTGGTGGCGTGCATCGCGTCTTCGACGCGCGCCTTCTTCTCCTTCATCTCGGTCTCGGTCGCCGCCCCGACCTTGATCACAGCGACGCCGCCGACGAGTTTTGCGAGCCGCTCCTGGAGCTTTTCACGGTCGTAGTCGGAGGTCGTTTCGTCGATCTGCATGCGAATCTGCTTCACGCGGCCTTCGATGTCCTTCTTATTGCCGGCGCCCTCGACGATCGTCGTGTTGTCCTTGTCGATGGTGACCTTCTTTGCTTTGCCGAGGTCCTCGACCTTGATGTTCTCGAGCTTGATGCCGAGGTCTTCGGTGATGGCGCGGCCGCCGGTCAGCGTCGCGATGTCTTCGAGCATGGCCTTGCGGCGATCGCCGAAGCCCGGAGCCTTCACTGCCGCCGCCTGGAGCGTGCCGCGCAGCTTGTTGACGACCAGCGTTGCGAGGGCTTCGCCCTCGACGTCTTCCGCGATGATCAGCAGCGGACGGCTCATGCGGGCGACCTGTTCGTGCACCGGCAGAAGATCTTTCATCGAGCTGATCTTCTTCTCGTGGATCAGGATCACCGGGTTCTCGAGCACGACTTCCATCCGCTCCGGGTCGGTAACGAAGTAGGGGGAAAGGTAGCCGCGGTCGAACTGCATGCCTTCGACGACGTCTAGCGAGGTCTCGAGGGTTTTGGCTTCCTCGACGGTGATGACGCCGTCCTTGCCGACCTTGTCCATCGCATCCGCGATGAACTTGCCGATCTCGGCATCGCTGTTCGCGGAGATGGTGCCGACCTGGGCGATCATCTTGCCGGTGACCGGCTTCGACTGGCTCTTCAGCCCTGCAATGACGGTTTCAACCGCGCGATCGATGCCGCGCTTGATGTCCATCGGGTTCGCGCCCGAGACGACGTTCTTCACGCCTTCGCGGTAAATGGCCTGGGCCAGCACCGTCGCGGTGGTCGTGCCGTCGCCGGCGATGTCCGAGGTCTTGCTGGCCACTTCGCGCACCATTTGCGCGCCCATGTTCGCCAGCGGATCCTTGAGCTCGATCTCCTTGGCGACGGTGACGCCGTCCTTGGTGATCGTGGGCGAGCCGAACTTCTTGTCGAGAACGACGTTGCGGCCCTTCGGGCCGAGGGTCACCTTCACCGCGTCGGCGAGCTGGTTGACGCCGCGAAGAATCGCCTGTCGCGACTCCTCGCCGTAAATAATCTGTTTTGCCATCGTGTGCTCCTGTGAAGAAGCTGTCAGCTGTCAGCTGTCAGCTCTCAGAAATTACTTTTTAGACTTGCCGCCGCTGGCCGAATCGATGACAGCGAGGACTTCGTCCTCGCGCATGATCAGGAATTCCTCGCCGTCCAGCTTGATCTCCTGCCCGGAGTACTTGCCGAACAGAATGAGATCGCCCGACTTCACGTCGAGCGGAATCCGGCCGCCGTCTTCTTTCACTTTGCCGCTGCCCACGGCGACGACTTTGCCTTGCTGGGGCTTCTCCTTGGCGGAATCGGGGATGATGATCCCGCCGATTTTCTGTTCCCCTTCCTCGATGCGCTGGACGAGGATGCGGTCATGTAGCGGTCTGGCGTTCATAGGTCGCTCCAACTGTGAGAGTGAATGACGTGTTTTCTTTCAGACGTAAGAGGACATGCCCTGAGAGGGTTTAGCACTCGCCTTACAAGACTGCTAATTTAGTAAATGGCTTTCCACCCTGTCAAGTGGGGGGCTCAGGGGCGCCGTTTCAGGCGGTGTTCGGCCATTTTCCGGCTCAGGGTGTTGCGGTGAATCCCGAGCACGTCGGCCGCCTTCGAAAGGTTGCCACCGGCGTCGGCCAGGACCCTGGCAATGAAGCGCCGCTCGAACTCGCGGCTGGCATCGGAGAAGCGGATCCCCCTGGCAACCATCTCTTCGATTAAACGCTCGAGTTTTTCGTTCACGCCACCTCTATTTGTCGCGGGGGCCCCTGCGCCCTGCGCCTCTCGCGGCTCTCACTCGAGCTCGAGCCCGCTCAACGCCCGGAACGCCTGCACGTACTTCTCGCGCGTCTTCTCGATGACATCGTCGGGCAGGCTGGGGACGGGCGGCTGCTTATTCCAGCTGATCGCCTCGAGGTAATCGCGCACGAACTGCTTGTCGAAGCTCGGCTGCGGGCCGCCGGGCCGATAGAGATCGCGGGGCCAGAACCGCGATGAGTCGGGGGTGAGGACCTCGTCGATCAAGATGATGTCGCCCTTGTTCTCGCCGTCGGTGAGACGGCCGAACTCGAATTTCGTGTCGGCGACGATGATGCCTCGGTGTTCTGCGTGCGCGGCGCCGCGCGAGTACAACCGCAGCGTCATGTCCCGGAGCTTCTCAATCGTGTCCCGCCCGACGATCGTGCCGGCCTCATCCTCGCTGATGTTCACGTCATGACCGGAGGCCGCCTTCGTTGCCGGAGTGAAAATCGGCTCGGGCAGCCGGTCCGATTCGCGCAGACCGCCCGGCAGCGTCACGCCGCACACGGAGCCGGTCTTCTGGTACTCCTTCCATCCCGAGCCGGAGAGATAACCGCGCGCCACGCACTCGATGGGGAAGGGCTCGGTCTTTCTGACCAGCATCGATCGCCCACGAAGCGCGTCGGCGTATTTCCGTGACGACTCGGGGTATTCCTCCGGCCGTGTCGAGCGCATCTGATTGGACACGATGTCGCTGGTCTCGCCGAACCAGAAGGCGGACAGCTGCGTGAGCACACACCCCTTGTCGGGAATGCCCGAGCCGAGGACGTAATCGAAGGCCGAGATGCGGTCGGTGGCCACGAGGAGCAGGACGTTCGGATCCTCGGGAAACGAATAGATGTCCCGGACCTTGCCCTGGCTGTGACGGGTGAGACCGGGAAAGACTGTTTCGAGAATGGGCGGCGAAGATGGCAAATGGCGACCTCTTGGAGGTGAGCGACGGAAGCGGAGCCGATTTTACCGGGGACGAGAACGAGTAGCAAGAAAAAGCCGAACCACTACTAATGCGTCCTTGGCATTCCACCTGACCCCCCTTATAGTAGACGCGCTGTTTTCGCCGGGTCTCAATGAGGAAAATCCTTCGCACCGTCATCATCGTCGTGCTCTCGGTCGGCCTTCTTGCGCTTTTTCTGCGCGGCGCGAATCTCAGCGTCGTGTGGACGGAGATGAAAGAGGCGGATGCGTGGCTGATGGGGCTCTCAGCAGGCGTGACCATTGTGACCATGGTCCTTCGCGCGATCCGCTGGCAGTACCTGCTGGCGCCGATCGGCCGGACCCATTTCGCCGCGGCGTTTCGCACGACGACGATCGGCTTCGCGGCGAGCGCGGTCCTGCCGGCGCGCGCGGGCGAGGTGATCCGGCCGTATCTGCTCGCGCGGCAGGAGGGGCTCAGCGCGACAGCGACGTTCGCGACCATCATCATCGAACGGCTGCTGGACGCGGTGACCTGCGTCATGCTGCTGGCGTCCTTTGTCCTGCTGTTTGATCCGGGCATGGAGCGCGCCGACGGCACCCTATATTGGTGGCTGGAAGTCGGCGGCCTGGTGGTCGGCAGCCTCGCGCTCCTCGTGCTTGGCGTGATGTTTTTTGCGGCGCGCGATCCTCAAGCGGTCGGCCGCTGGGCGTACAAGCTCGAGCATCTGCTGCCTGGACGCCTGACGCACACGCTGGCCCGCGGGCTGCTGAGATTTGCGGAAGGCCTGGCGGTGGTGCGGACGCCGCGGCGGTTGTTGTCCGCGCTGCTGCTGTCGTTTCCGCTCTGGCTCTCCATTGCCCTCGGCATCTGGGCGGTCACGGAAGCCTTCGGCATCGATATGCCGTTCACCGGGACGTTCCTGCTGATTGCCCTGCTGGTTGTCGGCGTTTCCGTGCCGACTCCGGGTGGGGTGGGCGGGTTCGAAGCCGCCGTGCAGATCGGCCTGACGTCTTTTTACGGCGTGCCCAACGATCGGGCAGTGGGCACGGCGCTGGTGCTGCATCTCGTATCGCTCCTGCCAATTGTCGCGCTCGGGTTTCTCTTTCTGATCCAGGACGGGCTTGGCTTCGGCGGCATGCGTGATCTCGCGCACGTCGCGGCAGAGGGGGAAGCGCGATGAAGTGTCCCTACTGCGCGCATCTGGGCGACAAGGTCGTCGATTCGCGCGAGAGCCGCGAAGGAGAGGTCATCCGCCGCCGCCGGGAATGCCTCGGCTGCGGCAAGCGGTTCACCAGCTATGAACGGATCGACGAGATTCCCTACATGGTCGTGAAAAAGGACGGCACGCGCGAACGCTTCGAACGGCAGAAGCTGGTGGCGGGGCTGTTGAAGGCATGCGAAAAACGTCCGGTCAGCGTCGCGTCTCTGGAGGCGGTCGCCGATCGGGTCGAGGGCACCCTGCAGGAACGGGCGGAGAAGGAAATCACCACCAACGAAATCGGATCGTTCGTGATGCAGGAGCTCAAGAAGCTCGACAAGGTGGCGTACGTGCGGTTTGCCTCGGTGTATCGGCACTTCCGGGATATCGGCGAGTTCATGACCGAGCTCAAGGATCTGCTGAACGCCAAAGAATGAAAGACGCGCGACGTCCGCTGCGCGACAATCCGCGTCTGATTCTCGCGGGCATGATCCTGCTGATGGCGGCGCTGGTGGGCATCGCGTCCCTCGCGAATCGCTCCGCAGGCTTGTCGCCCGACTTCCTCACGGAGTTCGTCCTCTACGGGCTCTGGGCGGCAGATCTGACGATTCTTCTTGGCCTGACGTTCGTGCTCGCGCGCAACGTCATCAAGCTGGTCGTCGAACGGCGCCGGGCGCTGCCGTTTGCGCGCTTTCGCGGCAAACTCGTGGCGGTGTTGCTCGGCATGACGCTGGTCCCGGCGGTGCTCGTGCTCCTGGTCGGCAGCGAGCTGATCCGAAACAGCGTCGATCGCTGGTTCAACGCGCCCGTCGAAGACGTGCTCACCGCGGCCGATTTGATTGCCAGCGACTACTACCGCGATCGCCAATCGCGCGTGGCCGACGACGCCGAGCGGATGGCTCGCACGCTTGCCGCGTCGGCGTTCGATGGTGGCGATGTGACCGCGGTCCGCGACCACGTATTTCCGGAAGTCGCGCAAGGCCGCGTGAAAATGGTCGAAGTGTACCGGGTTCGGCCGGGCGCGCAGGGCGTCGATGTCCTGCCGTACGTCGACGTGGCGTCGCCGGACATGCCCAGAGGCTACGCGCGCGCTGTCGCCGATCGGATGGCGAGCCGCGCGGCTTCGGGGCAAGTCGAGCCGCCCACACCGGAGCCGCTGTCCACGGGCGGCGAGTTGATTCGCGCGGCTGCCGTCGTGCGGCGCGCCGGCTCGAAGGAGGCAGTCGCCGTCGTGGTTGCGAGCGATTTCCTCACCGGTGAGCTGGCCTCGCGCGCGCGCCGGATCACCGACGCCTACGAAGACTACAGTCAGCTTCGCGTGCTCCGGCGTCCGCTCGCCGGCGTCTATCTCTCGTTCTTCCTGATGATGACGCTGATGATTCTGGTCGGCGCCACGTGGATGGGACTCTATCTCGCCAAGCGGATTACCGAGCCGGTTCAGCGCCTTGCGACGGCGGCGAGGGAAATCGCCGCGGGGCACCTCGACTATCGGGTCGATCGCGGAACGGTGAGCGACGACGAGTTCGGCTCGCTCGTCGAGGCGTTCAACAGCATGGCCAGCGAGGTCGGAAAAAGCCGGCGACGCCTCGAGCGGTCGACCACCGACCTGGAGCGGAAACACGTCGAAGTCGAGGGGCGCCGTCGATACATCGAGACCATCCTGGAGCGCATTGCGACAGGCGTCGTGTCGATTGACGCGTCGGGAAAGGTCAGCACGCTCAACAGCGCCGCCATGCGGCTCCTCGGACTGAGCGCCTCGGCCGTGGGGCAACCGGCGGTTGAGGTGTTCGGACGCGAAGACCTGCAGCCGTTTGGTGGCCTGCTGCGCGCGGCGGCGATGGGAAACACGGAGATCTCGGCGCAGGAGATCGCGCTGACCCGCGACGAGCGGGAGCTCCAGCTCGACGTCGTCGCCACGGCGCTGCACGGCACCGAAGGCTCCGACGGCATGGTGCTCGTGCTCGACGACGTGACGGCGTTGATTCGCGCGCAGAAGACCGCGGCGTGGCGGGAAGTCGCCCGGCGCCTCGCGCATGAGATTAAGAATCCGCTGACCCCGATTCAACTGTGCGCCGAGCGCATGCGGCGGCACTTCAGCGGGGCGCCGGCGGCAACGCAGGCGCTGGTCGAGGAATGCACCTCGACGATCGTCGGAGAAGTCGATTCGCTCAAGGCGCTCGTGGACGAGTTCGCGCAATTTGCCAGGATGCAGGCGCCGCGTGCGGCGCCTGCCGATCTTCACGCGCTGTTGAACGACGCGCTGGCACTCTATCAAGGACTGCTTGGCGAGGTGCAGTTCGAGCGACGCTTCGCGGAGCCACTGCCGAGGGTGCGGGTCGATGGCGAACAGATCAGGCGCGTGGTCATCAACCTGGTGGACAACGCGATCGAAGCGATGAACCGGTCCGGCGTCATCACCCTCGAGACCCAGCACGACGCCGGCTCCTCCCTCGTTCGCCTGCTGGTCAGCGATAACGGCCCCGGAATCCCCGTCGCGGAGCGGGAGAAGCTCTTCATGCCGTATTATTCGACCAAACGCCGCGGCAGCGGCCTCGGCCTGGCCATCGTCCGGCGCATCGTCGCGGAGCATGGCGGCACCATCGAGGTCGGCGAGAACGAGCCGCGCGGAACCCGGTTCACCATAGAACTGCCGTGCTAGGCGCCAAAGCCACCATTCTCATCGTCGACGACGAGCCGGGTGTGCGCACCGCGCTGAGCGGCGTGCTGCGTGACGAGGGCTACGACGTCGAAGCGGTCGAGAGCGGCGAGCAGTGTCTCGACCGCGTCATGCGCAGCGTCGTCGATCTCATTGTGCTCGATGTGTGGCTCCCGGGACTCGACGGACTCGCGACGCTCGGGCGGCTGCGCCAGATGAAGATCGATTCGAAGGTCGTGGTAATTTCGGGCCACGGCAACATCGAGTCGGCTGTGAAGGCGATCAAGCTGGGCGCGTTCGACTTCGTCGAGAAGCCGCTGTCGCTCGAGAAGACGGTACTGGTGATCCGCAACGCGCTGCGGCAGCGGCGTCTCGAAGCCGAGAACCGGGCGCTGCGCGCGCGCGTCGATCGCGCCGGCAAGATGGTGGGCGAGAGCCTGCTGATGCGGCAACTGCGCGAGCAGGTGGCGATGGCGGCACCGACCAACGGGCGGGTCCTGATCTTCGGAGAGAACGGCACCGGCAAGGAGCTGGTCGCGCGCACCGTTCATGTGCTGAGTCGCCGGCGAAATCAGCCGTTCGTCGAAGTCAACTGCGCCGCGATTCCAGAAGAGCTGATCGAGAGCGAGCTGTTCGGTCACGTCAAGGGCGCGTTTACCGGCGCGGTCGCCGATCGCAAGGGCAAGTTCGAGGCCGCGCAGAACGGCACGATTTTTCTGGACGAGATCGCTGACATGAGCGTGAAGACGCAGGCGAAGGTGCTGCGGGTCCTTCAGGAGCAGGTCACGGAGCCCGTCGGGAGCACGTCGCAGGTTCAGATTGACGTTCGCGTGCTCGCGGCGACCAACAAGGACCTTCTGGCAGAAATCCGCGCAGGACATTTTCGCGAAGACCTGTATTTCCGGCTGAACGTCATTCCGGTCTTCGTTCCACCGCTGCGCGAGCGCGCCGAGGACATTCCACTGCTCGTCGATCACTTCATCGCGGACTTTGCGGTCGAGTACGGGCGGCCCGCGAAGACGGTGACGCCGGGCGCGATGGCGCGGCTGAAGACCTATCGCTGGCCGGGCAACGTGCGGGAGCTGCGCAACGTCATCGAACGGGTCGTGATCATGGCGCCCGGGGATGAGATCGGCGAGCGGGACCTCGCGTTCCTCTCGACCGATTCACTCGCCGAGAAACCGATTGACGATGCCGGCGCTCCGGCTGTGCCTCTCTATACCGCGCGCGATCAGTTCGAGCGCGAGTACATTCTCAGAGAGCTTGCCCACCAGCAGGGCAACATCTCGCGGACCGCGGAGGTGCTCGGCGTCGAGCGAAGCAATCTGTATCGAAAGATGCGGTCGTTCGGCATCGCGCCGCGGCGGGCCGAGAGCGCCGATGAGGTGGCCGACAGCGAGGAAGAGGCGGTGTAGTAACAGCCTGTGCGAACGCGGGCAGTACCTGCCTCACGTGCTACCGAGCCTGACATCAAGGCGACCCCAACAGATGTTCGTGTTCTCGCTCTGACGCGGGACGTTGTGCTTGCCACCTACCGCTGAGAGCGGTCGCTCCGCAGTTCGCTCTTGAGATTCGAAGCGAACGCATGGCGGATGGTTTTTCATCAAGGCACGCCAACGCCCAGGCAACGGCATCGTGAGAGTGGGGCCGGCCTGACTGATGTGACGCCTCGGCGTGAGGAGCGGTGGAAGCGATTACGGACAGGCTAAAGCCGGACGCTACGTGCGGACAATACGTTGGAGCCGCTGTTCCAGAACGCGATCGAGGTCGGCCTCCCGCAGTCTCAGGCGCTTCCTCGGATCGGGCGGCAACGCATCCGCC
>JANNJO010000358.1:0-8640 GCA_031395755.1 Acidobacteriota bacterium
CAAAAAAAAAGACCGCAACGGTGCGGCCTTCCGTTGACGGCGCTATCCTCGCCAGCGCCGCGCAAATAATAATAAGTTGTTGCCGTTCCGTCAACTCGGTGGGAATTCCACACAATGCCAAGAGCATTACTGAGCGTCTCCGACAAGACCGGCCTGCTGCCCTTTGCCCGGTCCCTCTCCGGCCGGGGATTCGAGCTCGTCTCGACCGGCGGGACCGCGCGCGAGCTCGAACAGGCGGGCGTGCCCGTGACCGCTGTTTCGGCCGTGACCGGCTTTCCTGAAATCATGGACGGTCGCGTGAAGACCCTCCACCCGGCGGTCCACGCCGGCATTCTGGCCCGCCGCAGCCGCGGCGACGACATGGAGACGTTAGGCAAGCACACGATCACACCGATAGACATCGTCGTGGTGAATCTGTACCCCTTCGTCGAGGCCGCCGCCAGGCCGGATATCCCGTTCGACGCGCTGGTCGAAGAGATCGACATCGGCGGGCCGAGCATGGTGCGATCGGCAGCTAAGAATTTTCAGGATGTGCTTGTCGTGGTCGATCCGGCTGACTACGAGCATGTGCTCGCCGGGCTCCAGCGGCCGGGCGGGCCCTCGCAGGAGTTTCGCTTCGAGCTTGCCTGCAAGGCCTTTGCCCACACGGCGGCGTACGACGCGGCGATCGCGGGAGCGCTCGCCGAATACAGTGCGCCCTCGGGCGGCAGCAGGGTCTTCGCCCGCTCGGCCTCGCCAACCGTGACGCCGCCGCGACTTTCGCTCGCGCTGCGCAAGATCGCGGAGCTGCGCTACGGCGAGAATCCTCATCAACCGGCAGCGTGGTACGTGCTCGACCACCCATTTGGCCTCGGCGCGGCTCAGGTGCTGCAGGGCAAGGAGCTGTCCTTTACCAACCTGCTGGACCTCGATTCCGCGGCGCGCATCGCGCTGGAGTTCAGCGAGGCGGCGGCGGCCGCGATCAAGCACACCAACCCGTGCGGGGCAGCCATTGGAGCGACGATCGACGAGGCGTACGTGCGCGCGCGCGATGCCGACAGCCTCGCAGCGTTCGGCGGCATCATCGGGCTCAACCGCGTTATCGATGCCCCCACGGCACGTGCGCTTGTGTCGACCTTCATCGAGGCGGTCATTGCCCCGGGTGTCGAGGAAGACGCGCGTCCCATCCTCGCGACCAAGCCAAACATGCGCGTGGTCGTGGCGGATCTGAGGCCCGGCGTGGAAGCGGCCAGCCGCCGCGACGTGCGATCGATTCTCGGAGCGATGCTGGTGCAGCAGCGTGACGAAGTGGTGGAGGCCCGGTCCCCGTGGAGCGCGAGCGCGGCCGAGGAGTCCGGTTTGAGCGTGGTGACGAAGCGCCCCCCCAGCGAATCGGAGTGGGGCGCGCTCCGCTTTGCGTGGCGCATTTGCGCGCATGTGAAGTCGAATGCCGTGATTTTCACCGACGCGTCGCGCACGCTGGCGATCGGCGCCGGTCAGATGAGCCGCGTCGATGCCGTACAGGTCGCGGTGATGAAAGCCCTCAACAGCGGGGGAAAGAATTCACTGTCCGGCTCTGTCGCCGCATCGGATGCGTTCTTTCCCTTCCGCGACGGTCTCGACGCGCTCGCGAAAGCGGGCGCCACGGCGGTCGTCCAGCCGGGCGGCTCGTTACGCGACGGCGAAGTCATCGCCGCGGCCGACGAACAGGGAATCGCGATGGTCTTCACAGGCAAACGACACTTCAGACATTAGTGGCACCGCGCAGCGTCATCGATGCGCATCTCATCCGGGAGCGACCGTACAAACGCGGTGTATCGCGCGTTTCGATCGATGCCGTTCGCCGGCGCGATCACGATCGCCTCGTGCGCGAGAAACGTGATCTTGTAAGCCGTCCAATAGTCCGCGAAGCCGCCTCGGATGCCGTTGCGCTCGAGGCAGGCGATCGTGGAGATCGATTGCACATCCGGCGTGAGTTTCTGATACCAGATCACCTGCTGCCAGGCATGAATGGCGAGAATCGCGCCGACGATGGCGGTCGCGATCGGCTTCCGCTGTCCTGCGAGCGCCAGGCTTCCGGCCGCCCAGGCCACTGCCAGACCCGCGTACCACGGGATGAGATAGCGATATGACTGCGTGTCGAGGTACGCGCCGCTCGCGAGAAACAATGTGGGAACGAACAGGACGAACAGGGCGAAAAAGTCGCCGCCGATGGACGTCTCGCCCGCGCGAAGCGTGATGAGCCGGCCGAGCCGCCCGCGAATCGACCACACATACGCCCCGAGCGCAGCCACCCCGGGCAGGACGGCAAGGAGAGGCACGGCGAGGCGCTCGGTCGTCGCGATCTTGAAGCCTGCGAGAATCGGCACCACGTTTCCCAGGATGTCGGGCGCAGCGGCCATGAGTTGACGTAAGTCGGCGACGCGAGCCGGCGAACGCGCCGGCTCGATCAGCACGGAATACAACAGCACAGGTAGATACCCGACCAGAAATCCGGCCGCGAGCGGCCAGTATTCGCTCATGACCGCCCGCGCCCGCTCGCGCGTCATGCTGGCTGAGACGTGAAGCATCGCCGCCAGCCCGGTGATGCCGGCGGCAATGCGCAGCATCTTCTGCGGCGCGGTCGCGCTCACGGCGAGTGGGCCGAGCCGGAAGGCGAACCCGCCGGTGAGGAACGCAATGAGGCCGAGGGCGACGTACACGATCGCGATCGCGCCGAGTGCGAGCGTCGCCGCGTTTGGCCGGCCGAACGCCCGCCGCCGCCACCTGTCGCTTCTCATGATCAGGATGAACGCTGCAGGGATGAGATAAAAGACGAAGATCTGGTGCGTCCAGAACCCGACGCCGCAGACCAGCCCGATGGGCAGCAGCAGTCCGCGTTGCACTCGACTCTCTGCCCTTTGCTCTCCGGCCTTTGCCCTTCCTGGCTCCTCCAGGCGCAGACACAGAAGGAGCAGCATGGTGCCCAGAAGCATGATCACGATGTATTCAGCGCTTGCGTCGAGGCTCCAGAACACGAGCGCCGGCGGAGCGAAGATGAGCAGCAGCGAGGTCGCGACGGCCATCCACCTCGAGGCCATCCTGTCGAGTAAGACGAAATTCAACCCGACGTAGGCCGCAAAGAATGCGAGGGTGACGCTCTTGAGCGCCACGACGCTCGAACCGAACAGCGCGAAGACGGCCGCGGCGGCGTAGACTTCCGGCACGCCTTTGAATGCCTGGCCCCAGAAGAACGCCGGAAGGTCGCCGTTCAGCACATGGCGAGCCATCAGGCCTTCGACCGCTTCGTCGGAATCGAACGGAATTTTTCCCGAGATGAGAAAGGGCAGCCGCACTGCAACGGCGAGCGCGCCAAACAGCAGCGCGGTGTTACGCGGCCCCACTGTTTGCTTCGGGCTTCGCCGCATAGGGCAACGTCATCAACACGAGAAACAGCATCAGAAACTCGGAGTCGCCGAAATTGTACTCGGCCAAGCCGGCGGCCAGCATGGCGACGATGGATCCGAGGGCCGCGGCGGCAAGGAACCGGGTTTCTGAAAACTTGAGCCGCCGGCTCAAGTCGATCGCCAGCGTGACGATCATCCAGATCCACGCGGCGAGGGCAGGCAATCCCCGTTCCGCCGCGATCTGCATCGGCACGTTGTGGAGATGTGGATTCAGATGATCGGACTCGCCGGGTCGGAGGAACTCCTTATAACGCGGTCCGACGCGGGTCGGCCCCACCCCTGTCAGGGGATGTGCCGCAACCATCCGGCTTCCCACCTTCAGCATCGTCACGCGGTCGATCCTTGTCGGATCGCGTGAGTCGAACATCGACATGAAGCGGCCGGTCACCTGGGGCGGCGCGAGGGCGAAAAACAGGGCCGCCAGCACCGGCATCACGGCCATGAGGCGGAGATCCTTCAGCAGCAGCAGAAACGCGATGCCTGCCGACGCGCCGACGAGCGCACTCCGGGTGAACGTGAGGCCGAGCACCACGAGGAGCGCCGGCATCATGAGCGAGGGCCAGATGCGATCGCGCGTGAACAAAATCCGTGCGGCAGCGGCGCAGGTGACCAGCATGACGATGCCGGAGTAGGTCATGTAGTGGCCGAGCGCGCCCTGGGGACGCCGGCCCAGGTTGTCGTACTGCAGCACGCCGAACTGGATGATGCCGAAGAGCGCGCTTAGCGCGCCGACGGTGATGATCACCTGGACGACGAAAGGCGCCTTCAACCCGCGCGCGAGATCGTATACGATCGGCACGATCAGGAACAGCACGAGTTGCTTGGAATCGATGAAGCCGGCGTTGGGGTCGTCCGAGAATGCGGCGGAGGCCAGGGTCGCGATGGCGTACACGGCCAGCGGATAGAAGAATGCGGGCACCTGCATCCGCCGCAGCATGGCGGCGCGAAGCAGCCACATCAACAGCGACAGTCCGAGGAAGATGTTCGCCGCCGCGATCGAAAACTGCAGCGCGGCCACGAAGCCGAGCAGGCCGACATAGCCGATGCGCTCCAACCTGTCACGATTCATCTGAGGCTCCGCTCCGCAAGGGCCGCCACGTCCTCGGCCGAAATTCCGCTCAAGCATCTGAAGTCGCCAGGCTCGCACCGGCGCTGATCGCAAGGCCGGCACGGCAGCCCCTGTACTTCGGCCGCGGCACTAATAAAGGATGCGCTTCTGTAGGGCTGCGATCGCACGGGCAAGGTCGGCCCATATAAACCGACAACCGGCACTCCCGTCGTCCCCGCCACGTGCAGGGGGCCGCTGTCGCCGCCGATGTAGAGCGCCGCCCGGCCGATGAGCGAGCGCAGCTCGGCGAGGCCGAAATCGCCGCACTGCACCACCGCCGCCCGATGTTCGGCCGGCAGGCGCGCTCGCGCATCATTCGCGATGGCCGACGCAGCCCCCGCATCCGACGGACCGGACGTGAGGATGATACGGCGGCGAGGGTCGGCTGCGACAAGTCCGCATACAAGATCCACGAACGAGCGGGAAGGCCACCGTCTAAAGGGATTGCCCGCGCTCACGTGGACGACGACGATGCGATCGTCGTCGCGCACTCCGGCTTCAGCAAGCCGAAGGCCCACGGCAGCGGCCGCCGCAGGATCTTCCGGCATTTCTGTGGCATCGGTTTCGGCAGCGGGAGGAGGGATCCCGAGCGGCAGCAGCACATCCCACTGGCTCACCACCGAATGGCGCGGCCGCAGCACTTTCGGGCGCGGCACACGCGTCGTGTACATCCAGCTTCGGCCGGGGACTTCGAATCCAATGCGCTTCGGCGCGCCGCTGGCCCACGTCAGCAGTGAGCTGCGCGGACCGCCATGAAAATCGATCGCGAGATCGTAACGATCGCGTCTAAGCCGTCGAATCAACGCAAGATCCGCGCGCCATCGTCCCGGGGCATGCGGGCTGCTGGCGATGATGACTTTGTCGAGATGCGGATTTCCGCGAACAACCGCCGCGGCCTCTTCTTCGACGATATAGGCGATGTGCGCGTCGGGATGGTGCCGGCGGATGGCGCGGACGGCGGGCGTCGTGAACACGACATCGCCGATCAACCGCAGGCGGACGAGAAGGATGTTCAATCCGGCTTATTTCTCGACGGTCGCCTCGTCGATGAGCATGACCGGAATATCGTCCTTGATGGGGTACACGCGATTGCAGGTATTGCACTTCAGCCCGGCGCCGTTGTGCACGAGCACGACGGGCGTTTTGCAGTTCGGGCACGCAAGAATTTCGAGGAGTTCAGCGTCGAGCGCCATGACCAGAGCCCTCCATGTGGAATGCCCAAAACTATAGCAGAAAGGGGTACAATCGACTCTGAGATGCGGAAAACTCTGCTCGTCGCGCTCACGCTCATCGCGCCTGTGTCTTCGGTTTCTGCACAGACCAAAACCGCGCCCGCTGAACAGGCCGGAGGCGCATATTACGAGTTTCTGATCGCGCTCCATCTTGAAAGTCAGGGCGACAGCACGGGCGCGACCGCCGCGTATCAGCGCGCCGAGCGGCTCGATCCCCAATCGGCGGAAATTCCTGCTGCGCTTGCCGAGTTGTATGCGCGGATGAATCGGCCGGCCGATGCGATCGCCGCGGGCGAGCGTGCCGTCAAAGCCAACCCGGCCAACCCCGAGGCGAACTGGATTCTCGGCAGCCTGTACGCGCGGATGGCCGAGATGCCGAACACGCGCGAGGCCGATCGGCAGAGCTACACGCAGCGCGCCATCCCCAATCTCGAAAAGTCGAACCGCCACGCGCACGCCGGCGTGCCGATGATGCTGGGACGGCTCTATATCGCCGACAAGCAGTACGACAAGGCCGTCGCGCTGCTGGGGGCGTTCGTCGCGGAGCAGCCGGACCAGGTTGAGGCCGTGGCGCTGCTGTCCGAAGCGTATCAGGCGACGGGCCGTGGCGCTGACGCGGTGAAACTCCTGGAGCAGTCAGTGGAGGATTCGCCGGAGCTCTACGGCGCGCTCGGCCAGGTCTATCAAGATTCGGGGCGCTGGCAGGATGCGGCCAAAGCGTACCAGAGCGCGGTCGAAGAGAGACCGCAAAGCCTGCCGCTTCGCACGCAGTGGGCGACAGCGCTCCTCAACGCCGGCGACTCACAGCGCGCTCGAGAAGTGCTCGAAGAGGGGTCGGCGGGGAACTCGCGCAGCGCGCGCGCCTTGTATCTGCTCTCCGAGGCGCAGCGCCGGACACGCGACTACGCCGCCGCCGAAGTGACCGCGCGCCGATTGATCGCGCTGGACGCACGCGCCCTGGGCGGGCCCCGCCAGCTGGCCCAGATTTTCCACGAGCAGGGTGAGCATCAGAAGGTGGTCAACCTGCTCGAGCCGATCGTCACCGCGCGCCTTCGCGCGGCGGATGCCGCGGACCTGACGAGCGACACGTTTCGCAGCGCCTACTTCGATCTCGCCGCGGCGTACGAAGCGCTCCGGCAGTTCGACAGATCGGCGGCCCTGCTGACGCAGGCGCGCGGCCTGTCGCCGACCGACCCGCTCGTCGCCATCCGGCTCGCGCGATCGCAGCAGCAGGCCGGCAAAGGCGATGACGCCGTCAAGACTCTGCAGGCGGCCGTCACCAGGTTTCCGAAGGAGCCGGGCGTCATGCTCTCGCTGGGGTCGGCGCTTGAGCGGCAGCGGAAGTACAACGAGGCCGAAGGAGTGTTCCGGCAGATGATCGCCGCCGATCCCGGGAGCGCCGACGCGCTGAACTCGCTGGCCTACATGCTCGCCGAGCGCGGGCAGCGCCTCGACGAAGCGGTGGCGCTGGTGGAGCGGGCGCTCGCGATCGAGCCCGGCAACGCGGCCTATCTCGACAGTCTCGGCTGGGCGTACTACAAGCAGAACCGTCTCGATCGGGCGGAGTCGCCACTTCGTGATGCCGCGAAACAGCTGCCGACGGTCTCCGTGATTCAGAGCCACCTTGGCGATCTCCTGAACAAGCGCGGCCTCTATCAGGAAGCCATCGACGCATGGCAGATGGCGGTCGACGGCGACGGCGAATCGGTCTCGCGCTCGGATCTCGACGACAAGATCAAATCGGCACGCCAGAAGCTTGGCAGAAAAAAATAAGTTCGCCCTCGCGATCATCCTGTTCACCATCACGCTGACGGCGTGCGGCCCGCGCCGCGTGGCGCTGCCCAGCGGCCCGGGCACGCCTGCGCCTGACTACGCGCAGGCGTTAATCGGCGCCCGGGCCGCGTGCGAAGGCGTCCGGACGCTGCAGGCCGAACTCGGGCTCTCGGGGCGCGCGGCGGGACAACGCATGCGCGGGCGCGTCCACTCCGGCCTTGTCCCGGGCGCGTTGCGGCTCGAGGCCGTGGCGCCGTTCGGCAGCCCGGTCTTTATCCTGGTGGCAGACGGGCTGAGGGGGACGCTCCTGTTGCTGCGCGATCGGCGTGTGCTGCAGGATGCGCCGCCGGAAGAAATTCTCAACGCGCTCGTCGGCATCAGGCTGGGCCCAGACGACTTGCGCGCACTGCTGACCGGTTGTGTAAAGGCGGCGGCCGAGCCGACGGCGGGCCGCGCCTACGGCCCTGATTGGATGACGGTCGATCTTGCGTCGGGCGGCACGATCTCTCTGCGTCGCGAGAGGGGCGCCTGGCGGATTCTTGCCGGCAGCTATGGGGGGTTGGAGATTGACTACACCGCTTTCCGAGGGGAGCGACCGTCCCGGATCGTGCTCCGTGGAAAGGATCTGAACCTCATGCTTGCCCTGGATCAGATCGAGATCAACGGCGAGCTGCCGCGCGCGCAGCTGGTCGCTGTGACGATTCCACCCGGAGTGTCACCGTTGACGCTCGATGAGTTACGCCGGGCTGGACCGCTCGGTCAGTAAGCCATGGCGTCAGTCACGCTGCGCGCGTTCGGCAAAATCAACCTCAGCCTGCGCATCAAGGGCATGCGCGCAGACGGATTTCACGAAGTGCAGACGATCCTGCAGGCCATCGATCTGTTCGATCGCGTGACGTGCCAGACGCGCCGCGGGCCGTTTGAGATCCGGTGCACGACCTCGGGCGTTCCGACCGATCGGACCAACCTTGTCTGGAGCGCGGCGCAGCAACTGTGGAGCGCGGCAGGGCGTGACGCGGAGCTGCGCGATGCGGTCGTCGTGCTCGAGAAACAGATCCCGATGCAGGCCGGCCTGGGCGGGGGCAGTAGTGATGCCGCCGCG
>JANNJO010000377.1:0-7585 GCA_031395755.1 Acidobacteriota bacterium
TACGACGTGAAGATGGGCGCACGTCCGCTCAGCCGCGTCATCCAGCGCGAAGTACGCGACCCGCTGACCGATGAAATTCTGTTCGGCAAGCTCGAAAAAGGCGGGACGGTGACCATCGGCGTCGCCGATGAAAAGCTCGTGTTCGAGTACCAGGGATTAGGGATTAGGGATTAGGGATTAGGGATTCGTTCAGTCACACGTGCGCCGCTGCATTACCTACCTCAGTACGTAGTGTCCGGCTTCAGCCGGACCGTGAGGCCCTGAGGCGTGGCACGCTACTCGTACCTCAACGCCGCCAGCGGCTCGATGCGCGTCGCTCGCCGGGCCGGCAGTAACGTTGCCGCGATGGCCACACCAGCCAGCAGGATCGTCACGAGCACCAGCGTCAGCGGATCGCGTGGGTTGGTTCCGGCGATAAACGCCTGAAGAAGCCGTCCCACGGCCAACGCGCCTGCCATCCCAATAGCGACACCCACAATCAGTTGCCCAATCGTTCGCCGCAGAAACAGCCAGACGACCTGATGCGTTTCTGCTCCGAGAGCGACGCGCACACCAATTTCCCGAGTACGCTGCGCAACCAAATGCCCGGTGACGGCGTACAGGCCGACGGTAGCCAGTACTAGAGCGATCACGGCGAGTGCACCGAACCATCCGCCTATCAGGCGAAGCGGGACGCGCGCATCGGCAAACACCTGCTCAATCGTCTGGATCCAGTACAACGGCAAGTTCGGATCGAGGGCGCGCAGTTCTTCACGCAACAGGGACACTGCGCCCGCCATCTCGGAGGGGCTGCGGATGAGTAATGAAACGACACTGGGCGTTGTCTGCCCAAGAAGCGGAACGAACACGGCGGGACGGTCACGTTCCGGCGAACCTACGAACTGTGGAATCGTCGGCACGACGCCGACTATCGTGTGCCATACAGACGTCGCGTCCGATGCCCCCTGATTCGTGAGGCGGATACGACTTCCGATTGCGTCCTTTCGAGCGAAATGCATTTCAGCGAACCGCTGATTGACAATCACTCCCTCCTGACCCGGCCGGGCGTCGGCAGGAACAAAGGAGCGTCCGCGAATCATCTTCACACCCAAGACGTCGAAATACCTCTCGTCGGCATAGAAATGGGACACCGTTGGCAGATCGTCCACCGGTTGCCCGGCCTGTTCTTCTACGGCCACCTGCCGAGTCGCGTTCACGAACGAGAAAGGAATGTCGCTCACCATCGCGACGCGCAGAGGCGTGGCTGACAGTCGGCCGTGCAGGCGTTCGAGAAAGTGTCGTCTTGCGTCGGGCGTCGCGTATTTCTGCGGAGACAGGGAAAGCCGCCCGGTCACAAGCCCGACGGTGTCGATCACGCGATCTTCACGATACAGCGAGACAAAGCCGCGAAGCATCAACCCGGCTCCCGTCAATAGCACAAGGGTCAGCGCTATTTGCCCGATCATGAATGCGCTGCTCCAGCGGCGGGCGCGCAGGGTCGTGGCCCCGCTGCGACCGCCCTCTTTGAGCACGTCGTTTGGATTGGCTCGAGACACGTGCAGCGCAGGCGCGAGTCCGGACAACAGAGTCGAGAGCAGGCACACGCCGCCGAGGAACAGAAAGACAGGCTCATTCATCGACAGATCAACCCAGTAGGGCGTGACCGCTGCCGATGCCGGCGCACCGGGCTGCCTCCCGTTGAACGCCACCCCAAGGAATTTCACGCCATACACCGACAGCGCGAGCCCCACTACTCCAGCGAGTGCCGCCAGAATCCCGCACTCAATCAGCAACTGACGGACAAGTCGCCAGCGCGTGGCGCCAAGCGACGCACGGATCGCGATTTCCCTGGTGCGGCTGGCTGAGCGTGCCAGCAGCAAATTGGCGACGTTCGCGCATGCAATGAGCAGCACGAAGATCACCGATCCCATCAATGTCATCAGGATGGCCGCCGGAATCTGTACGTGGCCCATCGGAGCGATCCTCGACCCAATATTCTTATTCGTGTCGGCATGGTCGATGGCAAGCCGCGCAGCGATAACATCAAGATCCGCTCTGGCTCGATCGATGCTTTGCGAATCAGCCAGCCGGCCGAACACGCTCAACGAACGCACGTCGCGTTTCGCGCTGGTTACCCCGGCAGCGAGCGCAAGCGGCTGCCAGACTTCCTCCGAAAACGGAAAACGGAAACCCGCAGGCATAACGCCGATGACCGTGGATGGCACGTCGTTGATGCGTACAATGCGGCCGAGGATCGATCTGTCGCCCCCATAACGGCGCTGCCACAATCCATGCCCGAGAACAACGACAGACGGCGCGCCCGGCCTCTCGTCGTCAGCAATAAAATCGCGGCCGAGGCTCGGCTCGACTCTCAGGAGCCGGAAGGTACTGGCCGAGACGTAAGTGCCTTGCACTCGCTCGGCGGCTTGCGCCTCACCACTTATGTTGACGGGCCTCCCCGTGTACGCCGCGAGGCCGGTGAAGGCGCGGGCCGCCGCTCGCCAGTCATTAAAGTCCTGGTACGAAACTCCCGACTCGCGACCGCGGGAATCCTGCGTGCCGATGGAAACTAGACGATCCGGCTCCTCGAAGGGCAGATCGCGCAGCACGGCGGTATTGATGATCGTGAAGATGGTGTTGTTCACGGCGATGCCGAGTGCGAGCGCCAGAACCGCGGTCAAGGTGAAGCGCGGATCCTTGGTCAGCAGTCTCGCCGCGAATCGAACGTCCTGCCAGATATCCTGCAGCCAGGGCCATACCCAGACGTCGTGAGATTCGTCAGCCGCAAGAGCGCTGCTGCCGAACGCTCGGCCCGTGCCAGACTTGGCATTCATCTCGCGATGAAAGGCCATCTCCTCCGCGAGATCCGCTTGCATGCGACGCTGTCGGACGACGTACCACACCCGCCGAAACAGTTTGCGCACGGCGGCCTCCTACGTGGCGCTCAGAACCTTCTGGATCGCAAGGATCAACTGATCGAACTCCCGGCGCTCTGCCGCGAGCTGCTTACGGCCGGCAGCGGTGATTTCGTAGTAGCGTGCGCGGCGATTGTTGTCGGAGACGCCCCATTCCGCCTTGACCCAGCCATTGAGCAGCAGACGCTGCAGGGCGGGATAGAGCGAACTCTCGCCCACATGGAGCACGTCATCAGACGCCGTGAGTAGGTGCTGTGCGATGCCGTACCCGTGAGCCGGCGCACGCTGTAGCGTGCGAAGGATTAGCAGGTCCAGCGTTCCGGGCAGGAGATCCGGCGGCTGATTTGTCGCTCCCATCGCCTATCGATGGGAAGTATTGACATCCGTGGCGGAAAAGTCAAGCGTCAGACGGCGTGACCGCGTGACTCAACTAGTCCCTAATCCCCAATCCCTAATCCCTGATCCCTGATCCCTAATCCCGAGTGTGTCACCAATGCACCCCCGGCGCTTCGTGGCCGGTGCGCTCGACGTATTCGATGTACGAACCCGGGTACGCATGCGGTGTCGTATCGGTTCCGCTCTCGCCGCCCAGTTCCAATACGCGATTGCTCAGCGCGCGAAGGAACGCGCGATCGTGTGAGACAAACAACATCGTGCCGTCGAAACCCGCCAGCGATTCGAGCAGCATCTCCTTCGTCGCCAGGTCGAGATGGTTCGTCGGCTCGTCGAGCACGAGGAAGTTGGGCGGATTGAGCAGCATGCGCGCCATCACGAGCCGGGTTTTTTCGCCGCCCGAGAGCATCCGGATCTTCTTGCCGACGTCCTCTCCCGAAAACTGAAACGCGCCGGCAAGGCTGCGCAGCACGCCGATGGATTCGTGCGCGAAGTCGCGCTGCAGCTGCTCCTCGATGGTCAGGTCTGGGTCCAGGACGTCGAGCGCCTGCTGCGAGAAGTACCCCATCTTCAGGCTCGCCCCCAGCGTCACCGAGCCTTCGTCGGGCTGCACCGCCCCGGCCACCATCTTCAGGAGGGTCGACTTCCCGGCGCCGTTTTTTCCCATCACGCACCACCGCTCTCCGCGGCGGATGTTCAGGTTGAGATCCTGGTGCACGGTCCGCTTTCCATACGCCTTCGTCAGGTGCTCGAGCGTGGCGACCTGCTCGCCCGATCGCGGCGGCTGGCGGAAGTCGAACTTCACGATGCGCCGCTTCTTGGGCAGCTCGATCTTCTCGATCTTGTCGAGCGCCTTCACGCGACTCTGCACCTGCGCCGCTTTCGCTGCATGCGCCGAGAACCGGTCGATGAACCGCTGCTCTTTCGCGAGCATCGCCTGCTGTCTGGCGTACGCGGCCTCCCGGTTCGCCTCGCGGATCGCGCGCTCGCGCTCGTAAAAATCGTAGTTCCCAGAGTAAGTCATGATCTCGCCGGCGTCGATCTCGGCGACTTTCGTCACGACTCGGTTCATGAACTCGCGGTCATGCGACGTCATGAGCAGCGCGCCGGTGCGCGACTTCAGAAACGACTCGAGCCAGATAATGGACTCGATGTCCAGGTGGTTGGTCGGCTCATCCATGAGCAGGATCTCGGGATTGCCGAGCAGCACGCGCGCCATGGCGACGCGCATCTTCCATCCGCCCGACAGCGCGCCCACATCCCCGTCGATCCGGTCGTCCTCGAAGCCCAGGCCGTGCAGAATCTCACGCGTGCGGCTCTCGAGCGCGTAGCCTCCGAGATGCTCGTATCCTTCCTGCACCACGCCGAAGCGCTCCAGCGTCTTGTCCAGGTCGCCGGCATGGGACGGATCGGACATCGCCTGCTGCAGCTCTTCGAGCTCGTGGTGCAGCGCGCCCAGCCTGCCGCTGCCAGCGATGGCCTCGTCGAGCACCGAGCGGCCCGACATCTCCTCGACGTCCTGACGGAAATATCCGATCGTCGCTCTTCTGGGGACCGACACCTCCCCTTCGTCGGGCGCTTCCTCGCCCACGATCATCCGGAAGAGCGTGGTCTTGCCCGACCCGTTGGGTCCGACGAGCCCGATCTTCTCTCCCTCGTTCAGCTGGAATGACGCGTCGACGAACAGCAGCTGTTTGCCGTACTGCTTGTTGATGCCGGAAAACGCAATCATGCTCAGGAGGCGATCTGCGGGGATTCTGCGAGCAGCGTCACGTCGGGGTGCTGGCGCTCGAAGTACTGAAGCTCCCACGGCGAGCTGAACAGGATCACCTTTCGGTCCAGCCGGTCTGCCGCAATGGCCCCCTGCCCGCCCAGGGTGAACCTGGCCGACGCCTGGGCGACCCAGCGTGCCGCGATGAACGTGGCCGGGTCGATCACGACCTCGACGCCGTACTCACTGTCCAGACGGCTGGTGATGACGTCGAGCTGCAGCGCGCCCACCACCCCGACAATGGGCTCGCGGCGGCCGGAGGCGGTGTAGAAGACCTGCATCAAACCTTCTTCTTCGAGCTGTCTGAGGCCTTCGTCGAACTGCTTGTATCGGGTATCTTTCAGGCGCACGCGTCCGAAGTGCTCAGCCGGAAACCGAGGGACGCCGAGGAATCTCAGCGGCTGGCCGGTGTGGACCGTGTCGCCGATGGCGAACTGACCGGGGTTGACGAGGCCGAGAATGTCGCCGGCGTATGCCACCTCGATGGTTTCTCTATCGCGCCCGAAGAACCGGTACGCCCGCGATGCGCGCAGCGGCTTCCCCACCCGGCTGTTGAAGAGCACCATGTCCTTTTCGAAACGACCCGAGCAGACGCGCACGAACGCGATGCGGTCGCGATGGCGGGGATCCATGTTCGCCTGAATCTTGAAGACGAACCCCGTGAAGCGGTCGTCGGTCGGACTGATGACGCCCGAATCGCTCGGCCTTGCCGAGGGAGGCGGGGCGAGATCGACCAGCGCCTGCAGAAACGGCTCGAGGCCGAAATTTGTGAGGGCGCTCCCGAAAAAGACGGGGGTCTGCAAGCCGGCCAGATACTCGTCAATGTCGAAGTGCGTACCCGCCGAGCGAATCACGTCGAGCGATTCCCTGAAGTGGGCGTAGACATTCTCGCCAATGATGGCGCGTGCCTTGAGATCGTCGATCGCCGACACATCCATCGGCGCACGATACTGACCCTGCGCTTCGCGCTCGTACAAGTGCAGCTTCCGGCCCTGGATGTCATACACGCCGCGAAACCGTTCGGCATCGCCCACAGGCCAGTTCACGGGCGCCGCGGCGATCCCCAGCGTGCTCTCGATGTCGTCCATCAACGCGAGCGGATCGCGGGACGGACGATCGAACTTGTTGACGAACGTCAGAATCGGCAGCCTGTGGCGCCGGCAGACGTCAAACAACTTACGCGTCTGCGACTCGACGCCATTGGCCGCGTCGATGACCATCACGACGCTGTCGGCCGCGATCAGGGCACGGTAGGTGTCCTCGCTGAAATCTTTGTGACCCGGCGTGTCGAGCAGCGACACGCGGCGGCCCTGCAGCTCGAACTCGAGCGCCGCCGACGTGATGGAGATCCCGCGCTGCTGCTCGAGCTCCATCCAGTCGGACGTCGCGGCCTTGCGATCCTTTCGCCCGCGGACGGCCCCGGCCAGCTCGATTGCCCCGGCGTACAACAGCAGCTTCTCTGTGAGCGTGGTCTTGCCCGCGTCGGGATGCGAGATGATGGCGAACGTACGCCGTCGCGCGACCTCCCGGTCGAGCTCGCTGTGAACTGACGCGGTGGTCGGATGGTCGGGAAGCTCGGTCGGATCCGACGCGGAAGACACTACACCTCATTGTAACCTGCAGGTTCTAGGTTCTCCGTTCTCTGTTCTGGGTAGAATGTGGCATGCCCAAACTGACGGTCGACGGTTACGGAACATTCGAAGTCCCTGAGAACAAGCGGCTGGTGCTGGCGATCGAGCAGGATGCGCACGTCGACATCCTGCACGCGTGCGGCGGCAACGCGCGCTGCACGACATGTCGGGTCGAGTTCATCGAGGGAGAGCCGTCGAAGATGACGGCGGCCGAGAAAGAACGGCTGGAGCAGCGAGGCCTCAGCGGCGTGAGGCTTTCCTGTCAGATCCTCTGCGACCATGATATGAGCGTCCGCGCCATCAGCCGGCTCGAAGGCTCCGGCCGTCCCGACCCCGGCCGCACGCCGGAGGAAACCATCACACCACCCGCGGAATGGGTGTAGGTGCTCTTAAGCAGGAGACCAGAAGTTCAAGAGATTTTCTCCTGATCTTCTGATCTCTTGTTCAAATCCGAGAAAAATGGTCCGCCAATGCAGCGACGAGCGGACCCATTTTCGGGTGGGCGGGCACAACCTGTGGGTGGATACCGGATAGGTTGAGCGCGGCCGTGCAAACAGGGCCGACGGACGCCACCACGACATCCGAGTTCAGCGCGTCCACGACCGATGCCGAAAGCCCCACGTCGGCAGCCACCTGCGCAAGATGCCTCCACTGGATTTGACTCGTGAAGATGACGGCGTCAACGTCGCGCCCCGCGATGGCACGCACCAACTCCTGCAACGGGCCGAGGTCGGTGGGCAGGCGCCACTCGTAGACACACAGCTCGTTCAACGCCAGTCCTCGGACGCGGAGTGCACTGGCGAGCGTTTCGCTCCGCTCGCCGTAGTGGACCAGCGTGACTTCGGCGTTCGCTAAGTCGACTGCGTCGAGTGTGTCGAGCAGCTCACTGCTCGTGT
>JANNJO010000404.1:0-2819 GCA_031395755.1 Acidobacteriota bacterium
CGAGCCGGCCGTCGCCGTCGATGGTGGCCAGCGACAGCTTGGCGGACACCGTGAAAGCGAAAACGACGAACTTCACGATGGCCTCCTTGTCACTCGTCATCACTGTTAGTACGGCATCTGCCGTTTGGTGAATGCGCGACCTTTGTTCATGAGCTCGACGGAGGTGCCATGAGTCACCATGACCCCGGCCTTGATCAGGTCGATAATGTTTTCGGTGTTCGAGGAATGCAGGGGCGCCCACTTGTTCGCCTTCATGGCGTTCATGATCCGGGCGCGCGCCGCATCCAGCTTGGGCTCACCGATGGGCGGCAAGCCTCCCGTCGCAGCGGTGCCGGGCAAGCTGCGTCCCTGGCTCCCGCCACGCTTGAGGTAGTCGAGACCCATCAGCGACATCGCCTGATCGCCCGGCCCCCATTCTCCCCAGGCGACGCCGGGGACCTTCGTAATCTGGTCAATATTGGCAAGGGAGTACTTGTCTTCCATCTTCAGCGACAGGATGATCTCGCCGTTCGGATTCATCGGCCATGGATCGGCGCGTTCGATGTACTGCGTGCCGGTGATGCCCCAGATTCGTGATGCGTAACCCTGGCTTCCCGATCCCCGCAGGCCCTCGGGGATTCCCTTATCGGCACCCTTCAGGTCTGCTCGCTCGAATTGATAGCGGGCTGTGGCCACGAACATTCTGACGGCTTCTGGGGTTCGCGCATGACACAACATCATGCCGTGGACGCCGGCGCTGAGGACCTGCTCAATGACCCAATGGTTATTCTTGACGGTTATTTCATCCAAGCCTAAGACCGGCAACGTGACGATGACGGTAGGGGTCCGGTGTCCGCTCTTCGTGGGCCCTCCATCCACCAGCCCCTGCATGAACTGGCGCAACATATGCGGGTCGAATATCCCATGCTCCATCTGGTACTGAATCAAATCGATGTTCGACTGAGCCAGCTTCTTTCCCTCGTCGTAGCCGACGCCTTCGACGCTGACGTCGTAGACAGGCTGTCCAGCCTCGAGAAGCTCAATCATCTTGTTGATGCGTTTTGGCTTGTAGTTGGCGTCGCCACCCTGTGCAGTCAGCAGCGGCGTCAGGGCCATCGCGAACAACGAAAGGGCTAGAGCGAGTCTTTTCATGGCATCCTCATTTTTCCGCGGGAAAAACGTTGGCGCACTATCAGATTTACTGGAAGGTTACGCCTGTATAGACGATAGTATTGCTCACTGTCAAGGGTACGCTCACTTCCCTCGACGATCGCGTGCCGCGAAGCGGTTCGCGATTGGGCGAGCCATCGCATTCGCAGGTGAAAGGCCGACATGGATCGCAGGCGGGCGCTCGCGGCACTGGCGTTGGGTCCCTGGGCGGCGAGCGCGCAGAGGCCCGGAAGGGGCCCCACTCGCAGCACCGGCCACGCGATTGACTCGGTCGAGACGTTCCGGTTGAAGGTGAATCACCGGGGAGACTGGGTGCTTCTCCGCACGCGGACGAACAACGGCCTGACGGGGCTCGGCGACGGCTCGCACAGCGGAAACGACACCAGAACGATCGCCCTCATCAACCAGTATCTGCGCGCGCTTCGTGGCCGCAGTATCTTCGACATGGAGTGGCTTCGACAGTGGGGTCGCACGGAAATTTCGAAGGCTGGCCGTCCCGCCGCCGTGGCGATCAGCGCCATCGAGCAAACGTTATGGGATTTGCAAGGGCAGGCCCTCGGCGTACCCACCTATCAGCTGTTCGGCGGGCTGCTGCGCTCGCGCATTCGGCAGTACGCCAATATCAATCGCGTGACAACCGATCGGACGCCGGCGGGATTCGCGCGCTCCGCGGAGCAGGCGATCGCGGCCGGCTTCGACGCGGTCAAGATGGCGCCATTCGACGGGATGCCGAAGGCGCCCGCGTTAGCGCGCGCGGATCATACCGAGCAGGGTGTCGCGTGCGCACGCGCAGTGCGCGGCGTGCTCGGGCCCTCGCGCGACCTGCTCGTCGACGTGCACAGCGTGATGAGCCTCGACGAGGGCCTTGCGCTGGTGAAGGAGCTCGAGCCGCTGCGCCTCTATTGGCTCGAAGAGGTGACGCCCGCCGAGCCGCTCGAGATGCTGGCAGCCATCGACCGGGCGGCGCCGATGACGACAGCCGGGGGCGAGGCGTTACACGGGCTCAGCGCCTTCTACCGGTATGCGGCGGCGAACGCTGTCGACGTCCTCATGCCCGACGTGAAATGGTGCGGCGGCATGCTGGAGTTGCGCAAGGTGGCGGCGATGGCCGAAGCGATGGGCTTACGCGTGTCGCCGCATGGGCCGGCGAGCCCGGTCGGCAACGTTGCGGTCTCGCACTTGTGCGCGGCTCTGCCGAACATCGAGATCAACGAATTCGCGTTCGGCGAGGCGCCGTGGAGAGCCGATCTCATCGATCCCCCGGAGGCGTTCGACGCCGGACATGTGACGGTGGCCGATCGTCCGGGCTTCGGCATCCGCCTCAACGATCAACTGGTGCGCCGTCTGGCGCAGTGAGGTCAGGAACATGAGCAGATTGTGCTGGACGAGGACCCTGCGAGTGTTCGGATCGGTTGGTGCGCTCGGCCTCACCGATGTGGCGCCCACGCTGCTGGGAAGCGCGGGGTTGAAGGTGGATGCGCGAGACCGGCGATCCGCGCGACGGTTGATGACGACCGCTGGGATCGATCACTGCGACGGGCAGCCGACCAGCTCGCAGCCTATGGCGACACGGATTGCACCAGGCGGAATCCGAGATTCGAGGTCCCACTGGTGACCTCGGATTTCCCCCGGCTGCCCACCAGGTAGCGCGCGCAGTACTGATCCGTGCA
>JANNJO010000430.1:0-2863 GCA_031395755.1 Acidobacteriota bacterium
TCCGATCTACCAGGGCTACGTCGACGGCGGGGTTGTCGCCAACAACCCGAGCGTCGCGGCGCTGGCGCAAGTGATGAAACACCGTACCGGCCATCCAATAGTCGACCTGACGACGGACGTCCTGCTCCTGTCGCTCGGCACCGGCACCTCGTTCCGCTGGATCGATTCAACCGACGGCGAATGGGGCGGCGCCAGCTGGATCCAGGATGGGCGCATCGTGGATCTCATGCTCGAGGGCGTCGGCGACGTGGCGGATTTCCAATGCCGCCAGATCCTCGATGACCGCTACACGCGCCTCGCGCCCGTGTTCCCGCCCGAGGTGGTCGTCGACCTGGATGACGCAAGCATGGTCGAGTACCTGGTGAGTTATGCCAACACGGTCGAGCTCGAAACCACTCTGGCGTGGCTGGCGCGGGTCGCATGGTGACACGCGGCTAATTCATGACCGACGAGGCCGTCTAGGCGCTACCTACTCACTGGTATCAGCGCTCCATGTTCGGTGAATACCCATGGCCGGATCGCGGGGTCACGGTGCTTCTGGGAACCGGTCACAATCTGTGACCGGTTCTCCACATCCCTGTTGCGTTCAGCTGGTTGCGAACCCGGGTCGGCTATCTGCGACCTCAGACCGGCGGCCTCGACCGTGGTCAGCTGAAACGCAAAATCGTCCGGAAAACGCTCGGAATTTCGTTTGACAGCCTGGTTCAACGCCTTTGTCGCCGCCCCGTACAGGTGCGCCAAATCAGCATCCAGCATGACCCGCCGCCGCCGGACTGTGAAAATCAGCGGTTCCAGATGTTTGATACGCTCTTCCGGCTTGTTCTCCCCCATGCCGTCATGAACGCACCATGCACCGCCCCGGATGACGTCCCGTGCAGGCCAACGGGGCACACCTCCTCCTCCTTGCCGCCGACGGACGGATACGCGAGGATTACCAGTTCATCGAGCCCGGGCCCTGAAGCCCGAAGCGGAGAAGCGCGAAGCATGAGCACCGAACAGAACAAGAAAGTGGCGACGGAACTCTTCGCGCGCTTCACCGCGAGCGACATCGCCGGCGTGATGGCCACCATGACCGACAACGCCACCTGGCTTATCCCCGGCAAGCCCGACGCCTCGCCCGCGGCGGGCCTGTACACGAAGGAGAAGATCTCCGGCCTCTTCCACACCATGCTCGGCCGCCTCAAGAGCGGCCTCAAGATGACCGTAAAAAGCGCGATCGCCGAAGGCGACAAGGTCGCGCTGGAAGTCGAATCGCTCGGCGAGCTAACTAACGGCCGCGTCTACAACCAGCACTACCACTTCCTCATCGAGTTCCGCGACGGGGAGATTTGCGGGGTGCGGGAGTATCTCGATACCCAGCATGCTCATTCCGTGTGGTTTCAGCGTTCCGCCGCCTAGGCGATTCGCCCCCCACCTTCAGGGGGGTGTGCTAACAGCCGCGCTTTGCTGCCAGACGTGGTTGTAGACGCGGGCAGCAATCTCCGCGGTTTCCGTTTCGGTGAATGGCGGACGAGGCAGCGTCTCGTAGAGCCGATCAAGGATGAAGACCTTAACCTCGGCCTGCGTCGTTGCGTTCCGCAACCACTCAGGCATTTGTGCGAGGAGGCCGCGCAGAGACGACAACAAACCCTGGCTGGCCTGCTTCAGGCGCTCCCGATCCTTCTTGCTGATGTTGTCCTTGAAGAGAAGATCGAACAGCGCCAGCTCATCATCTGTCAGTCCTTCCTCGGCCGCTCGCTTCTGCTCGGTATCCAGGCTGGCCGCCAGCGCGACCAGTTCTGCAAATGTAGCCTCGACCGTCGCACGGTCCTTCTCGCGGTTGTAGTCCGCGATGATCCCCTGATACTTCTTGTAGTAGTCCATGCGCATCGGGTTGCGGGCGAGCATCTGCGCCAGCTTTTTCTCCACCACCTCGCGGATGTCCTGCAACGCCGCGTGCTTGCGCCGAACCTTGCTTGCGAACTCTCGCTTCAGTTTCTCGAAATCGATCCGGCTCAGATCTACCGTAAGCCCTTCAGCGTGGTCGCCGCCCGGCGCCGCCGCCCGAATGGCTTCGTTGACAATCCGGTGCAACGCTTTGAGAACCTCGGTTACATCGGCCGTGTCGCGCCGGTCCTCCAGCTTCTTGTAGATGGCCTCGATGTTGTCGTGCCGCTCGGCATAGGCCAGCGCGCTCGGCTCCATGAGCAGCGCCTTGAAACGGATGAACATCTGCCGCGCGATGATCTCGAAGCGCCGCTTGGCCTCGTCCGAGGTGTAGAGCGCGTCCACCGCGTCGCGCAGGGCCTCGATCCGGTCAAACCCGGTTACGCCGTGCAGCCGGGCCGCATCGAAGCCAAGCCCGAGCAGGTGCTTCTCCGCCGCCTCGATGATCTGGAGCAGGCTCGCCACCAGGTCCTCGATCGGCGCCACGATGCCGCCGCCCCCGCCGTCATCCTCGTCGCCCAGCGCGTACTGCGCCAGCGCCTCGCGCAGGCTCTTCAGCATGCCGTTGTAGTCCACGATGACGCCGCAGTCCTTGCCCGGGTACACGCGGTTGGCGCGGGCGATGGCCTGCATCAGGTTGTGGGCCCTCATCGGCTTGTCGATGTAGAGCGTCGCCAGGCACTCGACATCGAAGCCGGTAAGCCACATCGCGCAGACGATGGCGATGCGGAAGGGATGCTGCGGATCCTTGAACGCATCCTCGACCGGCACCCGCTTGCCGTCCGGCGTCTGAAAGCCGGTCTTCATCACCGTCCGGTGCGGGATGATGTCGAAGCCCCACTTCGCGAAGTCGCGCTGCTCGTTCTGCGCCTCGCTGATGATGAGCTCAATGATCGTGCCATCCATCCACTGCGCCTGGCTGCGCAGGGCATCGTGC
>JANNJO010000438.1:0-9419 GCA_031395755.1 Acidobacteriota bacterium
GGCACCTGCGGAATCGTCTGCGTTGAATTCCACGCAGTCGTCAAGCTGTACGACGGGCTCGCGGCGCCGGTCTGTGCGTGATACAGACCGTCGATGCGAGGATTTGCGTGTGTCTGATTATCGGGATCGGCGCCGTTGTTCGGGAAGTCCCACGTCCTGAGAGCCCGGGGCAGACCTGCCGCCGCGGGGTAATCGCCCGGAACGCTGTTGGACGCCCCGTCGGTAAACAGAACGATGACGCGCAGCCCCGACTGTTGCCCTGCCGGCACCGAACGCACTTCGTCCCATCCGCGGTAGAGACCCTCGACCATGTTGGTGCTGCCGCCGGGCAGACTGTTGGGAATGTCAGCCATCAGTCCGGCTTTGTTGAAACCGCGGGTTGCTGGCATCGCGTCCACGACCCTTGCGCCGTTTCCGAAGAATACCAGGGCCAGCCGATCGTTGTTCTGATCGAAGGAATTGACGAACGATCTCGCGGCATCTCTCACCGCGCTCCATCGCCAGCCGATCGAGCTCGAGACGTCGAGCACGAGCGAAAGGTCCACCATGCGGCGGGTCGCCTCCCCCTCGCTGCCAATCGTCATCTGCTTGGTGCTGCTGAGATTCATGAACGTCGAGGGCAGCGTCGTGGACGCCTTGACCTTGACGATGTTGACGCCGCTCTGGGCATCGACGCTCGAGCTGAAGAAGCCGGGAGCCGAGGTCGGATCGGTGGTCGACGACGTGCCAAGGTAACCGGTCGGGAAATTGGCCGTGAACACGCGTGCGGCCTCCCCCCGTGGATTGCCGCTGTTGAGGTTGCGCGCCGCGGCCAGCGCTGCGCCGTCGACGGCTTTGGTCAGCTGGGCCTTCACGAGATAGGCACGTCCCGAGTCGACGGCAAGCCCTGTAAAGAGCAACAGCGTCGTGAGTCCTGCCGCCATGTACACCAGGACAAAACCCGACTGGCTCGATGGACCTGTGTTATGTCTCTTCATGATCGTGTCCCTCTAAAAGTACGCGATTGAATACAGCGTGTCCGGCACCTGAATCCCGAACCCCGCCAGCGGCGTGATCGTGGGATGCCGGGTGTAGAGCTCCGTCACGTAGAGCGTTCCGCCGAGCGACAGAAGGTTGGGCGCCAGATTCGTGAGCTGAAGGTTGACGTTGCTGTCGGCGTTGGCGGCCTGGTACTCCGGCGCGGGGCCGAACGACGCGCCGCCTCGCGTCTGCAGCGTGCTCTGGGCCGAGAGATTTCCGTACTCGTAGCGTTGCGACAATATCGCCTTGTTGTAGTTCGCGGCGCCGACGGTCTGTACGTTTCTGATCACTGAGAAGATCAGTCGGGACCCGTCGTCGAGGTTCACGGGGCGCGCGCTCATGGCCCTCATCGCGGCGGCGGCATCCCCGAGCGCAGTGTTGCGGGAGATGAGGTTTGAGCCTTCGCGCGTCAGCTTCGTCACAATGTGCTGGTCGAGGATCACATAGCTGATTTCGACGACGCCGAACACGATGACGATCAGCAGCGGCAGCACCAGGCTGAACTCAACGAGGCTCTGTCCACGTTGTCTTCTCATTCGAACCTGCTTTCGTTCTTCATCGCGGATTCGACGTGGACGGTCATCTCTCCGTTGGCCAGGAGCGGGCGAAGAATCGGCGTCAACGGCCTCCAGCTGTACTCGATGCTGACCCTGCCGATGTCGCCGGGCCCGCCGGCGCCGCCGCTCCACGATGTGGCCCCCGGCGTCATGTGTGTGAACGTGAACGACACGTCGGCCATGTCGATCGTCGGGGTCGCGTCCGCCATCGCGGCTTTGATGGCGCCTTCACGCGAGAGCGTGGAGCCGGGATTGTCGGGGTCATCCATCGTCTGGCCGGTGACCGCAAAGCGGGTGGCCTGGCTCACGCCGCTTTCGAGCGCGAGGTACACGTAGAACATCGACGCAAAATCAACGATGCCGAAGGTGAGCACCAGCAGCAGCGGCGTCACGATCGCCGCTTCGAGAAGGTTCGCTCCACTGCAGTCGCGCAAAGTCCTCAGTCGTTTCAGTGTTTTCATCATTCACCTCAGCGCGCAGCCGTCATACCGGTCTGCGTGTCCTCCAGGAAGTAGCTTTGACACACCGCATCAAGCAGGTCGGGTGTAATCTCCGCAGGCCGCTGGTGGTAGCGGCAGAGGCTCACGACCTGGTCGGTGAGATCGCGCGGATGGCAGGCGCGCATCGCCAGGTCGCGACCGACGTAGTACTTGTCGTGCAGGTGCTGCACGATGGCCGGATCGTAGGGCACGCCGTGACGCCGGCAGTTCATTTCCCAGATCCGGCTGAACTGGTCGAGGGTCGGATTCTTCGCGAAGATCTTGTAGGGAATGCGGCGCAGGAACGCCTCGTCGGCAAGCGATCGCGGTTCGAGGTTGGTGGCGAACACCACCAGCACGTCGAACGGGACCTGAAACTTTCGTCCGGTGTGCAGGCTCAGGTAGTCGACGCGCGATTCGAGCGGGACGATCCATCGATTGAGCAGATCGCGCGCCGGCACGCGCTGGCGCCCGAAGTCGTCGACAACCAGCACGCCGCCGTTCGCCTTCAGATGCACCGGCGCTTCGTAGAACTTCGACAGTTCGCTGTACCTGAGGTCGAGCATCTCGAGCGTGAGCTCGCCGCCCACCGTAATGACCGGCCTGCCCACCCTCACCCAGCGGCGGTCGATGGCGTCTTCGGCTCGAATGACCGAGCTCTCATCATCTTCGCTGCGCGACTCGTGGGTGACGGGATCGAACATCGTGATGATCTGGCCGTCGACGTCGATGGCATAGGGGATGTAGATGTCGCCGCCCAGCACACGGCCGATGCCTTCGCCCATCACGCTCTTGCCGTTTCCCGGGGGCCCGTAAAGAAACAGCGCCTTGCGCGACGCGATGGCGGGCCCGAGCTGATCGAGCATCTCCGGCTCGACGATCAGATGCGAAAAGCCTTCGGTGACGCGATCACGGTAGACGTCGTGTGTCTGCGACCGCAGGCGGTCCATGTGCAGGGTGTACTGGGCGAGCGAAACGGGGGCCGGTCCGACGTAGCCGCTCGCGTCGAAGTATCGGAGCGCGCGGTTGCGTCCGTTGTCGGTGAGGGCATATCGATAACCCGCGCTGCCGGTGCCGAGTGCGCTCTTCACCTCGATTAGGAGCTCGAGGCGGAGCTTCTCGAGCAGGGGTTCGAGAATCCCGTAGGGCAGGCAGACCCGATCGGCCAGGCCCATCCCGCTTGCCTCGCCGCCATACAGCATCTTCACGAGGATCGCGGCAAGCGTGTCGGGCGCGATGCCGGTCGCCTCGATACTCGAAGGCTTGGGAGGCGCCAGCACGGGAGCGGTCTGAACGTCCTGAAGGGTAGTCATGGTCATCTCACTATTTGCCCATTGGCCCGAGCACCTTCATGAACTGGATGGCTGCGGGCCCGATCGTGACGATCCAGATCGCCGGAAAAATGCAGACGACGAGCGGGAACACCATCTTCACGCCCGTTTTCGCGGCCGCTTCCTCGGCTCGCTGCCGGCGCTTCGTGCGCAGCGTTTCGGAGAAGACACGCAACGAGTTCGCGACGCTGGTGCCGAACTTGTCGGTCTGGACCAGCATCGCCACGAGCGAGCTGAGATCGTCGACGCCGGTTCGATCGGCAAGATTGCGCAGCGCCTCCGAGCGTCCCTTGCCTGCGAGCAGCTCCAGGTTCACGAGCCGCAGTTCTGAGGAGAGATCCGGATAGGCGACGGCGAGCTCCTGGCCGACGCGCGCCAGCGCCTGATCGAGGCCGAGCCCCGCCTCCACGCTGACGACGAGCAGATCGAGCGCATCGGCGAGCGACAGCCGGATGCGATGCTGACGGCGGCGCGCCTTTCGCGCGAGCAGCATGCCCGGCAGGATGTAGCCGAAGCCGGCGGCCGACAGCGCCAGCGGGAGGCTCGGCTTGAACAGCAGCGGCATCATGCAGAAGGCAAACGCGGCGAGCGCGAAGCCGACGCGGATGGCGAGAAACACCGGCAGCGCTTCAGGATTACGGTGTCCCGCCTGCACGAGCCGGAGTTGGATCTTTCCGAGGTCCTTCGGCGATTTCGGAAGGCGCTCGCCCACACGTTTCAGAAACGCGTAGACCTGATCGGATGACGCGTCGGCGTCCACAGCCTGCGCGCGCCCGCCGAGCACATCCCGCAAGCGGTCGTCGAGACTGGCCGGGCGGGCCGTGAGAGCGTAGGTGACCGCTGTGACCAGAAGCGATCCGAACGCAAACGCGAGGAAAGGAAGCCAGAGCGTCACACTACACCTCGATCTTGATGACTTGCCTGATCCAGATGAACCCGATGCCCTGCATGATGATCGACGTGATGATCATCAGCTGGCCCATGCGCTCTTCGAAGAGCCTGTTCATGTGCTCGGGATTGATGAACGACAGCGCCAGCGCGAGAAACGCCGGAAGCGCCATCAGAACGTAGCCGGTGAACCGGCCGTGCGCCGTGTGCACGCGGACCTGGCGGCGAATCTTGAACCGCTCGCGCACCACATGGGCCAGGTTGTCGAGAATCTCCGAGAGATTGCCGCCGGTCTCACGCTGAATGAGGACGGCGGTCGAGAAGAACCGCACATCGAGCAGCGGCACGCGAAGCGAGAGATTATCGAGTGATTCCTTGAGCGGCAGCCCGAAGTTCTGCTCGTCGAACGCCTTTCGGAACTCCGGTCCGACCGGTTCGCCAAGCTCCTCGGCCACCATCTTCATGCCCGCGCTGAAGGCGTGGCCGGCGCGGATGCCGCGCGACAGCAGGTCGAGCGCCTCGGGAAAGGTCTCCTCGAACTTATAGAGCCTTGCCCCGCGCTTGTGGCGCAGCACGCCCGCCAGGACGCACATTCCGAGCGCCGCGCCGACGGCCATCGCCCAGGCTTTGCCGGCCAGCATCATGCCGACAAGACCGCCGGCGGCGCCGAGCATGAGAGTAATCAGAATGCACGCGCTGACGCTGAGTCCCGTACCCGTTTGCTCGAGCCAGAGCTCGAACGTCGAGCCCTTCAGCGCCCGGCGCGCGGCACGGTCCACGGTCGGGAGCGGGCCGGCGGAGTCCCTGCGAAGCATGGATGGGTCGTCCGGCTCCAGACGCGACATGCCGCCGGCTTCGTTCAGCCGCTCCTCGAACGATTTGTCACGCGCGGACTGCGATCGTCGCGACAGCAGCATGAAGACGCCGATGATGCCCGCCGTCGATGCGACGAACACCAGCGCGATCAGCACTGAGAGAGGCATCACCGCACCTCCAGCTGGCCGTCGAACATGTCGGGCGGAAGCAGAATGCCTGACTGGCGGAGCCGTTCGCACACCTTCGGCCTCACCCCGGTCGCGATGAACCGGCCGATGACGTTGCCTTCCGGGCCGAGGCCGAGCTTCTCAAAGCGATAGATCTCCTGCATGGTGATGATGTCGCCTTCCATGCCGGTGATCTCGGAGACGCTGGTCACCTTTCTGGTGCCGTCGCTCATGCGGGCCTGCTGGATGACGATCTGGATCGCGGACGCAATCTGCTGGCGCATCGCCTTGTCCGGCAGGTTCACGTTCGCCATCGCGACCATCGTTTCGAGCCTGGACAGCGCGTCTCGCGGCGTGTTCGCGTGCACGGTCGTCAGCGATCCGTCGTGGCCGGTGTTCATGGCCTGCAGCATGTCGAGCGCTTCTTCGCCGCGGACCTCTCCGACGATGATGCGATCGGGCCGCATGCGCAGCGAGTTCACCAGCAGCTGCCGCTGACGCACGGCGCCTTTGCCTTCCACGTTTGGCGGCCGGGTCTCCAGCCTGACGACGTGCACCTGCCGGAGCTGAAGTTCCGCCGCGTCTTCGATCGTCACGATGCGATCGCGGTCGGAGATGAAGGACGACAGGACGTTCAACAGCGTGGTTTTGCCCGCGCCGGTGCCACCGCTCACGAGGATGTTGAGCTTGGCCGCGACGCAATGGCGAAGAAACTCGAGCATGTTGGGCGCGAGCGCCTTGAACGCCACGAGGTCTTCTGCCTGGAGACGCTCGGCGGGGAAGCGGCGAATGGACAGGATCGGTCCGTCCACGGCGAGCGGGCCGATGATCGCGTTGACGCGCGATCCATCGGGCAGGCGCGCGTCGACCATCGGCGAGCTGTCGTCGATACGGCGGCCCACGCCGCTGACGATGCGATCGATGACGCGCAGCAGGTGCTGATCGTCCTGGAATGCCGCCGGCACGGACTCGAGCTTGCCGGCCCGCTCGACGAACACCTGCTTATACGTGTTCACGAGAATGTCGCTGATCGTCTTGTCGCGGAGCAGCGGCTCGAGCGGCCCGAACCCGAAAACCTCGTCGATGACGTCGCCGAGAATGGCGTCGCGCTCGGTGACCGACAGCGGAACCCCGGCTTCGGCGATGAGCGATGACACGAGTACCCTGATTTCGGCCTCGACGCGGCTGCGCTCGGCCGTCGCCAGCTTCTCGAGATTCAGCTTGGCCAGCAGCTTGCGATGGACGCTGCCGCGCACTTCCAGGTACTGCGCCCGCCGGTGGTCAGACGCCATGGCATTCTTTGCCAGGGGGTCAGACCCCGGGACGGGTCGTGGGGGGGGCTTGACGATCACAGGGGTAGCCATGTTCTAGAACAATCCCAGAAACGATGCGCGCTCGCGGGCCGGCTCTTCCGGCTCCACGTCCGCATGCGGGTTGATGATCTGCCTGGTAAATCGCTCGAATCGGGCCGCGAGGTCCGAGTGATTGGTCAGCGTCAGCGGCACGCCGGAGTTCATCGCCGCCGACACGACGCTGTAGTCGCTCGGGAACATCATGTGAAGACTGTGGCCGAGCGTGGTCTCGATCTGCTTGGGCCCGATCTGGTTATGCTCGGACACGCGGTTCAGGAGAACCCGGAGACGGTCCTTGCCGGCGCCGAGCTGCTCGAAGCGATCGACGATCCGATGCGCGTTGCGCACGGACGCGATGTCCGGATTGGCCACGAGATAAATCGTGTCCGCGGCGAACACTGCCACATCGGCAATGGTGCCCGTCACCGTGCCGGCGTCCACCACGATGAAGTCGTAGGAGCGCGCCAGCAGCTGCAACAGCTGTTCAACTCCCGGCGCATCGTGGATGCCAGGCCGGTCGATTTGATCGCCGCCGGCGAGGATGTCGAGGCCAGACTTGTGTCGCACCACGAGCTCGCGCAAAAACTCCTGGTCGAGCCGGTGCAGGTTGTCGAGCGCATCGATGACAGTGAATCGAGGGCGGACACCCAGAAACAGGGAGACCTCACCGACAAATTGATGGAGGTCGACGATGACGGTCGGACGCTTGGAGAGACGGGCAATGTCGATGGCGCTGTTGACCGCCAGGGTCGTGGTGCCGGCCCCGCCCTTGACACCGAAGAAGGAAAGCGTCGCACCCGAACGCGTGCTGTCCTTCGCTGGGCGATTGCGCTCGACCGATCGCTTCAGGGCTGTCTGAAACGTCTCGCTGAGCGTCGCGCCGGTCTCTTCGAACGACCACGCCAGGTACTCGTTGGCGCCTGCACGCATCGCCCGAAGAATCTGATCGGGTTCGGCCGATGCCGCGACCGCGAAGATCGCCGTCGGAGGCCAGCTGGCGCGGAGACGCTCGATGGCCTCCACGGACGTGCTCGACCCGCTGCGGATGTCGACGACGGCCAGGTCGGGCCAGGTGCTGCCGGCGTGCTTCTCATCGATCAGGCCGATGGACAGCCCGCTCGATCGAAGCAGCGTCGTGATCGTCGAGCGGAACTCGGGATCACCGGTGGTGATGACTGCCGAAAGTTGTGCCATGAGGTTACCGCGCCGAGGTCTGCTGACCGTCGGTCAGCTTCTGGTACTGGGTGACGAGCCTTTCGAGCTCCGCGTCGCGGGTCGCCTTCTCCTTCGCGAGCCTGTCCGCCACTTCCTTGATGCGCGCGGCTTCGGCCTGCTGCTCCGCCGCGCGTTTCTCCGCGGTCCTGCGCTCGGTCTCCTGCCGCTCGAAGTCCGCCTTGCGGGCGCGGGTCAGCTCTTTCGTCTCCCGCTCGACACGCGCGACGTCGAGCCTGGCCGCATTGCGCGCGCGCTCGCCGTCCTTGCGTGCCTGGAGATCGGTGTCACGCGCCGTAATGACGTCCTGCCTGCGCTGGGCTTCTGCCTGCCTTTTCTCCTCTGTGAGGCGCTTCTGCTCGTCCTTCACCGCCTGGACAGTGGCTCTCTTCGCCTCCTGCGCTGCGAGCTTCGCGGCCTTTTCCGCCGCTTCACGCTCCCTGGCCGGCGCCACGGAAGGTGCGACGTTGTTGAGTGCGACTGCGACAGGTGCGACAGGTGCGCCAGGTGCGTTGAGTGCGCCAGGTGCGCCCTGCGTCATCGGGGTCGTGAATGCAGGCGGCGGCGGCGCGATGCGGCGATCCGGGCCCAGGAACGGTTCGATCAGCCCGGGTAGGTTCGGCGTGACGCCTGGTGAGTCGCGTCGGACGATGTGCGGCGTGATCATCACCACCAGCTCGGTCGCGTTCTTCTGATAGGCCTGGCTTCTGAACAGATACCCCAGGATGGGGATGTCGCCGATGCCGGGAACGCGGCGCAGCGTTTCGTTCAGGTTCTGATCGAGCATGCCGGCGATGGCGAACGTCTGGCCGTCGCGCAGCTCCACCTGGGTTTCCGTGCGGCGCGTCGCGAGCGCCGGCACGCGGAAGCCCTGGAGCACGACGGCGTTGCCGAAGTCGAGCGAGCTCACCTCAGGCGCGACCTTCAACTGAATCATGCCGTCGGCCGTGACCCTTGGCGTGAATCGCAGCCGCACGCCGAATTCCTTGAACACGATCGTGACCGCGGAATTCGAGCCGTTGCCCTGCACGACGGGATAGGGATACTCGCCGCCGGCGAGAAAGCTCGCTTCTATGCCATCCTGGGTAATCAGGTTCGGCTCGGCCAGACTCTGGAAGAGCCCCTTGCCCTTCAGGGCCTTGATGACGGCGCCGATCTGTTCTTCTTTGTTGAAAAGAAACAGGTTCAGGAAATCGCTGAACACCAGCTGCTTTCTGTCGGCATCGAAAATCGGTGCAGCGTACTGCTGCGTCGTCGAGCGACCGACCCAGTCGCCCTTGCCGTCGATGCCGGTAAAGAATGACCCGCCCAGCTCCTGCATCGCGCTGCGGCTGACTTCTGCGAACCTCACGCGGAGCATCACCTGGTTGGTGGCGCCACCGTCCTGCTGGCGAAGCAGGTTGACGACGTTTTCCGGTTTTTCAACGTAGCCGACCGCGAGCGAAGACGCGCGATCCACGATGTATTTGCTCGACACAACGCCGGACAGGACGACGTCCTTGCCGTTGCTCGTCGCCGAGATCGCCTCGCCCGGGAACAGCTTGGCGAGCTGCCCGTCGAGCTGGCTCAGGTCTCTGCGCACCGCGACGTCGTACGT
>JANNJO010000417.1:0-9225 GCA_031395755.1 Acidobacteriota bacterium
GGCAAGCCTGGAGTTCTCGAAGGCGATGAACCCCCAGGATGAATTCTTCGTGCTCGGGTTTAATGAAGAGCTCCACACCCCTTTGCCGCCGGACAAGCCGTTCACCCATCACGAACCGACGCTGCGCATCGCTCTGATCCAGGCCATCAAGGCGCGAGGCCAGACCGCCGTTTACAACGCGGTGAATGCGGGCCTCAGCTACGTAAGCAAAGGCGGATTCGAGCGGCAAGTGCTCATCCTCGTCAGCGACGGCGGCGACAACGCGAGCGTCGTGACTCGCCCCCAGGTGCTTGCCAGCGCGCAGGGCTCCAATGCGGTCATCTACACCATCGCCCTGGTGGACCCGATGGACTCCGAAGCTGACCCTGGATTTCTCCGCCAGCTGTCGGACACGACCGGCGGCGTCGCCTTCCGTCCGAAGAACGTCACGGAGGTCGCCGAAGTCTTCCAGCGAGTCGCGCGCGATATTAGAAACATGTACACCCTGGGGTACGTCCCATCAAGCGCTGCCCAGGCGAAGGCCGCGCAGCCTGCCAGAAGAGAAGAGCTTCGTCGGGTGGCAGTCGACGTTCGATCGCCCAGCGGGCAGAAGCTCTCGGTGCGCACGAGACGCGCGTATCTCGTTGGCGCGGAAGACGTTCAGAGCGATGCTCGCTAGTCCCGCGGGCCGCGTGCACACCTGGTTGCAGCGCGCGCTGATTGCGCTGGGCGTGTCATGCCTCCTGTTTTACGTCATCGTCATGGCGGGAACATGGCGCTTTCAGCGTGCCGCGAAAGCGGAAGTGGAGCAGATGGTGAGCGTCGAGCGGCCTCCGGACGTGGTGGAGGAGCTGCCCGACGTCCCGAAGCCGCTTGCGAACGGTGAGCTGATCGGGCGCGTCGATATTCCGCGCCTCAATCTGTCGGCCGTGGTGGCGGAAGGCGACGATGACAAGACTCTTGGCAAGGCCGTGGGACACCTTCCCGATACGCCGCTGCCGTGGCAGCGACGAGGCAACGTGGGGCTGGCCGCGCATCGCGACGGCCTCTTTCGCCGGCTCGAGAACATCCGCCTGAACGATGATGTTCGCATCGTGACGTCGCGCGGCGAGTATCAATACCGCGTGACCAAGACGCACATCGTGAATCCCGACGACGTGTGGGTGTTGGCGCCGACGCTGAACCCGACCGTCACCCTGATTACCTGCTACCCGTTCTCCTTCGTCGGCAATGCCCCGCAACGCTTCATCGTGCAGGCCGAGCTTGTCGAGCAGCTGGCGGGATCGGCGCTCACTGGATCCGTAGTTCGATAGGTGAGGTGAGTCTCCAGACCTTCCTGGAGTGGGTGACGCAGGGCGCCATCGTCCTGCTCGCCGTCATCGTGCTGGTGCAGTGGCTCCGCTGGCGCGATCGCGTCTCGTTCGACATCCTCCTCGTATTTGGCTCTCTCGCGATTCTGTCGATTCTCGAGGGTAGTCTTCACTTTGCTCGCGTCGAGGCGTCCTGGATTCGGCCGCTGGGCATCAGCGTGCTGCTCGCGCACCCATATCTTCTGATGTGGGTCGTTGCTCATTTCCGGCCCGTGTCGGGCGCGGTGCGGCGCCTGGCAGCGGCAGGTCTGGCGCTCTCGCTCGCCGCTGCCTGGGTTGCAGAGGTGCGTTCGACACCGCTGATCGTCTTTTCGTTTCTCTATTTCGTGTGGCTGCTCGCGTATGTCGCGTGGGTGTTCAGGCTTGGTGCGAAAGCGGCGGGAGGCGTCACCCACTGGCGAATGCTGCTCGCGGGCTGGGGTGCGATGCTGGTGGCGATGGTGTCCGTGCTCGCCGTGCTTATCTCAACGGTGCCGGCGGCCAGCGCCGGGGCCGAGGCATTCATTCACCTGTCGGCGCTCGGCGCGGCGCTCAACTATTACTTCGCGTTCGCGCCGCCGCCGTGGCTCAGGCGCACCTGGCAGTCGGCGGAGCTCTATGGTTTTCTCGCAGAGCGCGCCCTGGCAGCAGGCTCGCCATCGCAGATCGACCTGCTGAACCGCCTGTGCGCGTTTGTGATTTCCGCCGTTGGCGCGAAGGGCGCTTCCGTGGCGCTGTGGGACGAGCGGCAGCAGCATTTGATCGTTCAAGTAAGCCGCTGGGGATATCTGGAACCTGGACGGGCGGTGCCCGAGGGGCGTCTGCTCAAAGCGTGGTGGGACGATCGCGCGACGTTGGTCAGAGAGTTCGAGTGGGTGCTGCCGGGAGGAGAGCGGGGCAGCGTGTACGTCGTTCCCATCCCGAGCAGAGTGGGCGCGCGAGGGCTGCTCTTCGTCGTCCTGCCGAAGGGCGCGCTGTTCGTCGGGGACGACCTTGCGCTACTCCGGATCTGCTGCGGCGAAACGGCGGTGCAGCTGGATAACGCGGTGATGAGCGAGCGCCAGCAGAAGCTCATCAGCGACTTGGGAGAGCGCAGCGATCAGCTGGTGGCGGCCAACAAAGAGCTGGAGGCGTTCTCCTACTCCGTCTCCCACGACCTGCGCGCTCCGCTACGGCATATCAGCGGTTTCACTGAGCTGCTTTCGAAGTCCAGCGGCGCCGAACTCGATCCCGGCCGGAAGAGGTACCTCCGCCTCATCTCAGAGAGCGCGGTCAAGATGGGCGAGCTTGTCGATGCGCTGCTCGTTTTCTCGCGTATGGGGCGCGCCGAGATGCTGCACACGCGCGTCGAACTCAATTCGGTCGTCCAGCTGGCACAGCGTGACGCGATACAGGCCGATCCGGTGCGCGTTGTCGACTGGGTCATCCACCCGCTGCCTGAGGTGGCTGGAGACCCGACCATGCTGCAGCTCGTGTTCACCAATCTGCTGTCGAACGCGTTCAAGTACTCACGAACGCGGGACCACGCCACGATCGAGGTCGGCTGCCAGGATGGCAACCCCGGAGAGGCCGTGGTCTTCGTGCGCGACAACGGCGTCGGGTTCGATATGGCGTATGCCAACAGACTGTTCGGCGTTTTTCAGCGGCTGCACCGAGCTGAGGAGTTCGAGGGGACGGGCATAGGGCTGGCCAACGTCCAGCGGATCGTTTCGCGCCACGGCGGGAGGGTCTGGGCCGAGAGCAAGCTCGGGGAAGGCGCGACGTTCTATGTCGCCCTGCCGAAGGAACGGTCCGGCTGAAGCCGGACACTACGTACTATCCCTGTCCGACGAACACGCGAATCTTCCTGGGCCGCACATACAGTCTTTCGCCGATCTTGGGATCCAAGGCGTCGTAGTGATCCCGCGCGAGTTCGACCTGCAGCAGCTTTCGTTCGTCATCCAGCAGCTCGAGCTTGACGATGGCGCCGGCGAGATTGGCGGTTTCCAGGATTGCCCACAGGCCATCGGCGGTATCGGCCCGCGCGACTTCCAGCTCGTGCGGGCGCGCGTAGCCGGCCGCGGGCTGTGACACTGAGCTCGCGTGCGCTGGATAATCGACGGCGAGCGGGCCGAGCAGCGCCCGCCCCTGCTCCACCCGGCCGTGGAAGATGTTCACGTTGCCGAGGAAATTCATGACGAACGGGTTTGCGGGATGCTCGAACACCTCGGTCGGGCTCGCGTCCTGCTCGACGCGCCCTTCATTCATGATCACGATGCGGTCGGCGAGCTCCAGCGCTTCTTCCTGATCGTGCGTCACGAAGACGCTCGTCAGCCTGATCTCCTCATGAAGGCGACGCAGCCATCGGCGCAGTTCCTGCCGAACCTTCGCATCGAGCGCACCGAACGGCTCGTCAAGGAGCAGTACTTTCGGCTCCACCGCCAGCGCGCGCGCAAGCGCCACGCGCTGACGCTGGCCGCCCGAGAGCTGCGAGGGATAGCGATCGCCGAGGTAGTCGAGCTGCACCAGCTTCAGCAGGGTGGTCACCTTCTCGCTGATCACCTCTTTGGAAGGCCGATGCGCGCGCGGCCGCACCCGGAGACCGAACGCGACGTTCTCGAACACCGTCATGTGACGGAAGAGCGCGTAGTGCTGGAAGACAAAGCCGACGCGACGCTCTCCGGCCTGCCGCGACGTGGCGTCCTCGCCGTCGAACAGGACGGCACCGGCGTCAGGTGATTCGAGCCCGGCGACGATGCGCAGCAGAGTCGTCTTGCCGCAGCCAGACGGTCCAAGCAGCGCCACGAGCTCACCAGGACGCACTCCGAAGCTCACGTCGCGGAGCGCCGCGAAGTTGCCGAATTTCTTGCTGACGCCGCGGATGTCGATGCTCATTCGTGCACCGGCTCCATCGATCGGCGGGTGCGGTACTCAACGATGGTCTTGAGCACGAGCGTGACCACCGCCAGCAAGGCGAGCAGCGACGCCACGGCAAACGCGGCCTGAAACTGGTACTCGTTGTAGAGAATTTCCACGTGGAGCGGCAGGGTGTTCGTCAAACCCCGGATGTGTCCCGAAACGACGGAGACGGCACCGAATTCTCCCATCGCGCGCGCGTTGCATAGGATCACGCCATACAGCAGGCCCCACTTGATGTTCGGCAGCGTCACGCGGAAGAACGTCTGGAAACCGCTCGCGCCGAGCACCCTCGCCGCTTCTTCTTCCTGCGAGCCGGTCGCCTCCATCACCGGAATGATCTCCCGCGCGACGAAGGGAAACGACACAAAGATCGTCGCGAGCACAATTCCGGGGACCGCGAAGATGATGCGGATGTCGTGAGCGGTCAGCCATGGGCCGAGCACTCCCTGGCGTCCGAACAACAGGACGAAGACCATTCCGGAGATCACCGGCGACACCGCGAACGGCAGATCGATCAGCGTGATCAGCAGCTGCCGCCCGCGAAACTGAAATTTCCCGATCGCCCAGGCTGCGCAGACGCCGAAGATCAGATTCGCCGGCACCGCAATGGCAGCCGCCGTGAGCGTGAGTGTGAGCGCCGCGATCGCGTCGGGCTCCCTGACGGCCGCCGCATAGGCGGTCCACCCGCGGCGGAACGCCTCGGTGAACACCGCGGCCAGGGGAATCGCCAGAAACAGGGTCAGGAATACGAGCGCGATGGCCGTGAGTGTCCACCGGACCGCCGCGGGCTCGGTGAGGCCCTTCCTGGGATCGCGCGTTCGTCCCGCCTGAACATGGGCCATCAGTGCGCGAGCTTCCGGCTGCTCCAGCCCTGGAGCGCGTTGACGGTCAGCAGCAGTGTGAACGAAATGAGCAGCATCACCAGCGCGATCGCCGTTGCTCCCGCGTAGTCGTACTGCTCGAGCTTGGTGATGATGAGCAGCGGAGAGATTTCCGTGCGCATCGGCATGTTGCCCGAAATGAAGACCACGGAGCCGTACTCGCCGACTGCACGCGCGAAGGCGAGCGCGAACCCGGTGAGCCACGCCGGGTAGAGATACGGCAGGATGATGCGGGTCAGCACGATGCGGCGGCGTGCGCCAAGGCTCGTTGCGGCTTCTTCGATCTCGAGATCCAGGTCCTCGATCACCGGCTGTAGCGTGCGCACGACGAACGGCAGCCCGATGAACACCAGCGCGATGGTGATGCCGAGCGGCGTGAACGCGACCTTGATGCCGTATTTCTCCAGCGGCGCCCCCAGCCAGCCGTTCGGCGCGTAGAGCGTCGTCAGCGTGATGCCCGCCACCGCCGTGGGCAGCGCGAACGGCAGGTCGATGAACGCATCGACAATCCGTTTGCCGGGGAATCGATACCGGACCAGTACCCACGCGACGATGAGCCCGAACACGGCGTTCACCGTCGCCGCGGCGAGCGCCGCACCCACGCTGAGGCGGTACGACGCGACCACGCGGGGGTCGCTGATGGTCTGCCAGATGGCGTTCCAGCCCAGCGTCGCTGTCCGGGCTGGAAGCGTCATCAGCGGCACCAGTACGATGAGACACAAATAGAAGATCGTGAAACCCAGCGTCAGCCGGAATCCCGGCAGCACGGTATGGTGTCTGGTTTTCATGCGGAATCTAAAACAAGCCTGTGCGCCGGAGGTCCGGCAGGGCGTTGTAGGAAAACACCAGGTTGGACAGCGTCCGCTGAGGGAGGGCCACGTTGCGTCCGACAGCCGTTGTCACGAACACCGAGGTCGTAAATCTCGGTGAGATCGTATACGTGGTCATGAAGAAGGCGCGCTTGCCGATGTTGAATCGATCGGCGTTGAGCCCGCCATAAAAAGGATCGATCTTCGCGTAGCCCCAGTTGATGCTGATCTGCCGCGTCACTGCTTTATCCGCGGTCACCGCGAAGCCGTAGCGCGCGTTCCTGTTCGTGCGTTTGTAGTTCTCGAACACGATCGCGTCGACGATGCGCAGTTCCGGAGTCTTGACGTTCGCGGCCGCGCGCCACGTTCTCGACCCGGCGGCGGACGTGAAGTCGGTCGAAATACCGGCGCGCGTACCGATCTTCTTGTCCACGAGGACGTGTCGGTAGTTCGGCGTTTCGTCGAGATATTTCACGCGCTTGCTGATGCCGAGCTCTCGCGCGTCGGCTGTGAGGTAGCCCACGGTTACCGAAATCTCGTCGAGGAAGAGGTCCCTCGGGCGCCTGACCGTGAGACGCCCCCCGGTGACATACCCGTCATCGTCATAGGTCGTTACTTCTGTTGATTCCCCTTTGATGATGTAGAGGCCGCCATACTGCCCCTCGAGGCCGGTGATGGGCTGCGCCGCGAAATACAGCGCGCGAACAGCCAGTGTCTTCACGGGATCGCCGGGGCCGATGCCGGTGTTGTTCCAGCTGCTCGTGAATCTCGATCCGCTGAACACCCCGAGGTTCAGCGCGTACCTTCCCGGCCGGTCGAATTTCAGCCGCGCTCTCAGGCTTTCACGATGCTGGACCTGGTTCGTCGTCACCGTTCCCGCGCTGTTGTCCGCGAAACGGTACCGCACGTTCAGCGTCGCGTTCTGCAGATCAACCCAGCGCGCGAGCGCGGGAGACGGCTTCGGCGGTGGCGGAGCGGTTTGCGCATGCGCCGGCGATCCCCACAGCGCCAGGGAAAACACCGCGACCGTCCGGCTGAAGCCACACGCTGCGTTGAATGGGGTCATATGCCGCGCCATTCTTACATGAAGCTCCGGACCTACCGCGCTCCCGGCCGGTAGATCTGATCGAACGTTCCGCCGTCGGCGAAATGCGCTTTCTGCGCGGCCTCCCAGCCGCCGAACGCCTCGTCGATCGTGAAAAGCTTGACCTTTGCGAACGCCGCGGCGTATTTGGCGGCCACGTTCGGATCGCGCGGGCGATAGTGGTTCTTCGCCGCGATCTCCTGGCCTTCGGGGGAGTACAGATACTCCAGGTAAGCCCGCGCCATGGCTCGCGTGCCGCGCCTGTCGACGACCTTGTCGACGACCGCGACAGAAGGCTCAGCGAGGATGCTCAGCGAGGGGACGACGACATCGACCCTGTCTTTGGCGCCGTCCAGTGCGAGAAAGGCCTCGTTCTCCCACGACAGGAACACATCTCCGATGCCGCGCTCCAGAAATGTGGTCAACGCGCCTCGCGCGCCGGAGTCGAGCACCGGCACATTCCGAAAGAGCGCCGCGATAAACTCCCGCGCCTTCGCGTCGCTGCCGCCCGGCTGCGCCTTCGCGTACTGCCACGCCGCGAGGTAATTCCAGCGCGCGCCGCCCGAGGTCTTCGGGTTCGGCGTAATCACCTGAACGCCCGGTTTGACCAGGTCGTTCCAATCCTTGATCCCTTTGGGATTGCCCTTGCGGACGAGGAACACGATCGTAGAGGTGTAGGGTGCGCTGTTGTTCGGCAGGAACTTGATCCAGCCACGAGTAATGAGGCCGGCCTTGGAGATCGCCTCCACGTCGTAGGCGAGCGCGAGCGTCACGACGTCCGCTTCGAGGCCGTCGATGACCGACCGAGCCTGAGCGCCAGAGCCGGCGTGCGACTGGCGGAAGGTGAGCTTGCCTCCGCCGGACTTCGCGGCCCAGAACTTCGCGAAGGCTTCATTGAAGGCACGATACAACTCGCGCGTGGGATCGTACGACGCGTTAAGCAGCGTGGTCTGCGCCTGCGCGACCGCTGGGGAGCCCAGCATGAGGACGAGAGTGAGAATCGCAATGGATGATTTCATGATCAGCTCCTAGAAATTAATCTGCGTGCGGAACACAAAGCCATTCTCCGGCTTGCGGCCTCCCACCGCGTCGTCGTCGAAAGTGCTGCGCTCGAAATTGAAGACATAGCGGAAATTCTGCGTGAGATACCAGTTCAGGCCCACGGTCCAGGCCTCGACCCTGCGGCTCGATCCGGCCGCCGCGAAATCGCGGGTGAAGGCAAGGTCGTCGATTTTCAGCGTGTGATACCGGGCCGCCACCTGAAGTGCGCCCCAGGTCCCATTTCCAAAATCGAAATTGCTGCCCGGCCGGACACCGGCGCCGGCATCGGTTGCGGCCTCCCCCGTGAGTACATAGGAACCCGCGATCTGCCAAGCGTCGTGTGCGATCTCGTCCCGGGCCGCGCCTTTGCGTATCGGCATATTGGTGTGAACGTGTTCGAACCACCCGCCGAAGCGCTTGTGGAAGTAGAAAACCTGCGGCGAGTAACGCGTCCGCACGCCGTCGGCGGCCGCGCCGCCATAGGAAAAGTACTGCTCCTGCAGCGACGGTGTTCGCAAGGTGGGAAGGGCACCGGCGCCCTTCTGGCTTCCACGCGATCCCGAAACGGCCACGCCCAGCCCCCTCAACAGGCTCGTCCTGATCTTTGTGAACGGCCGCACGATGAGTCGCCCCGAGAGATCTTTACCGTCATTTGTGTCGATGTCGGCACTTCCACCGTCGGCGACGCCATTCATGACCCCGGCGAGATAACTCACCAGGCCACCGGAGACATCGCCGAGCACTTGCACGCCTATATCGCGATTCGGCACGAGCGCCGTCGGCAGCCCGCGCTCGAAGAACAGGATGTTGGACGCCGAATGCAGGCGCTCGAGCCCAAAGGGCGTCTTACCCTTGCCAGCGCGGATGCGAAACGCCGGGGCAAACACCGTGTCAACGTAGGCGTCCTGCACGACAAGGGTGCCGCCAACAAAATCGGGATTCAGGAAGAACTCGAATCGTCGCGCGAACCGTCCGCGCAGGCTGGGCCGCAGTCTACGGATTGAGAATGTATCAATGAACGTCGAGGCCTCGTCACGGGCTGCGAACCTACCGTCGGTATGGACGAGCAGACCAATCTGCAGACGGAAATCGCCGCTGGCCGATTGGATGAAGAAGCCGTCCTGCCAACCGGCGGTTACCGGTGCGACGGTCTTGTCCACCGTAGGGCTTTGTGCTGATATGGC
>JANNJO010000472.1:0-6103 GCA_031395755.1 Acidobacteriota bacterium
ACCTGAAGGGTCACGAGGGCATGATCAGACAGTACACCGAGGCCAAGACAACGACGTTGGTGCCCGCGGGCGTCGACGGGATGTACTACAAGGAGTTCAGCGCGCTGTCCGACTGGCAGCATCACGGTGAAGGGCTGCAGCTCTTCAACCGCATGGCGCTGTCGGTGCCGACCGATCCGAAATATCTCGAGCGCGTGCGCCGGTTCTCCGGCCTCTACATGGGCGAGGATCCCGACGCGCCCAACTACGATCCGAAGCACAGGATCATCCGCAGCATGATGAACGGCAGCAAGGGGCCGCTGTTGCGCAAGGCGACGTCGGTGGAGTGGGTCGGCGAACCGTTCGACATGAGCGGCTTCGACGCGCTGCACGGCGAGCGGAACTTCAACGAGTTCCTCGCGCACTACCAGGAATACCACGACGTCGCCGGCGACCACGCTCTGAATCTCGTCGCCACGACGCTGCCCGCGAACGCCTATTTCGCCACGGGCGAGCAGAAATACAAGCAGTGGGTCACAGATTACGTCGATGGATGGATCGAGCGAATGAAGCAGAACAACGGCATCATCCCGACCTTCGTCGATCTGGACGGCACAATCGGCGGGCCGGGTGGGAAGTGGTGGGGCAGCGCGTACGGCTGGGGCTTCAGCCCTGTCAATCCCGTGACGAACAAGCGCGAGAACCGCAACCGCATGGAGCGCCCCATCATCGGCTTCAACAACGCGCTGTTGCTGACGGGCGATCAGAAATATGTGGACGCATGGCGCGCCATGACGAACGCGGTGAACGCGAACGCGCGCACGGTCGACGGGAAGACGCAGTATCCATCCATGTATGGTCTCGACCTCGCCGCAAACCCGCGCAGCACCCAACCTGGTTGGTACGGCTGGCGCGATCGTCCGTGGAACGTCGGGGCATTCGAGGTGTGGTACTTCTCGCAGAAGCTGGAAGATCTCGCGCGCGTGCCGTCCACTCCGTGGCTCGACTACCTGCAGGGACGCAATCCGGGCTATCCCGAAGCGGCGATGGCCGAAGATCTCGCAACGATCACGCGCCGCGTCGAGGGCATCCGCAAAGATCAGTCGAAGCCGGACAAGCGCCTCGCTGACAATATGCTCGACCTGAATCCGGTGACGACCACGGCGCTGATTCAACTGACGCAAGGCGGTATGGAACCGGACCGCAGGGGAAATCTTGTCAATTCGCGGTTGCGTTACTTCGATCCCGCGCGCAAGCGGGCCGGGCTGCCCGAAGACGTGGCAGCGCTGGTGTCGGAGATGACCGATACGAGCACCGTCGTGACGCTCGTGAACCTCAACGCGACCACGCCGCGCACCCTGGTTGTTCAAGGTGGGGCGTACGCCGAGCATCAGATCGAGTCGGTCGATTGGAACGGCAAGCCCGTCGCCGTGGGCAAGCCGAATTTCACCGTCACACTGAATCCAGGTGCAGGCGGCACGATGACGCTGAGGATGAAGCGCTACGCGAGCGACCCGACGGTGAAATTCCCGTTCTAGGACCGCGCCGACTGGTCTGCGTGATGTTCGAGGAAGTCGATGATGTGCCGCCGCAGACGGCGGTAGTCGACGTGTGCGAGCACGGCTCGCCGCTCGCGCGGCCGCGCGAACGGCAGACTCAGGATATCGCCCACGCGGGCTCCCGGCCCATCGGTCATGAGGACGATGCGGTCGGCGAGAAACAGCGCTTCGTCGACGTCGTGCGTCACCATCACCACGATCTTCCGGTCCTGCTCCCACGCGCGAAGCAGCGTATCCTGCAGATCCAGCCTCGTTAACGAATCGAGCATCGAGAACGGCTCGTCGAGGAGCAGCAGCTGCGGCTCGAGCGCAAGGGCGCGCGCGAGGGATACGCATTGCTGCGTGCCGAGAGACAGTTCCCTCGGAAGCTGGCCGGCCGCGTCCGCCACGCCGGTCAGGCGAAGGTACTTTGCCGCGTGTGCCCGTCGCGCCGATGCGTTCATCCCCTTGAATTTCTGCCGTACGGCGAGAAGAACGTTGTCCTGCGCCGTGAGCCACGGAAGCAGCGATGGCGTTTGAAACACCACCGCACGATCGCCCCCCGGCTCGGTGGTTTGCCTGCCGTTGATCACCACGCCGCCTTCAGTGGCCTGCTGGAGGCCGGCGATGATCGACAGCACAGTCGACTTTCCGCAGCCCGAGTGCCCCAGGATGCAGATGAACTCCGACTTCTGAATGCGGACGTTGACGTTCTTAACGGCGACAAACGGGCCTGCTTCGGTCGGAAATACCTTGGTAAGCCCTGTCAGCTCGAGCGGGACGATGAGACTCATACGGCGACCGCGTGAAGGTGATCGGTCAGGCACTGGACAACGTGAGCCCTCATACGAATTGCGTCTTCATCGTGCAACAGCTGGTCTGCGCCGCGGGGCTTCGTGAGATCGACCGCCACTGATGCGCCGAGCGTGGCGCGGGGTCCCCGCGTCATCGGAATGATCCGGTCCGACAGCAGCAGCGCTTCATCGAGGTTGTTCGTGATCATGACGGTCGTCACCGGGCGGCCGGCCGCGGAGCAGAGCTGCGCGAGCTCCTGTTGGAGGCTGGACCGCGTGAGCGCGTCGAGGGCGCCGAAAGGCTCGTCGAGGAACAAGACTTCGGGATCGGTGGCGAAGGCACGGGCGATCGCGACGCGTTGGCGCATGCCGCCGGAGAGCTGGCCGGGCCGGCGGTGCAGTGCATTCCCAAGACCGACCAGGCGGAGATAGCGCTCGGCTTGTTTCTTCTGCTCCACGCGAGACCATTCCGGCTGCGCCGCTCGCACGGCCAGCCGCACATTCTCGAGGGCGGAGAACCATGGGAGCAGGGAGTAGTTCTGAAAGACGATCGACGCCCGCTTGCCGACGCCGTGGAGAGGCTTGCCGTCGATGAGGATCTCGCCGCTGTCTGGGGCTGTCACCCCGGCGAGCAGGTTCAGGAGGGTCGACTTGCCGCAACCCATGAACCCGACGATCGAGACGAACTCGCCGCGGTCGATGGCGATCGACACATTGGCGAGCACGTGGCGCACGCCGGAAGGAGATGGAAAAGATTTCGAAAGGCCGGATGCCTCGATGAATGCCATGGGTTACAGCGCGCGCAGCTTCGATTCCGCGATCCCCATCATCCGATCGAGCAGGAAGCCGATCACGCCGATCGTCAGGATCGCGAGCAGGATGTGCGAGTAAATCAGACTGTTGTACTCCTGCCACAGGAAGCCGCCCACGCCCGGCGTTCCCGTCAGCATTTCACTGGCGACGATGACGAGCCATGCGATGCCGAGGCTGAGGCGGAACCCCGTGAACATATAGGGCAGCGTGGCGGGCAGCATGATCTTCGTGAACGTCGTCAGCCGCGAAAGCCGGAGCACTTTCGCGACGTTCCAGTAATCCTGGGGGATGGCCCGCACGCCCGCCATCGTGTTCAACACGGTTGGCCACATCGAGCACACGGCGATGGCGAACAATGCCGCCGGCTCCGATTTCTGGAAGAGCACCAGGCCCAGCGGCAACCACGCGAGCGGGGAGATGGGGCGCAGCACCTGGATGACCGGGTCGAACATGCGAAGCGCCGTGGCGGAGACCCCCAGGAGAAAGCCGAGAGGCGTGCCGATCGCGATGCCCAGAAAAAACCCCTGAGCCACGCGAATCAGGCTGTAGTACGCCAGCCGCGCCATGCCCTGGTCCATTTCCCCGCGTTTGGCCCATGGCTCGAGCAGATACAACTTGCTCTCGTCCCACGTCCGAAATGGCGACGGCAAATCGACGATCTGCGTACTCGCGACCCACCACGCCACACCGGCGAGTGCAATGCCGACAAAGGGCAGGAAGAAGTCCCCGACACGTCGAAGAATCATCGTCACCCCGCGAGACTGTTGACGGGAAATGAGCGCGCGTATTGCTCGGGATCAGCCATATCGAACTGCACGCCGTCCCAGAATGCGAATTTCTGGAGCGGCGCGACTTTCGGCGCGACGCCGAGCTCCTTCATCGCCTCGAGGTAGATGTCCGGGCGCATCACCCGCCTGGTGACGCCGGCATAGTCAGGCGCTCCCTTGACCATGCCCCATCGCCGGAACTGCGTAAGCCACCACGTGGCGAAGGCCGGATGTGGATAGTTGCAGTTCCTGTCGGAGTAGATCATGTAATACGGATCTTTTTCCTTTCGGCCGTCGCCGTAGTCGTAGTCCCCGAGCAGGCGCTGCAGGATGATCTCCGGAGGGCAGTTGATATACGTCGGCCGCGCGATGATGGCAGCCGCGGCACGACGGTTCTCCATCTTGTCCAGGTGCACGCTCGCCAGGTGCAGCGCCTTGAGAATCGCCTTGACGGTCTTCGGATTCTTCGTCGCGAACTCCTCCGTGAAGGCGCAGACCTTTTCGGGATGGTCGCGCCACATCTGCTGCGTGGTGACCGCCGTATAACCGATGCCGTCGACGATGGCGCGGTAGTTCCAGGGCTCGCCCACACAAAAGCCATCCATCTTGTCGACTTTCATGTTGGCGACCATCTGCGGAGGGGGAATCGTGATGAGCGTCACGTCCTTGTCGGGATGGATGCCGCCGCTGGCCAGCCAGTAGCGCATCCACATCGCGTGTGTGCCTGGTGGGAACGTCATCGCGAAGGTCAGCGGCTCGCCGGCGGCTTTCGCGCGATCGGCAAGCGGCTTCACGTCTTGGGCCGTCTTCACGCCGGCCTGCTTCAGCTTGTTGTTCAGCGTAATGGCCTGGCCGTTTCGATTCAGGAGCCAGGGGATGACCATCGGCTTGACCGGCGATCCTGCCAGACCCATCGTGGACGCAAGCGGCATCCCCAGCAGCATGTGGGTCGCCTGGTTCTCGCCGAGGTTCATCTTGTCGCGAATGACGGCCCAGGACGCTTCCTTCGACACGATCGACTCGATGCCGAATTTCTTGAACAGGCCGAGCTCGTGCGCCATCACGATCGGCGCGCAGTCGGTGAGCGCGATGATGCCGAAACGCACCGCCTTTGTTTCCGGCGCGTCGTCCGCGTAAACGCTGCCGAGCCATCCGGTCGGCAATCCGGACATGAGCCCGGAAAGGGCGGAGACCCTGGCTGTCTGTTTCAAGAACTTGCGTCGTGACGGCTTTACGTTGGTCATCGAACTACTTCTCCAATCCGAGGAGCATGGTGGTCACCATCACGTAAGGGGCGCTGTAGGACTTGCCCGGGGTCGCGGCTTTCAGGAAGGCGCCAGTGAAGAGATGCGCGTAGCCGCCCGTCACCTGGACACGCGCGGACGGGGTGAACGTGAACTGCGCATCGAGCTCCTGCCCGACGTGTCTGTCCGCAGCTCCGGCCGGGATCCGCGCGAGCACTGCACCGCCGGCACTGTAGAGGGCGTCGCGGGCGCTGGCCAGCCAGAATGAGTGATAGCCGGCGCCGATCGCGAGCCTGGGCTGGGGCCTGAACTCGAGGCCGGTACGAAGATGGTGAATGTTCTTCCAGCCGACCTGATCGGCGAGTCCATATTTATCGTGACCGGTTGGATAAAGCTGATCGAAGGTGCCGCGAGTCGTGTCGCCGGGCGTCTCATCGCCCGAGGCGTAGTTGTATTCTCCGAACGCGCGATAACTCATGCGCCCGACGGCCATCGTGCGGCCTGTGGCCCAATGGCCAGCCCATGCGGAAATATCGTCGGAACCCAGCGAGCCGCGTTGAACCGCCATCTCGACGTTGTAGTCGGTTCCCGGTGAAAACTGTCCGACCAACCGCACACCAGTCGTCGATGAACGCAGATCGCCGGGCGCCCCGGCCTCGGTTCTGAGATTCTTCGACGTTCGAACGAGCTCGTCCGGCTCGACCAGTCCGGCCCGGGGAAGCACGGCGATCGGCGCGTTCGCACCGTAGAAGAGATTGCCGCCGCCGCTCTCGTTGAAGCCGTCAATCCGTGACGTCACGACAGAGGCGGCAAATCCATCGATCCGCATTTTCTTGTGTCGAAGCACGGCTCGGACGGCATCAAACGAGCGAGCCGTGTTCAACCAGTTGGCGTGCCCGACCAGCCGCTGATCGCCGAAGACCAGTTCCTGCCTTCCTCCGCGGAGCGCGATACGGCTCTTGTCGAAA
>JANNJO010000172.1:0-3861 GCA_031395755.1 Acidobacteriota bacterium
CAAACGTGTGCTCGGCCGATTTACCAATCGACCCTGACCTCCCAGGGCCCTTTTGCTCCAGTGGTAATTTCGTCCAGAGTTCGCGGAACGGTGGGCACACGAATGACTAGCTCATAGTCGTCGGTCGGCCCATTTTTACTCAGGAAACTGAGCAGGTCAGCCAACGATGCTCGTCCTGCCTGTCCGGTGAACCTCAACCGGACTCGCAGGAAACCCCGATGGCCCTTACCGGCAGGGCGGCCCATCCCGTCGGTTCCTTCGCCAATGAGATCGACCGAAATCGGATCGCGGCCGGTAATCGGGGTGTCTCCTGCGCGGTCCGAGTGCGAGATTGTCCAGTGCATGCTCGCGTTGGTGCCAAAGCCTCCAGATCCCATCCGTTACCTCCTCTTGTTAAGCGGTTCACCCGGGTCGATGCGTACAACGAACGACATAGCCGCATCGCACATCCCGAACTCTACTCGACCAGCGGCCGAATGCTCGCTCTCGAAATGAAGCGATGCCGGTACTGCTCGGGAATCGTGCGCTGAATCTGCATGACAAGTTTTCTCGCTGAAGAACGTTCGGTGTCAGCCCCGGCAGTTTCTCCTCGTCGCGCGAGCGCCGCGGCGCGCCAGTAGTGCGCTCGCGCCTCCAGCTCCGGTCCGATTTCAACGCCTTGTGGCGGGATCCGCCGCAACGTGTCGAGGACCTTTGCATATTGCCGGGCTTGGAATTCCCCGCGCGCCCGTTCGAGCGCACACTCGGCATGGACGGAGGCCTTGTGGACGGAGGCGAGCGCAGGCGGAATAGCCCCAAGATGGCATTGCGCTTCCAGCGCCGCCGCTCCCGGTAGATCGCCCACCTCCGCTGTCACCGCCGCTTCAAAATGTTTGCGCGCCGCCTCGGGCGAACCTGCCTCGTTCAACAGCTCTCCCAACGTTTCGTGGAGCAACGGCGCGGATGCCATCGCTCCGGTCGACACGACCTGACTCTGCGCCTGTTCCAAATGCTGTTTCGCGGCATCGAAGTCCCCCAGCCGAACCAGCACACGGCCCAGCGCGATATGCGCGTCAGGGGCTGTACTGTCGAGGGCGAGAGCATCCGACAGCATCTTGCGGGCGCCTTCGTAGTCGCTCTCCAGAAACGCGACGTTCGCCTCCGCAACTTTCAGCAACGTCAGATGGTTCTTGAGGCCACGCTCGGTCGCGATCGCCGCGGCTTCATGCAGCGTGCGCTTCGCCGCCTTCAAACGACCGGCAGCCGCCTCGTTCTCGCCCTGGGCCTTCATGGCCATGACTTCGAAATCGACGTACCCGAGCTTGCGGAGGGTCGCGAGCGCGTTGGGCAGCCGCTTTGCCACTTCGGCGGGGTCTCGACCAAGCGCCACCTGCAGGATCACCGCGTTCACCTCCTGCTCGGCTGCACGCCGCTCGTCCCCGAGCTGCCGGTAGACATCGCGGCTGCGCTCGAAGAAGCCTGTCGCCTGAGAGGCATGCCCCATGGCCTCGTGCACGACACCGAGGTTCATCAGGGCCACGCCTTCCAGGATGCGATTTCCCACTTGCAAGCTGCGCGAGAGGGCTTCCTCGAATGACCGCGCGGCAGCCGGGTAGTTGAGCTCCCGCCCGGCGGCCAGCCCCAGGTACTGAAAGACCCGCGCGAGCCCGTATGGGTAGCCGAGAGTGGTGAAGATCGCGCGCGCGGCCTCTATTTCCGCTCTCCCCTCTTTGAGCTTGCGCTGCTGGAGCAGCGCGTCGCCGTGGCAGAGCAGCGCTTGCGCTTCGCCCCCGCGATTGCCGGACGCACGGAAGGCCTTCAGCGCGGATTGCGCGTGCTGCTCGGAAAGCGGATAGTCGTCGAGAAATGCATACAGCTGGCAGAGATCGACGTGCACCCGGTTGTAGCCAGGATCGACGGCCAGCAGGCGATGGTAGGCCTCGACGGCCGGTGCGTTCCGATTTTTTCTCTTGAAAAAATCGGCGAGCTCGACCTGCGCGGCCGGATTGTCGGCGTGCAGCGCGGCCAGTTCGCGATACTGCTGCTCCGCGCCGGCGAAATCATTCCGCGTCTCCCTTTGTAGGGCGCTCGCGAGCAGCGAAGGCCCCTTTGGCGTATCGGCCCCGACGAGCTGGAACCCCGCCCTGGCCGCCGCCGCCGCGCCTTTCACATCGCCCATCAGCAGCGCCGTCTTGCTCGCCCACGCGTAGCTGATCGGGCGTTGGCCGTCGTGGTCGATGGCGCGCTTAAACGCGGCAAGCGCTGCAGCATATTCATGCTGCTCGAATGCGTTCGAGCCCTCCTCGAACGCGCGTGCGGCTTCGAGGTTCTGGAAGCGTCCGTCCACCGAATTCGTGGACGGCAGACGATGGGGCCAGCGCGGCTTGAACTGCGTCTGGATGCGCGAGGCAAGCGACGTCATCAGCCGTTGAGTGGTTTCCTGCGGCAGGGACGTTGTCACCGGATCAGTTTCAACGACGGCGACGTTCGTTCCCGTCTCCACGTTACGCAACTCCGCCCTGGCCGTCCATGCACCCGCACTGTTCTCGAGCGACGGCACGACGAGAAATCGGGCGCCGGTGTTCTGAGCAATGGCCTGGATCGCGTCGCGGCTGGAGATATCGCCGGCTCCCAGAAGATACCGACGGAGGCTTTCGAGCAGGCGCTGGTAGGGCGTCACCCGCAGATTCGGCGAGTCTTCCAACTCCCCTATCAACGATTGCGTGAGTGACAGGCGATACGCGTCCAGTGTGCGCTCGCCGCTGTGATTGGCAATCGGCACGATCGCGATGGGCGTGCGTGGAAGCGGACGGGCCAGCCAGAAATAACCGCCCGCCGCGGCGACCAGAAGGACAGCGACCCCAATTCCCGCGAGTGAAAACCGCCGACGAGCTCGATTCTCTCTGCCTTCTGCCCTCTGCCCTCTGCCCTCGATTCGCGGCAGGGCCTCGGTCCGCAGATCGAGCGGCATGCTGCGCCCCTGCAACTGCCGCAGTTCGCGGCAAAGCTCGCGCGCGTTCTGATATCGCTCGGCCGGATCCTTTGCGAGCGCCCGACGTACGATGGGCTCGACACCTTCAGGGATGTCTCGTCCCTTTGCCGTGAAAGGGGCGGGCTCCTCATTCTTGATGGCGTAGAAAATGGCCTCCGGATAGGACCCTTTGAACGGGCAGTCGCCGGTGAGCATTTCGTACAACACCACACCCAGCGCCCAGATGTCGCTGCGCTCGTCGGCTTCCTCGCCGCGCGCCTGTTCCGGCGACATGTAGGCAACCGTGCCGAGCGTCGATCCTTCGAGGGTCAGCTTGAGCGCCGCATCTGCGAGCTTCGCGAGTCCGAAATCGAGAATTTTGACGCCGTCCTCGGTGACGATGAGGTTGCCCGGCTTGATGTCGCGGTGCACGACGCCCTGCGAATGCGCCTTCGCCAATCCTTCGGCAATCTCGGCCGCGATGTCGACGGCCTCCCCAACGGGCAGGGCGCCGTTTTCGAGTTTCTGCTTCAACGTCGACCCGTCGTAATGGGCCATCACGATGAACAGCTGGCCGTCCTCGGTCTGCTCGATGTCGTGAATAATGCAGATATTCCGGTGGTTCGTCGCGGAGGCCGCCTGTGCCTCCCGGAGGAACCGCTGCTTGGCGCCGGCGTCGTGGCACCATTGCGGCGGCAGAAATTTGAGGGCCACGGCGCGCTCGAGCTTCGTATCGCGCGCCAGATACACCACTCCCATGCCGCCGCCGCCAAGCCTCGCATCGATGCGGTACTGCGCGACAGTCGTGCCGATGAGCGGGTCGTGTGGGCTGTGGTGCAGGAGAGCGGTAGCCTAACACAGAGCTTGCCTTGCCGAATGGTGGAGGTATGATCGCCCTTCATCCCCGACTT
>JANNJO010000484.1:0-7965 GCA_031395755.1 Acidobacteriota bacterium
GCCGAGCGGAAGCACGAGATGTCGCTTGCCGACATCGACAAGGTATTTTCGTCTGGTCTCTGGAAGAACATCGAAACCGCCAACGTCTCAGGCGGCGAGCCGACGACCCGCAACGATCTCGTCGAGTTGTGCGAGGTGATGCTGAATCGCCTGCCGCGCCTGCGCAAGTTCGGCATCAACACGACCGGCATGACGCCTCACCGTGCGATCCCGATGCTCACGAAGATCGTCGAGCTCTGCGACAAGAAGGGCGTCATTTTCAGCACGCGCGTGTCGATCGACGGCGTCGGCGACATGCACAACGACGTGCGTCACGTGAAGAACGGGTTCAACAAAGCCAACGAGACGATTCGCGCCATGCTCGATCTGCAGAAACAGTACAGCTTCAACTTCGGCATCTCGACGACGATCTTTTCGCAGAACCTCGACGATGCGGAGAACATTCTGTCGTGGGCGCGCAACAACAAACTCGACATCGTCTTCAACATGGTGCGCTTCACCGACGCGATGCTGGGCAACAGCGACCTGTCGGATACGTGCAAGCCGCTCGGGCCCAAAGAAGAGCAGATGCGCCAGTTCTTCCTCGACCGCGTTCGCGTGGACCCGCTGCTCGACGGTCAGAACTACATCTACCTGCATTACGCCGACATGATTGCCAACGGGTACCATCGGCTCAGCCCGTGCCCCTTCCAGACGCAGGGCATCATGCTGAACCCCGACGCAGGCATGTTCTTCTGTGAGAACAGCGATGTGGTCGGCAACGTCCTCACGGATGACGCCGAGGACCTGTACTTCCGCGCGAGCAGCCAGGAGCACCGTGACTGGGTAAAAGAAAAGAAGTGCCCGACGTGCCTGAGCCCGTGCCAGATGAACGTCGCGGCGGTGAAGCAGGTCGCGCCCTACGTGAAGTTTCTCGTGCGCGCATCCGCCGAAAAGCGCAAGCACCGCGCGAAAATCGCCGCCACCGCGTAGCGTGGCGAGAGCCGCGCCCGCGGCCCTTTTCCTTATTCCTTATTCCTCATTCCCTTCCCAGACACATAGAGCAACCCTCCCGGCAGGTTGCCGACCACCGCAATCGCCAGGAAGAGCACCGACAGCGCAAACGCCGGCGCGTTGCCGACACCGGCGCGGCCGAAGAGCCACACGAATCCCGCCTGCGCGGTTCCGATCCCGTTGATCGTGACCGGCATCAGGACAATCAGCAGAATCAGCGGCACCAGCGCGAAATAGACCGCCAGCGGCAGCCCAATACCCAGCGCGACGCCGAGATAGTAGGTCTGCAGCACGCGCAGGACCTGCACGGCCACAGAGCACAGCAGCACGTTGAGGAGATCGCCTCGGTACGCGGAGTACCGCTGGATCGCGGCGACGAGCCGATGGGCCGGTTCCTGCCCTCGGGGAAGGCGGGCGATCAGCGATCCCATCAACACGGCCAACCGCGTGCTGAAGACGACGGCGAGCGCGAGCACGCACATCGCGCCGAGCAATCCGAGCGCCGGCAGGAGAAGGCGAATGTCGATCAGGCCTCGAGCCAGCACCGATCCGGCAGAAGCGACGAAGAGGATCGACAGGACACCAAGAAGGCGATCCATCAGCACCGAGGCGACGGCGTCAACGCCGCCCACGCCCTCACGCGACAAGCCGTACGCCCGCACGGCATCGCCGCCGATGCCGGCAGGCAGGAACGTTCCAAGAAACGTGCTGACGAAAAAGACCCGCATCAACACGAGGAACGGTGGCCGCTGTGCCGGAGTGAGCGGCGAGAGCAGGGTCAACCATCGATAGGCCATCAGCGCCCGATCGACGAAGACGAGGACGCAGGCGAGCAGGATGAAACGCAGGTCGGCGGCGCGCGCGGCGTCGAGGACCGCTGATGGATCGCTCTGCCATAGCAGGATCGCGGTGAGGCCGACAGCGACCGTCACGCGGGCGACGCGCGCGAAAAGACCCTTGGTCGTGGTATTTTGTTGTCCCGTGCGTGTCCCCGCCCCAATCATTGCCATCTGCACCGGAATTGTAGCCTCGCTGACCTTGCAGCATCACACGTTCACACGGTGGTGTTGACGTACCGCCCGGCCCTGGTCGCGTTTACGACGGCGATGGTCGCGCTCGCATGGGTCCTGGGAAAGGGGGCGGGCCTCGCGTATCTCCTCATCTACATCGCAGCGACGCTGCCCGGCTGGCCTCTGGGGTTCGCGTTGTTCGGCCGTGCGCATGCGTTGGGATGGGTCACCGGCGCGCTCATTGGATACGCGCTCTCGTGTCTGGCGATCTGGGGGGTGGAGATAGCGGGACCGCCCTCGCAGTCGGCGCTCGTCCTCGGATGGGCAATCGCGACCGCCCTTATCTGGGCTGCAGGCTGGAAAATACGGCCGCCGCTCGTGATCCTTCCTGCCTGGACGAGGCGAGATACAGCGGCTCTCTTTCTGGTGCTGCTGCTGGCTCCCGCCCTGTTCCTGTTTCCTTACAAGAACCTCGGCGGTCGCGACGGCGAGGGTAACAGGAACTATCGTGCGTATTTCACGGCGGATTTTATCTGGCACACCGCTCTCACGGCTGAGATGACGAAGTTTGCGTCCCCTCCGGTGAACCCGTACGTGGGAGACCGGCCGCTTCACTACTACTGGACCTATTTCATCGTCCCGGCGGCCGTCGCCGCCCGGGGTCCCGCCATCCTGGCCGACGTCGAGCTGTGCCTGAAGCTGAACGCCGTCTTTTCAGGAGTGCTGTTCCTCGCGAGCGTCATGCTGTTCACGTGGTCGATCGTTCCATCAGCGATCGCCGCGGCGCTCGGCACGGCGCTCGTCACCGTCGCGGCCAGCGCCGAAGGCACTTACGCGCTGTACGATCTCTACGCGCGCGGTCGTCCGTTGTCGGCCGTCACCAATCTCAACATCGACGCCATGAGCGCCTGGTCATTCGGGGGCCTCAGAATCGACAGCCTGGCGCGGTCGATGTGGTACAACCCCCAGCATTCGCTGTCTTGTGCCTTGGGGTTGATGGCGTTGCCGGTTGCGGCGTATGCCGGGGTGCGCGCTTCGCTGCCCGCTGTCGCGCTCGCAGGGGTCGCCCTCGGAGCGTCTACGATCATGAATCCTCTGATCGGCGCGATTCTGTCGCTCCTCTACGGGTTGATCGTGATCGTCGACGCCCTGGCGCATCCCAAGGCGCTGAAAGGGATGTTCCCCCACGTGGTTGCGGCGCTGCTGGTCGGTTGTGCTGTGTACTGGACCACCTGGAATCAAATGGTCGAAGGATCCGAAGCCGCGGTTCGCTTCGGGCTGATCGGCTTCGCGCGGAACGCGCCTGTCACAACGCTGTTTTTATCGCTCGGTCCGGTTTTACTTCCCGCGATGTTGTCGCTCTTGACCGCGTGGAGAGCCCCTCTGCGGGTGTGGCCTCCCGTCGCGGGGCTAGCCGTGGGTCTTGCGCTGTTTTACTTCGTCAACCTGTCGGTCGAGGGGTCGTATATCGGGTTCCGCGCAGGGCAGATCCTTCAAGTGAGCCTCGCACCGCTGGTCGCGCTCTTCCTGTCGCGGCTCCTTTCATGGCGCCGGTCTATCGCCGCCGTCGCTGTGGCCGTAATCGCGGCGGCGGGTGCGCCCACGACGTTTATCGATACGTTCAATGCGCAGGACATCTACAACAGGCGCATGGGCCCCGGGTTCCGGTGGACCGTGAGCCTGTCACCTCTGGACCAGGAAGGCCTCGCCTGGATTCGCAACAATACCGCACCCGACGCGATTGTGCAGATGGATCCCATCACGAGGGGACGTGAAACCTGGAGCCACATCCCGACCTTCGCTCATCGCCGGATGTGGGCGGGGAAGCCCTTGTTGTGGCTCGACGTACCGCCGTACGATGCCCGATCGCATGAGGTGCATCAGCTTTACATCACCAGTAATCTTCAGGACGCATGCCGTCTGGCGCGGGGACGGATCGATTATCTCTATATTGGTCGGATTGAGCGGGAGGGAATGCCGAAGGGCGCGTTTAGGAAATTTTCTGCCTCCGGTACTTGTTTTTCTCTGGCGTTCGAGAATCCAGAAGTGCTCGTGTACCGCATCCAGTCACCGTAGCTGGTTGCTTCGTCTCGTCGGGTCGATCTACACCGCTGATGCTGATGGCACCACTCTAACGAGGCTCGTATGGCAGTGACGCTGGTTACCGTCCGGATCATCGCAGGCGCGCTCGGCATCCGCGTTCTCACCGCCATCATCGCGTTCATGATCAACGCGGTCGTGCCGATGGCGCAGCCCGAGCAGTTCACGATCTATCCCCGCACGGACTTATTTTGGGATCCGTTCGCCCGGTGGGATTCGGGCTCGTACTTCGGCATTGCCCGACATGGATACAAGTTCGTTGAAGACGGCCGCGGTAATCTCGCCTTCTTTCCGCTGTACCCGATGCTGATGCGCTACCTGGCGCTGGCGATGGGTGGCGGCAGCGTGCGCGTCTATATGGCCGGGATTATCATCTCGTGGACCGCCTTCGTGCTCGCGATGATCGTGCTGCATCGCCTCGCGAGGCTGGACCTGCCGGAAGGCGCGTCGCGCGCGCTCGTCTATGCGGCGGTCTTTCCATTCGCCTTCTTTTTCGGCGCGGTCTATCCGGAGAGCCTGTTTCTGTTATTCACCGTGACCGCGTTCTATGGGTTTCGCACCAAGCAATGGTGGCTCGGAGCAGCGGCGGGCGCACTCGCCACCGCGACGCGCGCCAACGGCATCTTCATGATTCCCTCGCTCGCACTCGTGGCCTATCGCGAAACGCGAGGCGATCGTGGCGCAGCCCTTCGTGCGGGCGCCGCGCTGGGCGCGACGCTGCTCGGCATCGGAGCCTACTCGCTGTTCGTCTACAACATCAGCGGGGATCCCTTTGAATGGGCGAAGGCGATGAGTCGATGGAACTGGTCTCCAGGCTCGGTACCTGGATGGCAGCCGCTCGTGACACTGGCGATTGCGATTGCCAGGAGTCCTTATGCGTTCATCACGCGTTCGCCGTCGGCGGTGGTCGACTTGCTGAATGCGATGACGGCGATCGCGCTCCTCGCGGCGACGCCGTTCATCTGGCGACGATTCGGTCCGGCGTATCCCACGCTCATTCTCATCAATCTCTACGTACCGCTGTCATCCGGTTTGCTTGAGGGAATCGGACGGTATGCGGCCGTGCTGTTCCCGGTCGCACTATGGCTGGCCACGCTCCGCACACCCATCGTCCGTGACGGAATCCTCGTCGCATTCGGGATGTTCTACGTCTTCGGCCTTATGCTGTTCACCAAGATATATCCGCTGTTCTAAGTGTTCATTCGCGGTTGTGAGTGGCGGCAGCGCGGAAACCGGAGCTCCCCTCGGGCGACCGCCCGACTCGATTCGAGAGACGGCACTCGTGTGCCTACGGGCGACCCTGCATCGCGACCTGGATACGGGCTCGGCACTGTGTGGCGTCGACAGTCAACACGAAGGCGAAACTTTCAAGAGAGAACGTCTGTAGCGGCGTCATGTTCGTATCGCGGCGATCATTGACACCGAGGTCGAGCTCGACCTCCGACGAACCATCTGCCAATGTCACGCGACACGCACTCTCGCTCTTGACACCAATCACAATGTGCTGGAGCGGTTCCGAGCGGACTAGTAGCTCGGAGCGGCTGGATGGTGCAACGGCGATCCATCCGTTCGTACCAAAATCAGAACGGGCATCCATGAACGCTACGAACACGGTCGGTCGACGCCCCTGGGGAACCCGTCCGCGACGTTTGTCCAGGATGATAGGAAAGTCAGATGCGCCCGTCATTTCAAGCGGCAGGACCCGCGAGAGCATGTGCTGAGTAGCGCGCCAGGGCTCCTTTGCCATCTGAAACGGCGCCGCGTACAAGGGCGCCATGAAGAAGAGCCCCGCCGCCGCGGCCGCCGGGATGGCCGCTGTTGTCAGCGCGGGCGTCAAGAAGAAGAGCGACGCTGCAACGCTCAGGAAATAGCGATTGCCGATCGGTCCGCCGCCGCCGAACCACGTATACGGCATCCAGACCATCGTTGCCACTGCCGTCGCAATCACTGAACCGGCGAGCACCCACTCTCTGAGCGGCTTGGGACGTTGGATCACCGCCCACATCAGCAGGCTCAGAAGCCACGGCCAGCCGAACGGAATCAACCCAAAGTGCCGCCCGGCGAGAAAGTACCACGCGTTCCGTGGCAGCATCGACAAGCGGGCCTCGCTCCCGATCGGCGTTTCAATGGTTTGTGTCGCTCTGCCAATTCCGGTCGTGTCGAAAGAGCCGCCTTGCTCATCGAACGGAAATCGACCGTAAAACGTCTTGCGTTCGCCCCCTTGATAATTGAGGTCGCCAGTCAACGCGAGGTTCACACCAAAGAGAAGCCCAACCGCCAGCGCGAACGTGGCGAGGTGCACTGCGGCTACTCGCAGTGCGACCCTCGGATGCGAGAGGACGAGAGGAAGCGCAAGGAGGGCGTTGAGTGGCTTGGAAAAGGTAGCGGCGGCTAGTACCGCGAGTGCCAACAGCGTGCGGATGGCGCTCGGTGATCCCTCGTGGGAACGCGGCCATCCGATCACAAATGCCAGAAAGACCAGGGTGTAGTTAAGTATCTCGGGAGTGAGCCAGGCGGAATAGAGCGCCGTGGCGGACGCGCCCGCAAAGACGATACTGTAAAGGAGCGCCGGAATCGACTTCGAGCGTCCCTTCAGCCACCAATGGCCCGCAGCGATGCTGAGGGCGACGCACAGCAGGTTCAACAGCAGCAGGCCCCGCAATCCAGCCCACGCAAAAGGTAAGGCCACGACTGCGTAGACGTATGCCTTCGCGAAGTGCAGCGCACCGGCGGAGTCGCGCTTGAGGAAGATGCCCTCGGGCCCGCTTCGATACCAGCCGCGCATGCGCTGATAGTCCTCAGCGGTGTACTGCAGGTCGCCATCGTAGGCGAGGCTGGCGGCCATCCCAACGTAGGTCGCTTCGTCACCCTTGATGACGCCGATGGTGCGCGAGAGATCGATGACCGAAACAGCAACGGTCGCAGACGCAAGAACAACCACGAGCGCAAGGACTTGCGCAGGCTTAAGCGTGAATGCCGTGGGAAGCTCGAAGCGACTCATGCGTGGTCGGGCGTTTATACCACGCAACGTGGCGTGGAAATGGAGCGCGACGGGGTGCCGTCAGGAGGGTTCAGCGTTCAAGCAGGAAGTACACGACGGCCCCGAGCAGCAGGAACAAACCGACCCATATGGCGCGGATCATCCGCCTCAGGTGCGCGGATTCTTCCAGCGTGAACATCAGAAGTAGCCGCGGCTCGCTTCGTAGATCTCTTTCGGGTTCTGGGGAAGGACTGCCTGGTCTTCCACCTTCTTCCTCCGGAACAAGGTTGGATACTGGCGTAGGCCCATGTTGAGCCTCGACTTGCTCGTCATCAGCACCGTGTTCTTGAAGTACCGCAGGGCGGGAATCGGCCGAATCCGATAGAACAGCAGCTCCTGCATCATGTTGAACGACCCGATGATGCGGAACACGATATTGTCCGGGAGCGTCACGAGGCGCTTGAAGAAGGGGATCCGCTTGGGCGAACACTTCACCATCAACCAGAACAGCGAATTGATATTGCGGAACTCGCGGGCGTACGGGGTGTTCAGCGTGATTTCCTGCGATTCGGCGACCTGCTTCTCGATGTCGAAGTCCTTGGCGATATAGCCCTTCTCCCTGGCGTATTCGACCAGCGGAAGCCCGGGAAACAGCAGGAACGTGTTCGCGCGCACGTAGTCGGACTCGAGGGCCATGTTCAGCTCGACGGTCTCGAATGCGTTGTCGAGCGTTTCTCCCGGCAGCCCGATCATGTTCGTCGTGAGCACCTTGATGCCCTTTTCCCGCAGGAAGCGCGCGCCGTCGACGATTTGATTGTTCTTCGAGCGCTTCTAGATGACCACTTCGCGAATCTGCTCGTTGCCCGATTCGAGGCCCACCGC
>JANNJO010000425.1:0-11283 GCA_031395755.1 Acidobacteriota bacterium
GCACCGCAGCCCGCGGACAGGACGAGGCGAGCCCCGTCCAGGTTCTCAGGAGCAACGAGCTTCAGCAACTCCGCGGGCTCATCACCAACGATCCCATGCGCGCCATCCACGTGCTGCCCGGCGTGGCGACCGGCGACGACCTGCGCAGCGAGTTCAGCGTGCGCGGCCTGCCGGTCCGGAATATGAGCTTTACGTTCGAGGGCGTCTCCACCCCGCTGCTCGTTCACACGGTGCAGGGGGTGCAGGATTCCGGGTCGATCGCCATGATCAACGGCGACGTACTGCAGGAGATCGCACTGGCCGCCGGATCCTATCCGCAGCGGTACGGCGATCACACCGGTGCCGAGCTCAACTTCCTGATGCGCGAAGGGTCGCGCGACCGCGTCCGCGGCCACGTCGGGGCCAGCGTGACCGACTCATCGGTCGTTATGGAGGGCCCGCTCGGTCACACCAAGAGCGGATCGTGGCTGTTCTCGGCCCGCAAGAGCTATCTCGACATGATCATCAAGAAGCTGGATCCCTCGAACGACTTCGGCTTCGGGTTTTACGACCTGCAGTCGAAGCTCGTGTACGACCTCGACGCGAAGCATCAGGTCCAGGTCGCCTTCTCCGCGGGGCGCTCGCAGCTCAATCAAGAGCTGAGCAGCGTCGGGATCGATGATGTGAAGGATGGCGTGAATGACGTGGGGGTGGCCGTCTTCACATGGCGGTATCTCGCGTCGCCGCGGTTCATCCTCACGCAGCGAATCGCGGCCGACGGCAACACGTTCCGCAACGTCAATCGCGACGGCCTCGAGCTCCAGCGCGGCCGGCAGAGCGACATCATCTACAGGGCGGACTGGTCGCTCTCGCAATCGCCCCGCGTGATGCTCGAAGGCGGCGGCGAGGTACGCCGATCGAGCGCCTCACGGTTCGAGCAGGGGCCGGGATTTTCAGGGCCCCAGTTCGAGCTGCGCGAGAATTTCCGCGACTCAGCCGTCGCCGGCTCTTCCTATGTGCTCGCGCGCCTCGCGAAGGGACGCGCGTCGTTCGCTCCCGGCGTACGCGTCGATCACTCGACGCTGACCGGTCACACATCAGCCTCCCCCTGGATTGAAACACGCCGGCCGTTGCCCGGGGCTCTGGTCATGCGCGCCGGCGGCGGCGTCTATCGCCAGGAGCCGGGCTTTGCCGAAGTGAAAGGGCTGCGAGGGTCGGACTTGAAGGCGTCGCGTGCGTATCATGCCGATGCCGCGATCGAGGGACCCATCACGCGATCGACGACGTGGCAGGTGTCCGCGTACAACCGTGAGGATCGTGATTACCCGTGGCTGCCAAACGCCGAGTTCCGCGTCGCGAACGGGAGGCTCGTTCTCCCATCGTTCACCACCCGATATCAAAACGCGCTCAACGGCCATTCCCGTGGAATCGAGCTGATGGTGCAGCGCCGGAGCCCGAACGGCCTGTCTGGCTGGATCGCCTACGACCTCGCATCCACCGAGTATCGCGACACGATCACCGGAGAAACGTTCAGCGCAGACTACGATCAGCGGCACACGCTGAACATGTATGGGGTCTACCGCTTCAGCGATCGGATGAGCTTCAGCACGCGCTTTCGCGCCGGGAGCAACTTCCCCGCTCCCGGGTATTACGAGTCTCGCGGGGATCAATATTTTCTCAGCACCGCGCGCAACAACCTGCGTGTGCCGGTCTACACGCGTCTGGACGTCCGAGCGAACCGAACGTTCACCTGGCAGACCAGGCGCCTGACGCTCTTCGTCGAAGCGCTGAACCTTTACGATCGCACCAACGTGCGCGCCGCCTCACCGGGCATCAACGGAAACACCCATCAGCTATTCGGGGTATTCGATTCGATGTTTCCCAGGATTCCGTCAGCCGGACTCCTGCTGGAGTTCTAAGAGGTTTCTCGTCCAGAGCAGATTGCGTCCTGGCTTAACGCCAAAGCAGGCCGCGCACACCTGAGAGTGCGAAGATTGACTGGAAGGTAGCCGGGACGCGAGCCACGGGTTGAGGAGGCCTGATTGGGAACTCAACCCGATTGACTACGCCATCGCGGCGGGTCGAGACTTCGACTCTGCCAACGGTTCCATCCGGAGCCCGGAACGACCGCGAGTCGACCCGGCCGTCATTTGACCAAGGGGGCACCCGCATGAAGATCAATCTCTTCTCGGGCGTCGCCGATCTGCGAGGCGGCGATCGGGCAGGAGGCCTCCTATCGGGTCGCCGCGGCGTTCTCCTCCTCGGCGCTCTCCGAAGGACTCCAGCGTCTCAGGTTGACGGGGACCGAGCAATGCAGCCAGGACGTCTTCGGGCTTCAAAGGTTTGACGAGGAACGTTCCCCCGAACCGCTGGGTTTCAGCCTCGAGCACCTTGTCCGGAAAAGCGCAGGTGATGACAACGGTCACGTCCGGGCGATCGGCCTTCGCTCGAAGTAGCAACTGCAGCCCGTTGAACGGGCCGAGCCGGACGTCGGCAATAAGAAGAGGGGGCTTTTCAGCCATCCAGAGCTGTTTGGCGGCCTCGAATGTCGTAGCTTCCAACGGCTTGTAGCCCCGGTCTCGAAGGGCTGCGCTGAACTCGTGTACGTTCTTCAGGTCGCTGTCGACAACCAGCGCCTTGATGGCCTCGTCGGGGCCCCCTTTGCCGCTTAGCAGGAAACTATGCACTCGCCGCGAACCTCACAGAAAAGTCGCGATTTTGCCTGACTTTTGTATCCGTCGCTCATCCCAAGCCGGATTTCCGGCGCAGGCTCTGGCACTGTTCGTTGCCGAACTCTAACGGGCGTACCGAGCCGCTAAGTGCCTTAATCCAAACCCTTTACAAGAGCCAGATTGACGTCTGCCCTTGGTGGCGTGGCTTTCCAGCTGCGGCCGGTGGCGGAACTCCAAGAATTTTAGTGATCGTTACGCAGGGTACAGGCCAACATTTAACCGGTATCACAGACGGTTCATTTACGCGGACTTAGGCGGGCTTAGTTCTTTATTCCGGAGAAAAGTCGGCCGTATGGTAAACTAATGTCCTTTCGATGAGGTTCTTCGCGCGTGTTAGGTGTAGCTGTGACCTCATCAAAGATAACTTCCTTTTTATCACTTATATAGCTCGAAACCCGTGTCAATTCATGAGCCCACGACGTTGACTGAACAGCGCACAGAGTACTCTCAAGTGCCCTTCCCATCCACGGGAAGCCTGCCAGCGCGAAAGTTTCAAATGGACGACGCCCCCCGGCTGATTGGGACGAGCGCCGCGATCCGCGGCATCGAGGAAGAAATCGACTGCGCCGCCCGCTCGAACGCAAAGGTCCTCGTTACTGGCGAGAGCGGCGTAGGCAAAGAGGTCGTCGCTCGTTTGATTCATCAGCGAAGCCCGCGCAGCCGGTCGGCGCTGGTCACGATCAACTGCGCAGGCGTACCTGACACGCTGCTCGAATCCGAACTGTTCGGCCATATGCGTGGAAGCTTCACGGATGCCCACCGCGACAAGAAAGGGTGGCTCGAGCAGGCGCACGCCGGCACGATCTTCATGGACGAAATCGGCGAGATGAGTCTGCGCATGCAGGCCCTCCTGCTGCGATTTCTCGAGAACGGCGAAATTCAGCGTGTGGGTTCCGACCGCACGCAGTCGATCGTTGACGTTCGGGTCATTGCCGCCACGAATAGAAATCTCCTCGCTCGGGTGGCCGACAAGAGCTTCCGCGAGGATCTCTACTATCGCCTCAACGTCATCCACGTGCCGATTCCTCCGTTGAGAGACCGACGGGAGGACATCCCGCACCTGTTTGCTCATTTCGTCCGCTCCTACAGCAAGACGCATCGCGTGCCGGAGCCCGCAATCTCGGAAGAGGCGCAGACGCGGTTGATGGCCTATGACTGGCCAGGGAACGTCCGCGAACTAAAAAATGCGGTCGAGCGCATCGTGATCCGCGCGCGCGGCGTGATTACCCCCGCCGATCTTCCGAAGGACATTTTCGGAAAACGAGCGGAACCCGGCTCTGCGACTGCTCCGCCCCTCGCTGTTGCCGATACGCTGTACGAGCGAATGACGGTGAATGGCGAATCGTTCTGGGCTGTCGTGTACGAGCCATTCATGTCCCGCGATCTCACGCGCCATGATCTCCGAGCGGTCGTCAGCAGCGGGCTGGAGCAGACCCGCGGCAGTTACAAGCTGCTCGTGCAGCTCTTCAATCTTCAGCCGGAAGACTACAAGCGGCTTCTGAGTTTCCTCCGCAAGTACGAATGTCAGTTGCCGTTTCAAAAATTCCGGTCCGTCCCTCCGCGTCCGGACACTCCGCCTGACGTTCGCGACTAAGTCTTCCTGCGCGACTAAAAATCCGCCTGGAGCAGACTAATGCTGCACGTTTCTGTGCAAACCGTGCAGAATTCCGACTGACTTCGTTCGGACACAAACCAAGGTATGTGGTTCATTTCGAGACGTTTAGCGGCCAATTGTGTGCCCTGTTCGCTCAGCCGGGTACAGACGTTGACACTATAGGTGGTACGGCGGTAACGTACGCAGCCTCTTGTCCTGGATCCATACATGACACAACTGAAAACGGAGCGCGACCTGATTGGGTCATCTGCGGCCATGCAGGAGATCCGCGAGGAACTCGAGTGCGCCGCTCGATCAGACGCCAGAGTCTTGATCACGGGCGAGAGTGGCGTCGGCAAAGAGGCGATCGCCAGGCTGATCCATCAGCGCGGCCGTCGCCGCCCCGGTCCATTTGCCGCGATTAACTGCGCCGGCGTCCCCGATGGTCTTCTGGAATCCGAGCTATTCGGCCGCGCTCGCGGCAGCTTCACCGAAGAACATCGGGATGCGCGTGGGTGGCTGGAGCAGGCAAACGCGGGAACGCTGTTCCTCGTCGAAGTCGGCGAGATGAGCCTGCGCATGCAGGCGGTGCTGCTGAGATTTCTCGAGAACGGCGAGATTCACCCGGTCGGCTCCAACCGCGCCCACTCAACGGTCGACGTGCGCATCATCGCCGCGACGAGCAGGAAGCTTCACGACGAAATGCGTGCGGGCCGATTCCTTGAGGACCTTTACTATCGCCTGAACGTGGTCCACATCGTGATTCCTCCGCTGCGCGAGCGCAAGGATGACGTACGGCTTCTGATCGACGAATTCCTGCGCAGCTTCAGCCTGGCCCACCAGTCACCGCAGCCACGGCTGCCCGATGAAACTCTTCGGGCACTGGTCGATTACTCCTGGCCGGGCAATGTACGCGAGCTGAAAAATGTCGTTGAGCGCCTCGTCGCTCGTGCGCGCTCCGGCACGGTGCCGCTGAGCGACCTTCCCGACGAAATTATTGGGCCGACACGCTCGGGATCTGTTTCTACTGCCGGAAGAAACGCAACGCCCACCAGAGCAGACAAGTTGTTCGCTCACATGCACCGCGATGGCGAGTCGTTTTGGACGGTCGTCTACGAGCCGTTCATGGCGCGTGATGTCACACATCAGGATCTGCGCGCCATCGTGACGCTGGGTCTAAAACAGAGTCGCGGGAATTACAAGCTGCTGGTTCAGCTCTTCAACGTCGACCCAAAGGACTACAAGCGGTTCCTTGCCTTCCTGCGCAAGTACGAATGCCATCTGCCGTTCCAGAGATTTCGATCCGTGCCCGTCCGCACCGAGAGCCTTACGGCACGGGAGAGTGGACGATAGTCTTCCTCAGAGCAGACAAATAATCTGGGCGACTACAACTGGAGGGGTCGCAAAACTACGCATTTTTTACCGGATCGAATGCTTTATTCCCAGAACAGCTTCAGAAATCGCGGGATTGCTGGAGAATCAGATGGCGTTGTTTTTGCTACGGCGCTGGTCCATGACTGCGGGAAAAATTCTGATTCTTGAGGATGATCCGATCGTCGCGCGGGTCTACGGAAGGGCGCTCCGGGAGGATGGGAACCAGGTGACCGTCTGTTCGAGCTACGAGCAGGCCAGGGAACACCTCCGACAGGAACAGCCCGATGCGGTGCTGACCGACGTCCGCGTTGGCGAGTACAACGGTCTACAGCTGGCCATCGTGTTTCGCCGGTGTTCGCCGGACGGCCGCATCGTGGTCGTGACCGGGTACGACGATGCGGTCATAAGGAAGGAAGTCGGAGAGCTGCACGGCGAGTTTCTCCTGAAGCCGGTCAGGATCGCCGAGCTGAAAGGCGCGTTTTCTGCGCTCGATCGGCAGCCGCTCTATGCAGAGCGGTGTAGTATGCTCAGCGGCGGCGGGCGTGGGCAATCGCAAAATTCTCATTCTTGACGACGAGCCGTCGGTCGCGGCTCTCTACGCCGTCGCTTTGGAAAGCGCAGGCCACGAGGTCGTCGTCTGCACCGGCTTCGAAGAGGCGCGAGCCTACGTCAAGCAGGAAGTCCCCGAAGGCCTGTTGACCGACGTCAGAGTTGGCGAGTACAACGGGCTTCAGCTCGCCATTTTTTTTCGGTCCGTATCTCCTGCAGGCGCCCTCCTGGTCGTGTCCGGGCACGACGATGTGGTCATCCGCAACGAAGCCGCTCAAATCGGCGCAGCATTCCTGCTGAAGCCAGTCAACATCTCCGATATCACCCGATTTTTCGACCGCGACCACGACCGCGCGCCCTGACCGCTCGCGACCGCTGTCTGTCGACGAGTCGCGTTACAGACTTCCACCCGCCCCGCCGATAACTGGAGGGCGGAGTGACAGGCAAAACACTCTCTCATTACCGGGTTCTCGAGAAAATTGGCGAAGGCGCCACGGGTGTCGTTTACAAGGGAGACGACCTCGCGCTCGGCCGCGCCGTGGCCCTTAAATTTCTGCCGGCCGAGCTGTCGACGAACACCGCGGCAATCCTGCGCTTCCAGCACGAGGCTCGTATGGCCTCGAGCCTGAGCCATCCGAATATCTGCACGATCTACGAGATCGCCACCCACGAGGACCAGCACTTCATCGTGATGGAGCTGCTCGAAGGCCACACGCTCAGCGAGTTAATCAAAGGCCGGCCGATGCCGCTCGGTGAGCTGCTCGAACTGGGTATCCAGGTCAGTGACGCGCTTGATGCCGCGCACACGGAGAACCTCGTCCATCGCGATCTCAAGCCCGTGAATATTTTTGTGACTGGCAGAGGGCACGCGAAGATCCTGGATTTCGGTCTGGCCCTGCTAACCCCTCGCCGTCCTTCCTCATCGCAGGAGCATGGGGCTGCGGGCCGTCCAGGGAGAGCGGGGACCGTGCCCTACATGTCGCCGGAACAGCTTCGAAACGACGACCTCGATGCGCGCTCCGACCTGTTTTCTCTCGGCGTCGTGCTGTATGAGATGGCCACCGGCCGGCGCGCCTTCATGGGACGAACCACAGCCGAGATCTGCGACGAGATCCTGACCAGCGTCCCCGTCCCGGCGTGCCGGATCAATCCCGCCGTGCCGGTGGAACTGGAACGGATTCTCAGCAAGGCGCTCGAGAAGAATCGCAAGCTGCGATTTCAGACTGCGTCGGATCTAAGAGCAGACCTGCAGCGCCTGCAACGCGACCTGGAATCCACAAGCAGTTCAACCGCGATCGCGCCGCCAAGAAATTGGAGGCGATTGGCTGCTGCGGTAGGAGCGATTGCGTTCGCCGCCATTGCGCTCGGAAGCGCGAACGCATTTCGACAGTCTCCCATATCATCACCGGCGCTGCCCAGACATGCCGCCGCGCCGGTGCCCGTCCGGCCAGTTCAGCCTGCGATCGATCCCACGAAACCGCCAGCGACAGCTCAGGTCCTCCGAGAACGCGCTCCGCAACCGGCAAGCCGCAACGCAGCGCGGCCTGACCCGGTGCGTCCTGGTTCTGCGGTCGCAGCCGGCAGTTACGACGCCCGGCAGGAACTGCGGATTGCGGAGTCGAAAGCAACAGCCGGTCTCCCCGAACAGGCACTCGCGACGCTTCGAGAACTCGTCGTAAAACATCAGGGGAGCTCCGAGGCCCTGAATGCGTATTTCCTCATGGCCGCGATTCAGGAAGATCAGCGGCAACTGAATGATGCAATGGGGACGTATCTCGAGATCGCCGATCGCTATCGCACGCATCAGCGTGCCGCTGAAGCATCGTTTCGGCTGGGAGACCTGACTCTTCGGTCCGGGCGCAGAGGAAAGGAGACAAAGGCGCGCCAGATCTTTGCGGAAGTAGCCTCTCAGCATCAGCTCAGTCCGTGGGCTCTCCGCGCGTTGCTCGCGAAGGCGGAGATTGAAGAGCGTCAAAAACTCTTCCAGCGGGACGCCGTCCTTGGCACGTCGGTTCCGTCCGCGTTGGTCACGTATCGAAAGATCGCCGCCGAGTATCCGCGGGGCGCAGCAGCGGAAACCGCGCTGCGGAAGCTCGGGAACATCTACGAGGACATCAAGCGTTTCGAGCTGGCAGCGGGCGCGTTTACCGCGATGGCATCTCAGTATCCCAATAGCGCCGGTGAGGGCTGGTTCCGCGCGGGTGAGGTCTATAGACGACGGTTAAGGAACCCCGAGATGGCTCGCGCGGCCTTTCAGAAGGTGCCCGTGAGCTCCAGCCATTTCGAGGAGGCCCAGAAGCGGCTGAGATGACACTTTAAGATTAGTTACGGCCGCGGAGGGCCTTTGTACCTGCCGCGACGACGCGAAGTATCGCCTCAGCGTCGTAGACCGCCCCGCCCCAGGTGCCCCCACTCACATCCTGCAGCGCCGCCCAAATGCGCGTGTCGTCGGGGAGCGACGCATCCGGCGCGAGGTCCGGCCGAGACGGACGGGCGGCGAGTATCCGCGACCCGTCTTCGATGCTGCTCACGGACCGTTCCTCGCCGACCAGATTCACGGTGCCCTCGAGCGTCGTCTGGTTCACCACAATTTCAATCATGTCCCCGTCGCGCAGTTTTCCGATTGGGCCGCCCGCGAGCGCTTCCGGCGAGATGTGGCCCACGCACGCGCCCGTTGACACGCCGCTGAATCGCGCGTCGGTGATGACGGCCACCTGTTTGCCGAACGGCAGGTGGCGCAGCGCGCTCGTGATCTGGTAGGTCTCTTCCATGCCCGCACCCATCGGCCCGCGCCCGATCAGCACCAGGACCTCCCCCGACGAGATCTGATGGGCTTTGATGGCGGCCATTGCCGCCGGCTCCGAGAGAAACACTTTTGCAGGGCCGGTCAACCGATACACGCCATCAGCATCGACCACGGAAGGATCGATGGCGGTGCTCTTGATCACCGAGCCTTCCGGCGCGAGGTTGCCCTGAGGAAAGCAGACGGTCGAGGTCAACCCGCGGCCGCGCGCGTGCTCGGGCGCCACAATGACGTCCTCCGGGTTGACGCCCTCGCCCTGCAACTGAGAACGGAGCCGCGTCCGCCGCTCAGACGACTCCCACGCGTCGAGTTGCGCGTCCAGCGAACCGCCCGAAGCGGTCATCACGGTCGTATCGAGCAATCCCAGGCGGCGCAGGTGCAGCATCACTTCCGGCACGCCACCGGCCATGAACACCTGCACGGTCGGATGATTGCGCGGCCCGTTCGGGAGCGCGTCCACCAGCCGCGGCACCTGACGATTCACCTCCGCCCAGTCTGCGGCGATCGGCCTGCGCAGCCCGGCCGCATGCGCGATCGCAGGGAGATGCAGGATCAGGTTCGTCGATCCGCCGAAGGCGGCAAATACGATCAGCGCGTTGCGGATGGCCGCATCCGTCACGATGTCGCGCATGGTGATCTGTTGTCGCTCGAGCGCCATCAGCGCGGTCGCCGAGCGGCGCGCCATGTCGATCCAGATTGGGTGGCCCGACGGCGCGAGCGCCGAATGTCCCAGCGACATGCCGAGCGCCTCACCCACGACCTGCGACGTCGCGGCCGTCCCAAGGAACTGGCATCCGCCGCCAGGCGATCCGCACGCGCGGCATCCCAGATCGGCCGCTTCCTCGAGCGTGATGGCGCCGTGCACAAACCGCACGCCGAGCGTCTGGACCTTTCCGGCGTCCTCCCCCTGCTCCGGCATCAGCGTCACACCGCCCGGGACCAGCACAGCGGACAGATCGTGGCTGGCCGCGAGCGCCATCATCATCGCCGGCAGCCCCTTGTCGCAGGTGGCCACGCCCAGGACACCGCGCCGTGTCGGAAGCGATCGGATCAACCTCCGAAACACCGTTGCCGCATCGTTCCGAAACGGCAGGCTGTCGAACATCGCCGTCGTACCCTGCGATCGTCCATCGCACGGATCGGTGCACGCGGCGGCGAAAGGGATGGCGCCCGCGGCTTTGAACACAGCGGCGGCGGCCTCGAGCAGCAGCCCGACTTCCCAATGTCCCGTGTGATAGCCGAGCGCGATCGGCGTCCCATCGGCTGCGCGGATGCCGCCGTGCGTCGAGAGCATCAGGAATTCCTTGCCGCCGAGAGCCGACGGATCCCAGCCCATGCCCGCGTTCTGTGTCCAGCCGAACAGGTCGCCCGACGGCCGCTCGCGCAGCATCTGCGCCGTCAGCGGCAGCGCCCCCGCAGGTCCTCGCGCGCGCGTGGAGATGTTGAACAGCGCCGGATCGTCGGAGTCGAAAGGATTTGATGTCATGGATGTGGGAATTCTACCGCCCAACAGGCGGCGCGATCTCAGTTACCGCACTCCGAGCCAAGCCTGCCTCGGCAAACCAGCTCGACGACGCGGGAAACGCATCTCCCGGCGACGTGCCGTAGACAGTCGTGGAGCCCCTTCTTCGCCGGCACCACGCGGTGTCCACGCCTTTGATGCGTTTCCTGCTTCGCAGTGATTCGCGTCGCTCGCGATGGTCCGCCGAATCAGTCTTAGCCTTGGATTGCGACTAACTGCACATTGTGTTCGACTTCAGTGGACGTCCGTGGCGGTGGTACTATTAGTTCACTCCAGCCCCCACGGACTCTGCGGAGGAGTTTTTAACATGAAATCAGGTCTACTCGCTCGTGTCGCCGCTCTCGCTGTGCTCACCCTCATAGGTTCTGCATCGACTGCCTCGGCCCAAGGCGCCGGCATCAAGTTCGGGCCTACATTCGCTACGTTTAGCAGCGAGGCCCTGGACTTCAGCACACGTACCGGCGTGTACGGCGGCCTCTTCTTCGGCGGAAATCGCGACGGCGTTCTCGGGATTCAGACTGAGATCAACTGGCTACGCAAGAACGTTGAGCGAGTGCCAAATTCGTTGTCGACGCAAGGCGGACCGAGTATCAGAATCGACTACCTGCAGGTGCCGGTGCTGCTCCGGCTCAACGCCGGCTCCAGCTCGGCGAGCGGCTTCGTTGCCTATGGCATCGCAGGACCCGCTCTGGAGCTGAAAATTGCGGACGAGATTGAAGGCCTCACGCTG
>JANNJO010000428.1:0-60490 GCA_031395755.1 Acidobacteriota bacterium
CCCGCACGCGCTGGCGTCCGGCATCGGGACGCGGATCGCGGGTGCGCTCGGTCACTATCAAGCCGACAAGCCCGCCGGCGGTTGCCAGCGAGAAGACCAGCGGCGGGTTGAGATCGTTGTCTATAAGCGCTGCAACACCCGCGCCCATCAGCGCGCCAGCACCGGTACCAAGTAGCCCCAGCCCGGCATCGGTCCGGCTATGGTCGGCACGGCGGACGAGGAAGCGATCCCCGGCAAGGACTCCAAGAACCCCGCCCACGGTCGCGGCCGCATAGGCGCTCGATGTACTGGGACTTTCGGGGAGGAACGAGACGCCCGCCCCTACGCCGAGCAGTGTGGACGCCCACAGGATCTGGATGTCCCCCGGAGTCACGTTGTAGCTGGAGTTCTTTGGGTACAGCACACCGAGCGGATACCCGACGAGGCCCGAGGCGAGGATGGTGACCACCCGGAACTTGTCCGAGATGCGCTCGCTGCAGCTCCCTCTCCCGGTTACGGGATCGACGGCACAGCTCCCATCCCCCTGGATCATTCCGGTCGTCCCAAAGGCGATGAGGGCACCGATATCCGCGCCGAATCCGGCGCCCACCGCCTCGGCCTCCGTCATCCCCCGCGCCAGGCGAAGTCCTAGCGCAGTCCCGCCGAGTCCTCCGATGAACGCTCCCGCTGCCGGGACGCCGAGTCCCGCTCGAGTGAGGCGTCAGGGACGCAGACCGAGCACGAGCAGGCGTTGGGAGGCGCGCAGCAGGCGTTGCGCGAGGCCGAGACGCGTGCCGAGATCGCGGAGGGCAAGCTCGCGCTGCTGCACGCGGCCGTCCCTCCAGCCGCTGCGCCCCGACCGGTCGCCCCCAACGAGGAGTTTCGCGGGGTGCGGGCGGCGAAGCGGCTCACCATCTCCGGCGAGCTCGACATCGAGATCGATGGCGTACCCGCCAAGCTGGTCGATGTGTCGGTGACCGGCGCCCAGATCCTTGCATCGGCGTCCATGAAGCCGAACAGGCTCGTCCGGCTTACGTTGCCCAGCGGTGACCAGACGATGGTCTGCAAGGCGAAAATCATGTGGTCGCGGCTCGAACCCAGAGCCGGGCAGATGTGGTATCGCGCGGGGTTGTCGTTCACCGCTGTTGACCAGATCGCGCTCGAAACCTTCATCGACGGACAGGATTCCCCCCGCTAGTTCCGGCTTCACCATTCCTACATGAATGTCTGGGTCGTTCGAGCTTCTCTGCATTTTTGTGTGACGAAGAATGGCGTCGCAAGTCCAGAAATCGCCGGAATCCTCAACGAATTATCCAAATCCGCCGTGCAGCGATGTGGAACCACCTTTGCTCGTGTGTGCGCAGGGACCACACACCATGGCAACGAGCGCGACAGCCGGGTTGAAATTTTCGGAGACGACCAGTAGCCATACGAGCGAGCTTCGCCGCCTCTCGACATTTCTGGAGGTCAGTCAGACGCTGGCGGCAGCGTCGAATCAGAAAACCGCGCTTCATCAGGTGCTCGGCATCCTCGAGCGCCATCACCACGTCGTCCGCAGCACGGTCGCGCTGCTCAACACGAACGACGAGATCGAGGTCGTCGCGGCCGAGGGGCCTCCGGGCGGCAAGGCCGACGCGAAGTTCCGCCTCGGTGAGGGGATCACCGGCCGCGTGGTGCAGAGCGGCAAGCCGATCGTCGTGCCGCGCGTCTCGCGCGAGCCGATGTTCCTCCGGCGCACGTCGGATCGCCCTGAGCTCGCACGGGAGGAGATCAGCTACGTGTGCGTGCCGATTCTGTTGAACCGCAAGGCCGTTGGCGCCCTGGGCGCCGATTTTCGCTTCAAGGCGGATCGCGATTTCGATCGGAGCGTGAAGTTCCTGGGGGTGGTCGCCTCGCTCATGGCGCAGGCGATCCGCATTCAGCGCGTGATCGATGCGGAGCGCGATCGGCTGCGGGAGGAGAACACGCATCTCAAGCTCGAGCTGCGCGAGCGCTACGACTTCTCCAACATCCTGGGCACCAGCGGTCCGATGCGGCTCGTCTACGAGCAGGTGGCGCAGGTGGCGCGGACCGATACGACCGTGCTTGTGCGCGGCGAGTCGGGCACCGACAAGGAGCTCATCGCTCAGGCCGTCCATTACAATTCGCTGCGCGCCAAGCGCCCGTTCATCAAAGTCAGCTGTGCTGCGCTGCCCGAAAGCCTGATCGAGTCCGAGCTCTTCGGCTATGAAAAGGGCGCGTTCACGGGTGCGCACGCACCCAAGAAGGGCCGCTTCGAGCTCGCCGAAGGGGGCACGCTGTTTCTGGACGAAATCGGCGAGCTCAACCTCTCGACGCAGATCAAGCTGCTGCGGGTGCTGCAGGAGCGCGAGTTCGAGCGGCTCGGCGGCACGAAGACGCTTCGCGCGAACGTGCGGATGATCGCGGCGACGAACAAGGACGTCGAGAAGGCGATTGCCGACGGCAGCTTCCGCGAGGACCTGTATTACCGGCTCAACGTCTTCGCGATCTTCATCCCTCCGCTCCGGGAACGGAAGCCGGATCTTCTGCTGCTGGCCGATCATTTTCTCGAGAAGGCGTCGATCGCCAACAGCAGGCACATCAAGCGGATCTCCACCCCCGCGATTGACATGCTGATGGCGTATCACTGGCCGGGCAACGTGCGCGAACTGGAGAACGCCATCGAACGGGCCGTGGTGGTGTGCGACGGCCAGGTCGTCCACGCGCATCATCTGCCGCCGACGCTGCAGACGGCGGCCTCCTCCGGCACCCTGACGAGCTTGTCGCTGGAGGAGGCGATCGCGGCCTACGAGAAAGATCTCATCCAGGACGCGTTGAAAACCTCACGTGGCAACCGCGCGAAGGCCGCCCGTTTGCTCAACACCACCGGCCGCATCATGAACTACAAGGTCCGCCAGCTCGGGATCGACTGGCGGAGATTCAAGAAGTAACAAAAACGCCTGCCGGTATTGTGCGACCGACAAGTTTGTCTGTCTGCATCCAACCCGCGATTCCGATGCAGATTCGGGCACCGCGCCAGCGGATTCTGGCGCGGTAGAGGAACCTACATAAATGTATCCGAAGACGCGTGGTCATACGCGTTTGTGGGATCGAAGAAACCGCTCGCTCGCGAGTTTCCTTAGGAAAACTGCAGATGTGTCTGTTTGCGGGCTGGCGCCTGAATTGCAAAATGACGTCGCGTCATCTTCGAGTGCCGCCGCGCGCGGCCGTTACTCACTGCTTCGAGGTGCTCACATGAATTCAGCCGATACCGCATGGATGTTGGTCTCCACCGCGCTCGTTCTCCTCATGACCCCGGCGCTCGCGTTCTTTTATGGCGGCCTCGTCCGCTCAAAGAATGCTCTCAACACGATGATGATGAGCTTTATCTCGCTCGGCTTCATCGGCGTGATGTGGGCCGTCGTGGGGTACTCGCTCTCGTTCGCCCCCGGCAATAACTACATCGGCGATCTCTCCCGCTTCGCGCTGAAAGGCGTCGGACTCGAGGCGCAGGGCACCATTCCGCACTACCTGTTCATGGCCTATCAGGGCACGTTCTGCATCATCACGGCGGCGCTGATCTCGGGCGCCATCGTCGAGCGGATGCGGTTCTCGGCATACCTGGCGTTCATCATCCTGTGGGCGCTGGTGGTGTACACGCCGGTGGCGCACTGGGTGTGGGGCGGCGGGTGGCTGGCCGACATGGGCGCGCTCGATTTCGCCGGCGGAACGGTCGTGCACGTCAACGCCGGCGTGGCGGCGCTGGTGGCGGCCATCGTCATCGGACGACGGAAGGATTATCCGAGCTCGTCGCTGCTGCCGCACAACGTGCCGTTCACGCTGCTCGGTGCCGGCCTGCTCTGGTTCGGCTGGTTCGGATTCAACGCCGGCAGCGCGCTGAGCGCGAGCCCGATTGCGGGACTGGCGTTCGTGACGACGTTCCTCGCCCCGATGGGCACCCTCGTCGTGTGGACACTCCTCGATTACATGCGAGCAGGGAAGCCGACTGCCGTCGGATGCGCCACGGCCATCGTCGTTGGCCTGGTTGCGGTCACGCCGGCCGCCGGGTTCATCGGCCCGATGAGCGCCATCGCGCTGGGCGCCATCGCGGCGGTGCCGAGCTATTTCGGTCTGGTGTGGCGCGCGAAGACCTCGCTTGATGATTCGCTCGACGTCGTCGCCGCGCACGGTGTCGGCGGCACCGTGGGCGCGCTGCTCACGGGCGTGTTCGCCCAGAAGGCGCTCAACGGCATCGCCGACGGCGCGCTCTTCGGCAACCCGGCGCAGCTCGGGATTCAGGCGGCGGCCGTGGGCGCGACCATCGTCTACAGCGGCGTCATGAGCTTTGTGCTGCTCAAGCTCATCGCGCTCGTCGTTCCGCTACGCGTCTCGGCGGCCGATGAAGACACCGGGCTCGACCTCAGCAATCACGGCGAAGAGGCGTACGTGCACGGCGAAAACCTCGGCATGTCCGAAACCGCCGCACCCGCCAAAGTGCCGGCACTGGCGCCGCGCTCTGAGCTCGCATCACAACGTTCTTAAACGCAGGTCCATATCATGGAGGCCCACTTGACCGCATTGCTCTCATTCCGTTCACGACTGCTTCGCCTCGCGCTTGCAGGCGCGATGCTACTCACGCTTACCGGCTCGGCGCGGGCGCAGGCAACCGATCCCAATCCCGGCGCGGTCACGCTGACGGCCGGTATCGACTTTCCCTCGGTGTACTTCTTCCGAGGCATCCGGCAGGAGGCCGAACCGAAGCTGACCACGTTTGCCTTTGGTGATGTCGGCATCGCGCTGTTCTCCGGCGACGGCGGTCTGAAAAGCGCCGGCGTCAACTTTGGTGTGTGGAACAGCCTCCATACGGGATCGTCCGGATCGGACGTACGCAACCAGGGGTTGCACTACGAAGAGGATTTCTACGCCTCGTTGGCGCTGGGATTTGGTGGCGGCGTCACGGTCACTCCGACCTTTACCGCCTATACGAGCCCGAATGGATTGTTTGCCACGGTCCAGGAGATCAGCCTCAAAGTCGCGCACGCCAGCAAGTTTGCTCCCTACGGCCTCCTGGCATTCGAAGTCGGAGGCCCCGGACAGGCCGACGGCGGCCACACGCACATCGGTGACCAGGGCGTGTATGCCGAATTCGGCGCTGGCCCGAGCTGGCCCCTTGGTGGCGACGGTGCCACCGTGGCTGTGCCCGTCAAGGTCGGCTTGAGCCTTGCCAACTACTACGAGACGTCCGATGGCAAGGACCACAAGTTCGGGTACTTCGATATCGGCGCCCTGTTCACGGTGCCGTTCACAACTGCACCGACGAAGTTCGGGACGTGGAATCTCCATGGCGGCGTGAACGTCCTCTCGCTCGGTGACGGAACCAAGCAGTTCAACGTCAAGGACGGCGAGGCCAAGGGCAGCCAGGTCATCGGCTCCGTCGGCATCGGGATGACGTACTGACGCAGCCCTGAATTCGGGCCCGCGAAGTATCCTTATGTCCGTATGTGTGCCGATGGCGCCTGCTAAAGGTAAGGACGTCGATCAGGCGGAGCTTCGGCTCCGCCTGTCCGCGTCGCTCGACGAGGCGCGGCGCGAGCTCGTCGGCGCCACCGAGCGCGGCGAAGGCGGGCGCATGGCGCTGGCGCGCTTTTCGGAGTGCATCGACGGGATCATCCGCGACCTTGTCGACAGCGCGCGCACCCAGACCGCGGCGTCCCTCGCAGTGTGCGCGGTCGGCGGGTACGGGCGCCGGTCGCAGTTCCTCCACTCCGATATCGACCTGCTCGTCGTCTTCGGCGGCCCGATCGGCCGCCCGGAGGAGCGTTTCATCAAGGCGCTGCTGCATCCCCTTTGGGATCTGAAGTTCCAGGTCGGGCATCACGTCCGTGAGATAACCGATTTCGATCGGCTGGACACCGGCAACCCGGAATATCTGCTCTCGCTGATGGACCTGAGGCGGCTGGCCGGCGACCGCGATCTCCTCGATCGTCTGGAGGGGGCGATCAAATCCTCCGCGCCTCAGTGGCGCCCGCAGATCCTCGACGCGCTCGTGACGCTGACCGACCAGCGGCACAGCGAGTTCCACGAGACCGTGTACCAGCTCGAGCCGGATGTAAAGGACGGCCCCGGTGCGCTTCGTGACGTGTGGGCGACCCGGATGCTGCTGCGCCTCGGGGGCGATCGGCGGCACGCGCCGCGCCACGCATCGCCGGATCGGTTGAACGACGCCGAAGAATTTCTCATGCGCATCCGTTCGGGCCTGCACCTCGACGCCGGGCGCAACGCGAACGTGCTGAGCTATGAGCTGCAGGAGAAGGCGGCCGAGCGGATGCGTTATGCCGGACCGGACGTGCGCCGGCGGGTGGAAGCGCTGATGACGGACTACTTCAAGGACGCGCGCAGCGTGACGCGCGCGCTCGGCCGTGTGCGGCGCGTGGCGGTGCCGCCGCCTCCGACCTCGATTCAGCTGATCGGCCAGAACCTGATGTGGGTGGTCGAAGGCATCACCTTCGACGATGCCGCCGCCGCCGCGGCATCGCCGGCCGAATGGCTCCGCGCGTTCGACGCCGCCGTGTCGCGCAACGTGCCGGTGGGCGACGATGCGCTGGCGATGATGGAGCGGGAGCAGCAGGTGCACAACCACGCGCCGGAGGTGTTGCACCCGACGGCCGAGCATCGGCAGCGAATCGTGGAGTTTCTGCGGCCGAGGCCGGGCCTGTCGGCGCGGCTCAGCGAGATGCGCGACTGCGGTCTGCTGGGCGCCATCTTTCCCGAGCTGAACGAAATTTCGTGCCGCGTGACCCGGGATTTCTACCACAAGTACACGGTCGACGAGCACACGCTGCTGACGGTTCGCAACGTCGAACGGCTCCTGAGCAATCCGCGGTTCGGCCCCGTGCTGCGCGATCTGCGCGCGCCCGAACTGCTCGTCCTGTCGCTGCTGTATCACGACGTCGGGAAAGCCCGGGACGGCGATCATTCGATCGTCGGCGCGGAAATGGCCACCGGCATGATGTCGCGGCTGGGGCTGGACGACGAGGCGCGTCAGACGATCGATTTCCTGATCAGGAACCATCTGAAGATGTCGCGCGTGGCGTTCCGCCGCGATACCGAAGAGCCCGAGGTGGTGCGGCAGTTCGCCGCCCTGTTCAGTACGGAAGAGCAGCTGAAACTGCTCGTCCTGCTGACGCTGGCAGACGTCGGGGCCGTGAGCCCCGACACCCTGACGCCCTGGAAGGAAGAGCTGTTGTGGCGGCTCTACGTCGACGCCTACAACCAGATGACGCTGGGGTACGGCGACGACATCATCGATCGCGAGCAGGCGCTCGTTGCGGCGCTGCAGGCGAGCCGTCCCGCCGACATTTCGGAATCGGAGATGGCGAGCTTCCTCGAGGGGCTGCCGCGGCGCTATCTCATTCTGTTTTCGCCTGACGCCATCTATCGCCACGTGCGGCTCTCGCGGGACATCCGTCCCGACGAGGCGCATTTCTTTCTCGAAGAGAAAGCCAAGGCGTGGGAGCTGACGGTCGTTTCGCTCGACAAGCCGTTCCTGTTCTCGAACATTTGCGGCGTGCTCGCCTACTTCGGGATGGATATTCTCCGCGGTCATGCGCTCACGAGCCTGGCGGGGACGGTCCTGGATGTCTTCGAGTTCGCCGACTCCGGCGAATTCTTCGAGCGCAACTCGGAAGGGCGGAAGGAGTTCGACCGCCGCCTCCACGAGGTCGTCAACGGCCAGGCCGACGTCACGACGCTGCTCAGGAGCAAGGAGCGGAGCGTGTTGTTCCGGCGCGCGCTCGTCCGCCGCCAGCCCGTCGTCTACTTTGACAGCGGCCACTCGCAGCGGTACACCGTGCTCGAGCTCGTGGCGGAGGATGCGCCCGGGTTGCTGTACCGGGTCAGCCGGGTCATCTCGGATCACGGGATCGACGTCGATCTCGTGTTGATCTCGACCGAAGGACAGAAAGCCATCGACGTATTTCACATCACTCGCGGCGGGGCGAAGCTTTCGGAAGACGCCGAGGCGGCGTTGAAAGCGGACCTCGAACGCATGCTGAAGGAGAGCGCATGAAGCTGATTAAGGCGATCGTCCGTCCCAACATGGTGGACAACATCAAGGAGGCCCTCGGCAAGATGAACATCGCGGGCATGACCGTCACCGAGGTGCGGGGTCACGGCCGCCAGAAGGGGCACACGGCGGTGTACCGCGGGCGCGAGTACGAAGTGAGCCTGCTGCCGAAGATGGAGATCGAGGTCGTCGTTCCGGATGGCTCCGTGGACGAAGCCATCAAGGCGATCATCGGCGCGGCGCGAACCGGCGAGATCGGCGACGGCCGGGTGTTCGTGATGCCTGTCGAGCAGGGCTACAATATCCGCACCGGCGAGAAGGACGTCTAGAAGCTCTGGGCGCGTGCCGACACCAGCCGATCTTTTTCTCTCTCCGGATCTCACAGAAGCTCAGGCGCGCGCGTACCTCGAGTCGCTCGGCTTCCGCGATCCGAAAGCGTCAGACGACCACCTGCAGCGGATGGCCGACGATCCTGTCGTCCGCGAAGCGCTCGGCCGCCTCGCGCAGTTGCTGTTCCCCGCTCTGCTCGAATCGCCCGATCCCGACGCGGCCGTCGTAGGCCTGTCGCGGTACGTGGCGGCGCGCACCGGCCGCGCCATGTTTCTGGACTACCTGCGCGAGGATCCGCGCGCGCTGCACGTCCTGACGTACGTCATGGGCGCCTCGCCGGCGCTCAGCGAAATCCTCATCCGGACTCCCGAGTACTTTCATTGGCTCGTCGCTCAAGTGGAGCGAAGCGCCCCCGATCGCCAGGATCACGAGGAAGAGCTCGTCTCGGTGTTCGCGACGGTGGACGATTCCGTCGAGGCGCTCAATATCCTCCGGCGCTGGAAGCGGCGGGAGACGCTGCGCATCGGCACGCGCGAGCTGCTGCGGCGCGAGACGGTTCAGACCGTGGCCGCCCAGCTCTCGGATATCGCGTGCGTGGCGATCGATTTCGCGCTGGCCATCGTGACGCGGCAGCTGCTCGACGCCGAAGGGCGCGACAAGGCGCCCGGCACGTTTGCGGTCATCGCGACCGGGCAGCTCGGGGCGCAGGAATTGAGCTACAGCTCCAGCGTCGATCTGCTCTATGTCTACGAGGCGGCTGGCGTGGACGGCGCAGACGCCGAGGCCGCGCACGCGTTCTTCGTGAAGGCGGGCTGCGATTTGACGGCTGCCCTCAGGGACGAGACCCATGAGGGGCACCTGTATCGCGTGGGCGTGCCGCCGTGGCCCCAGGCCGACGGATGGCTCAAGGCGTGCTCTGTCGAGGAGTATGGCGAGCACTTTGCGGGTTCCGATGATCCCGCCGAAAGAGGCACGCTGACGAGAGCACGCGCGGTTGCCGGCGACGCGGAGCTCGGCCGACGTTTCACGGTGAGCAGTCAGACGTTCGTGTTCGGCGGTTCCCATCAGAGCGCCGCCGCCGCGGCTGGTGGGGTCCGGCTTGAGCCGGACCTCACTGACACCGATCGCGGAGCAGAGGACATCGAGCGCCTGACACAGGCCTTCCAACTACGTTACGGCGCCGCGCACGCGCCGCTTCGCTATGCGGGCACTCTCGCTACGCTCCAGGCGATGGGCAGAGCGGGGTTGATCGACGAAGCCGTCCGGCGCGAGCTGGATCATGCGTACGTGTTCCTGCGGTCGGCGGAGCACCGCCAGCAGCTCGGCCTGAAGGAAGATGTCGACAAGCCGCTCGCCGCCTCGCGCGATCGCGTCCGCGAGATCTGCCGGGCGATCGTCGATCGGCCATAGTCGATCGTCCCGACCGCAGCAGGGACCGGACTGTTTCTGATGGCGGGACGGTCCCGATGGCGGGACGGATCCCGATGGTGGAACGGATCCCGATGGTGGGACGGATCCCGATGGTGGGGTCCGGCTTTAGCCGGACCGCCGCGGATGAGCCTGACACGCGATCCTGGCGTGATTCTTGTTCACGTCGGATGCGTGACCGCGCATCCAGAGCGCCTCGAATCCTTTGACTAGTTTGCAATTCTTGCGTACTGTTTCATGCCGGACCACGTGCACGTCATTGTGCGAGGCGGCAGTGAGACGGCAAACCTCAAAACGTTTGCGTCGAAAGCAAAACAGTGCAGTGGGTACGCCTACGCACAGCAAAACGACAAAAAGCCGAACCCCACAGATTTCCTACCCCAGCAATGACTGGACTTCCTCGAGTGTCGGCACCGATGGAATCGCCCCCAGACGCGTGCAACTCACGGCGCCCGCCGCATTCGCGAACCGCAGAATCTCCGGAACCGTCCATTGTCTCAGCATCCCGTAGATGAAGCCGGCTCGGAACACGTCGCCTGCGCCGGTGTTGTCCACGGCCCTCACCTTGAAGGCCGGGACCGCATGAAAGCGGTCCCCTTCAAGCGCGACCGAGCCGTCTTCGCCCAGGGTTATCACCAACAGATTGTGGTTCAGCCGACGGAGTTTGCGTAACGCTCGCTCCGGGTCGGCTTCTCCCGTCAGGCTCGCAGGAAGGGTCTGCTCGAAGATCGGGTACGTCACGGCCGCAATAATCTCTTCCGCCTTGTCTGAGACGTGCTCGATATCGCTGGTTATGAGGGTTCCACGACTGCGGGCCTCGATCGCGGTACGCAGGGCGATATCAGGCGCGTCATCATCGATATGGACAATCCGGGCGTCCAAAAAGTGCGGCTGGACGTCGTGCGGCAGCATTTTCAATCGATCGCTGAGATGCCATGTCACGGTGCGGCGCCCGTCCGGATCCACAAGAATCACCGCGCTGCGGTTCGGCGCGTCGCATTCAATGGCATGCTCGAGATCGACACCGCGCTGCCGCAAAGCCTCTCGAACCAGTGTTCCATTGGCGTCTGACCCGAACGCCCCGATGTATCGGCTTCGCAATCCGAGCGCCGCACACGCCGCCACAGCTGTGGCCGTTTGCCCGCCACAGAGTACCTGCCGCTCCCTGACGCGAACTTTTCCCGTGGATGCCAGGTCGCGCACGGACACCGGGATACTAAGAACCTCGTCGGCAGAGTTGGTCCCGACGCCGACCACGTCAAACATGGGCGGTAGTTTACTGGAGGCGAGCCCGGGCTACTGAATGCTGGCGACCTTGACCGGCTGGCCTGTGCGATGCGCCGCGGTGGCTGCCAGCGCGATCCGGAGGGCCTCCACGCCGTCCTTGATGACCACGGGCGGGACGCGATCGTGCAGCACGTTCTGCGCGAAATTCTGAAGCTGAATGGTGTAGGCGCGCTCGAACCGTTCCATGAAATAGGGCACCGTGTCATGCGTCACGCTGTTCTTCGTCAGCGTCACAATCGGCGTTTCGCGAAGGTACCCGACGCGGACGGTGCCGGCGTCTCCAAGCAGCTCGGTGCTGATGTCGTATCCGTACACGCCGTTCCGCGTCAGGTCAATCACTCCCAGCCGCCCGTCGGCAAACACCAGCGTCGCAATCGCGTTGTCGATGTCCCCGATCGAGGCCATCTCGGGATAGGCAAGCACCGCGCCTACGGCGGACACCGTGTCGACCTCACCCATGAACCATCGGGCCAGATCGAAGTCGTGAATCCCCATGTCGACCATGATGCCGCCGCTGCTCGCCGGGTTCGCGTACTCGAGGCTGGGGCGGAACGGATCGCGCGAGGTCGACTTGAAGACCACGGGCCTCCCGATCGCCCCCTGGGAAATCTTCTCCTTCGCCGCCGCGTATCCCGGATCGAAGCGGCGCATGAAGCCCATCTGGAAGAAGGCCCCGGACGTCTCCACGGCGTCCGACATCGCGGCGCACTCGGCCAGGCTGAGGGCCGGCGGTTTCTCGCAGAACGTCGGCTTCCTGGAACGGGCCGCAGCCACCACGATCTCTCGATGGGTATGCGTCGGGCTCACAATGACGACGGCGTCGACGTCGCGGTCGGCCATCAACTCTTCAGGAGAGCTGTACGCCTTCGGCACGTCGAACTCCTGCGCGATGCCTGTGGCCAGCGCGTGATCCGTATCCGCGACGGCGACGACCGTCGTCTCGGAAATGCGCGCCGTCAGATCGCGGACGTAGACCTTTCCGAGACGCCCCAGGCCGACCACGCCCACCTTCAGCCGAGTGCGATTCTTCGAGGTCATCTCAGGCGGTGCTAGTGTATCTCAGCCCGTGCAGTATTTACTCGAAGTGGAGGGCGTGCGGAAGACCTTTCCGGGCGTCGTCGCGCTTGACGGCGTGTCGCTGAAGGTCCGCCAGGGCACCGTGCACGCGCTGATGGGCGAAAACGGTGCGGGCAAGTCGACGCTGATGAAGATCATCGCCGGCCTGTACCGGCCCGACACCGGCCGCGTCACGCTGCGCGGCCGCACCGCGATGATCCACCAGGAGCTCACTCTGCTCCCCTCGATGACGGTTGCCGAGAACATCTGGATCGGCCGCGAGCCGCTGACCCGGATCGGGTTGATTGATCATCGCGCGCTCGACCGGAGTACGGTTGAGCTGCTCGCCGGATTGAACGTCGACATCGGACCCGGCGAGCGAATCTGCGAGCTGACGATCGCCGGCAGGCAGATGATCGAAATCGCGCGCGCGGTCTCCTACGAGTCCGACATCCTCATTATGGATGAGCCCACCTCGGCGTTGTCCGAGCCTGAAGTGGATCATCTCTTCCGGATCATCGCGGATCTGAAGGCCCGCGGCAGCGCGGTGATCTACATCACGCACAAGATCAACGAAGTATTCAGAATCGCCGACGAGGTGTCGGTCCTGCGCGACGGTCGAATGGTCGGCTCGGATACCGTGGACAGGATGGACCGCGACCGGCTGATTTCGATGATGGTCGGACGGGAGCTGACGCAGTTGTTCCCGAAAGACAACACCCCGGGCGATCGCGTGGCGCTGTCCGTGAACGCGTTGTCGCTGGCGGGGACCTTTGCCGACGTGTCGTTCGACGTGCGCGCGGGGGAAATTGTCGGGATTGCGGGCCTGGTCGGCTCCGGGCGGACAGAAGTGGCCGAGACCATCTTTGGCCTGAGGCGGGCGACGTCGGGCGAGATCCTGATCGACGGGGTCGGGGTGGACATCGATTCTCCAGCGACGGCCATCGGTCGCGGCATGGCGTTTCTCACCGAAGATCGGAAGATGAGCGGGCTGTTCCTGCCGTTGAGTGTTCAGGAAAACATGGAGGTGACGGTGCTGAACGGCCGGTTCATCACCAGGGGCTTCGTCCGACAAGGCAGGCTGCGCGCGGCGTGCAGTGCGATGGCGGCGACACTGCGGGTGAAGGCGCCAGACCTGTTCGAGCCCGTTCAGCATCTCAGCGGCGGCAACCAGCAGAAGGTGCTGGTCGGCCGCTGGCTGTTGACGTCCCCGCGCATTCTGATCCTCGACGAGCCCACGCGCGGCGTCGACGTGGGAGCCAAGGCCGACATTCACCGGCTGATTTCCAGCCTGGCTGCCGGAGGCGCGGCGGTCGTCCTGATCTCGTCGGAGATGCCGGAGATTCTCGGGATGAGCGACCGGGTGATGGTCATGCGCGAGGGCCGCGTCGCGGGCATTCTCGACCGCGGCGACGCCAACCAGGTGGATCTTATGAGGCTGGCCGCGAATTGACGAACAGGAGGCTCTCAAATGAGGCGGGGATTCTCCTGGTCCTTGTCGGCATCGCGCTGCTGTTCGAGGCCGTCGGCTGGAGCGTTCGCGGCGCGAGCTTCCTCTTCAACGGGCAGCGCCTGCTCGTGATGGTGCTGCAGGTGTCCATCATCGGGCTGCTGGCCATCGGGATGACGCAGGTGATCCTGACGGGCGGCATCGACCTCTCCTCCGGATCGATCGTCGCGCTGTCGGCGATGATTGCCGCCAGCCTTGCGCAGACGCCGAATGCGCGCGCGGTGTTTCCGTCGCTGACCGATCTTCCGTTCGTCATCCCGGTGGCCGCCGGCCTTGCGACCGGCGCGCTGGCCGGCCTGGTGAACGGCAGCCTCATCGCGTACACGGGAATTCCGCCGTTCATTGCCACGCTCGGGATGATGGTGAGCGCGCGCGGTCTCGCCCGGTATTACACCAGAGGCCAGCCGGTCAGCCTCTTGACGGAGAGCTACACGCGCATCGGCGAAGGCGCGCGGCCGGTGGTGATTTTCCTGGTCACGGCCATCTGCTTTCATGTGCTGCTGCGCCATACGCGATACGGCAAATACACGTATGCCATCGGTGCCAACGCGCAGGCCGCGCGTGTGTCCGGCATCCGTGTCAGCCGGCATCTGCGGCGTGTCTACACCGTCGCCGGGCTGCTGGCGGGTCTCGGCGGGGTCGTCACCTCGGCGCGCGCCGCGAGCGGACAAGCGGGGATGGGCATGTCGTACGAGCTCGACGCGATTGCGGCGGCGGTGATTGGCGGGACGAGCCTCTCCGGAGGCGTCGGGCGCATCACCGGGACCGTCATCGGCACGGTCATTCTCGGGATTATGACGAGCGGGTTCACGTTCATCGGACTCGATGCCTACATCCAGGACATCGTGAAAGGCGCGGTCATCGTCCTGGCCGTGGTCGCCGACCGCTATCGTCATCGCGCGTCACACGTGTGAAGGAGGAACCGTGCTCCGATTCGCCGCCCTGCTGATCGCGGTTGTCGGCTCGAGCTGCAGCAGCTCGACACCGCCCGCCACACCGGTCATTGGTGTGTCGATGGCGCATTTCGACGACAACTTCCTCACAATCCTTCGTCTCGCGATGGCGGAGCACGCGGCCACGTTTCCCGACGTCGCCCTGCAGTTCACCGACGCGCAAGGCGACGTCGGCAGGCAGCTGAGCCAGATCCAGAGCTTCGTCGCCCAGGATGCGGCAGCCATCATCGTGAACGCCGCCGACACCGCGGCCACGTCGAGTATGACGAAGGCGGCCCGCGAGGCGGGTGTGCCGCTGGTGTACGTCAACCGCCGTCCCGCGGAGGCCACGCTGCCCGACGGCGTCGTTTTCGTCGGCTCCGAGGACTTTCAGGCGGGAACACTGGAGATGGAAGAGCTCGCGCGGCTGATGAACCACAGGGGGAACGTCGCCATCATGGTCGGCGAGCTGGCGTCGAACGGCGCGCAGCTCCGAACACAGGCGGTCGAGGATGTCGTGGCGAAATATCCGGGCATGACGATCGTCGAAAAGCAGGTCGGCAATTTTCAGCGCGAGCGCGGGCTCGATCTCATGAACAACTGGCTCACGGCGGGAACACGGATCGATGCGGTCGCCGCCAACAACGACGAGATGGCCATCGGCGCCATCATGGCGATCCAGCAGGCCGGTCTCCCTCCCGGGAAGATTCTTGTCGGGGGCGTCGACGCGACGCCCGACGCGCTCGCGGAGCTGGCGAAGGGTACGCTGGCGGTGACGGTGTTTCAGAACGCTCGCGGACAGGCGAGAGGGGCAGTGGAGGCTGCCGTGAAAATGCTGCGCGGCGAAAAAGTCGCCAGCTTCGTGTGGATTCCCTTCGAGCTGGTCACCCGCGAGAATTACAAGGGGTTTGTGGACAGGTGATCACAGTCGGCAGTCGACAGTCGACAGTGATCAGTCTGAGTCGCCAGTCATCGCCTCAGTCGGGCAGTCGTGCCTCGCGACTCCGGACTGAGGCTTGTCGGACTGGGACTCTCGACTGCTGACTGGGACTGATGACCGACGACTGCCGACTAACGACTTAGTTCTTGAACCTCCGGTAATCAATCGTGTACTTCCGCACCTGATAGTTGATGATGCGCTCGGTCGTGTTGAGCAGGCGCGCGGCCTTGGCGCGGTTGCCGCGCGTGGTTTTCAGCGCGTCCGAGATCAAATCTTTCTCGTAGGCCGCCACCGCGTCCTTCAGCGACACCCGCGTCACCGTGCCGGAGGCCTCTGCGGTCTGGAGCGTCGGCGGCAGGTGGTGGGCATGGATGACGTGGCCGTCGCACACCAGCACGGCGCGCTCCAGCGTGTTCTCGAGCTCGCGCACGTTGCCCGGCCAGTGATAGCTCATCAGCATGTCGATGGCCGGCGTGGAGATGCGCTTGATGCCCTTGCTGTGGGTCCGCGAGAAAGCCTCCAGAAAGTGATCCGCGAGCAGCAGCAGGTCGGTCTTCCGCTCCCGCAGGGGCGGCACGAAGATCGTGAACACGTTCAACCGGTAATACAGGTCCTCGCGGAACGTGCCGTCCGCGATTGCTTTTTCCAGATCCTTGTGGGTGGCCGTCACCAGCCGCACGTTGGTTTTCAGCGTCTCGGTACCGCCCAGCCGCTCGTACTCGCGCTCCTGCAGCACGCGCAGCAGCTTGACCTGCGTCGCCAGGTTGATGTCGCCGATTTCGTCGAGGAACAGCGTGCCGCCTTCGGCGAGCTCGAAGCGCCCCTTCTTCCGCTGCTGGGCACCGGTGAAGGCGCCCTTCTCATAGCCGAACAGCTCCGATTCGATGAGGCTCTCGGGCAGCGCCGCGCAGCTCACCTTGACGAACGGCTTGTTCGCCCGCAGCGAGTTGTAATGGATGGCGTGGGCGATGAGCTCCTTGCCGGTGCCCGACTCGCCGCGGATCAGCGCGGTCGTCATGGTGCGCGCCACCTGCGAGACCTGCTCGCAGATTTGCCGCATGGGTCCGCTCGTGCCGAGAAGGTTGGAGAAGTCGTAGCGTTCCTTCAGCTCCTGACGCAGGTGCGTGTTCTCGTCGAGCAGCTTTTTGCGCTCGTTGTCGATGAGGCGTTGCACCTTCACCGCCTGCGAGATCATCGAGGCGACCACCCCGAGGAATTTCTGCGTCCGGTCGAAGTCGCGATCCGGCTTGAACTTGAGGTCGACCCCCAGCGCCCCGACCGCCTTGCGGCTTAGCATGATCGGCACGCACACGAAACTGAGCTCCTGCTGCGGCAGCTCGGTCCGTTTGGACGCGCGGTTCAGAAACATCGGCTCGCGGCTGATCTGCGGCACGACAATCGGCTTGCCGCTTTCCACGACGCGTCCCGTGATGCCTTCGCCGAGCTGATAGCTCACGCGGTAGCCCGGGCGGTCCAGACCGTCGGAGGCCTCCACCTGCAGCTGACGGGTGTCGTCGTCCAGCATGACAACGGTGCTGCGGACGGCGCCGTGATGTCGGCCGAGGATTTCGAGGACGCGGTGAAGCCCGGCCTTGAGGTCGAGCGTGCCCGTGAGCGCCTGGCTCGTATCGAGCAGAGTGGCGAGCCGGCGGACCTCGCTATTGTGAGAATCGGCCGGCTTGGCCGGCGTGCGGGTCGCGGTCATGAATCAGCTAATCTGACAATAATGTAAGGCAAAACAACCAGAACAACATGATTGTTACCGCTTGGTGCAGGTACGTCAAGAGCGGCGAGAACTTATAATCCAGACGTGCCAGCCTTTGAGACCCTCGACCCCGAATTGCGGGGCGTCCTCGGCAAGCGGATCCGCGAGCTGGGGCTGCGCCTCGAGGGATCGCCTGTCGAGCCGTACGTGCGCCAGCTCTACAAGGAGCTCGAGCGGCGCGGCATGCACAAGTTCCGGCCCGTCTGCTATCTCACCGACGAGTGGGGGTGTCCCGACATGCAGCCGGTGCTCGGCATCCCGTTTTATCTGGCCGACCCGAACCTCGGCAAGCTGGAGCGCGCCATCGATGATCTCGAGGATGGCCGGGAGATCATGCGCTACATGCGGCACGAGGCCGGGCACGTCTTCAACTACGCGTACCGCCTCTACACGCGCCCGGACTGGCGCGCGACCTTCGGCCCGTTCGACCGGCCGTATCGTGACAAATACCGGCCCATCCCGTTCAGCCGCAACTACGTGCGCCACATGGAAGGGTGGTACGCGCAGAAGCACCCCGACGAGGACTTTGCGGAAACCTTCGCGGTGTGGCTGACTCCCGGAAGCGCGTGGCGCCGCCGATATAAAGGCTGGCCGGCGATGCGCAAGCTCCGATACGTGGATCGGATGGCGCGCGCCTTCGGCGATCAGGAGCCGATCGTGCGGACCGGTGAGGTCGACATCACCGTCGATGACATGCGACTGACGGTCGAGGAGTTCTACCGCCGCGCCGAAAAAGAGCGCGACATGCGGATTGATCTGGCCATGGACGGGCACTTATCCGAGATTTTCCTCACAAGAAAGCCGCGCGAGGGGCGCCTGGCGGCCACCATCGTCACGAAATACCGCCGCGAGCTGATCGACAAGATCACGTACTGGACCGGCGTAAGACGGCCCGTGGTCCGCGGCCTGGTCGAGGCAATCTGCAAGAACTGCGAGCGCCTGAAGCTCTGGGGAGAGATCGGCCGCGAGCCGGTCTACCTGGTCGAGCTGACCGCGTTCGGCACGACGCTGGCGATGAATTTCCTGACTCGTGGTACCTTCACGGGGGACACGGGGAGGAAAACAAAAGTTGAAGGTAAAAAGTCTAAAGTAGCAAATAAGTCGACAGTCGACAGTCCAAAGACCGCGGCGACCTGATGGCAGGAAAATTAAAACTCGTTGTCCTTTACGATCGGTGGGAGCCTGAGGACGAAGCCTCCGGCTCGAACGGCAAATCGCCGCTCGTCCGCACGCTCGACAAGAAGGAAGTCGAGGACGAGGTCGTCGACGCGCTCACCAAGCTCGGCCACGAGCCGGCGCTTCACCAGCTGGACGGCTCCCTGAAGAGCCTCCACGCGCTCGCCAAGCTCGACTGCGATCTCATCTTCAACCTCAGCGAATCGTTCGCGGGCAACGACACCGCCGACTACAACATCGCGGCGTATCTCGAGCTCATCGGCAAGAACTTCACGGGCGCCGGCAGCCATGGGCTGATGCTCGCGCAGGACAAGAGCGTCGCCAAGAAGATTTTCGCGTTCCATGGCATCGCCACGCCCATCTTCGCGCGGTCGTTCCGCGGCCGCCTGGCGTTTTCCGACGAGCTCCAGTTTCCGGTCATCGTGAAGCCGATGCGCGAGGACGGCTCGATTGGCATCGAATTCAAAGCCGTCGTGTCGTCCATCAAGGAGCTGATGGAGCGCATCGACTGGCTCCACGAGCAGTTCGACTCGCCAATTCTGATCGAGGAGTACGTCGAAGGACGCGAGATGTACGTCGGCGTGCTCGGCAACGAGACGCCCGAGGCCCTGCCGGTCATCGAGCTCGACTTGTCGAAGCTGCCGGAAGGCACGCCCAGGATCGCGGCGGCCGAAGTGAAGTGGGGGAAGGGCACGAAGGCCTACCGCGACACAAAATCGATCGTGCCGACCAACCTGTCGGAGGAGACCGCGGGCCTTCTGCAGTCGACCGCCATCTCCGCGTACCAGGCGCTGGAGCTGCGCGATTACGGACGCGTCGACATGCGCCTGAAGCCGGACGGCACGGTCGCCGTCATCGAAGTGAATCCCAACCCCTGGCTCAACTCGCGCGCCGAGCTGGCGCAGGCGGCGCGAAAGGCGGGCCGCACGTACAACCAGTTGATCGAAGAAATCGTCAGCATGGCCATGGCGAGATACTCGCGATGAAAGGGGACCATCACGTGCTGTGGGAAGTCTCGGGCGATGAGGCGACCACGTCGTGCGTCATGGTGAGCTGCTGCGGCGGCGCCGAGCTCCAGATCGTGCGCGCGCGGCACGGCGACGAGGAGATCGTCCTCCGCGAGCTGTATCCCGATCGCTCGTCGGTCTATGAGCGGGCTCGCGAGCTGCAGGCCGAGTGGTCCCCTCAATTCTGAAAGACGCGTTCGTCCCCGGAACTCCGGTCTTCTTTCTGTTGGCCGCCACCGTTGGAACGCTCCTGCTGTACAGAAGAACATCTCCTGATCTTCTGTCACCGGGTATTCGATTTCTTGCTCTGATGCGGCAGTGAGATGGTGAAGATCGCGCCGCCGTCCCTGCGATTTTCGGCGTGGACGCGGCCGCCGTGCAGCTCGACCAGGTGGCGCACGATCGAGAGCCCGAGGCCCGTCCCGCCCGGATCGCGCGTGCGCGATTTGTCAACCCGGTAGAAACGCTCGAAGACGCGCCCGAGGTCCGCCTGCGGAAGCCCGGGACCGTAATCGCCCACCGTCAGCAGCACACGGCCGTCCTCGACGCGGGCGCCGAGCTCGATGCGCCCCCCTTCGGCCGAGTAGTTCACGGCGTTCTCGATCAGATTGCGCAGCGCGTCGTGCAGCTTGGTCGGATCGGCGTCGATCACGGCGGCCGCCGCGTCGACCGAGACGTCGACGCGAACTTTCTGTTTTTCGATCCGTTCCGACAGATCCACAGACACCGATCGGAAGAGCGCGCCGATCTCAATCGCGTGCGGTTCGGCGATCTCCTGCTGCGCGTCCAGACGCGCCAGCCTCAGCAGATCGCGAACGAGGCGCTCCATCCGTCCGGTGTGGCGGTCGATGACCTCGAGAAACTTCTTCCGCTGCGTGGGATCGATCGGCTCCTCCATCAGCGCCTCGACGTACCCGCGCACGGCCGTGAGCGGCGTCCGCAGCTCGTGGGAGACATTCGCGACGAAATCGCGCCGCACGCGGTCCACTCTCCGCAGATCGCTGATGTCGTGGAGCACCAGGACGGCGCCTCCGCCGGAGGCGCTGGCGGGGGTCGCCTGCGCCCTGAAGATGCGAGGGCCTCCGGTTCCACCGCCTCCCGCATCCAGCGGCACTTCGATCGGCGGGCGATGCTCGCCCTTCAGTGCGGCGCCCAGTTGCTGCACGACTCCGGGCTGACGCACGGCCTCGACGTAGTGGCGCCCGAGCAGATCGGTCTCGAGGTTCAGCATCTGGCGCGCGGCATCGTTCACGAGCCGGAGGCGGCCCTCGCCGTCGACGACGAGCACCCCCTCCACCATGCCCGAGAGGAGGGCGGCCATACGGGTGCGATCGGTTTCGAGCTCGTTTAAGCGCGCCGCGGCCTGGTTCGCCGCGTTGCTCGATCGGGCCTCGATCTCGTGCACGCGCCGCCGGGCGATCGCCCCGCCGGCCCAGGCGCCGGCGAGCCCCGCCAGCGCAATCAGCGCAAGGGTGACAAGATCGAAGGGCATGTCTTACGGCTCGATGAGCTTGTAGCCGAACTGTTGGACGGTGACCAGCGCCTGCTCGAGGAAGGGGAGCTTTTCTCTCAGACGCCTTACGTGTACATCGACCGTGCGGGTGGCGCCGGGATACTGATAGTCCCACACGTCTGAGAGCAGCCGGTCGCGTGAGAGCACGCGGCCCCGGTGCTCGAGCAGGTACTGAAGCAGGAGAAACTCCTTCGCCGTCAAGCGCACGGCGTTGCCCTCATCCGAGACCGTGTGGCGCTCGACGTCGACCGTGATCGGTCCGCAGCGAAGCACGCGCTCTGTGATCGCTGGCGGCGCGGTGCGCCGCAGGAGCGCACGGACGCGCGCCATCAGCTCGTTGGGGCTGAAGGGCTTCACCACATAGTCGTCCGCGCCCACGTCGAGACCGAGAATCCGCTCAGACTCTTCGCCGCGCGCCGTCAGCATGATGATAGGCAGGCCCGCCGTGCCGTTGTCCGCGCGCAGCGCCTTGCAGACCTCCAGCCCGCTCAGGCCGGGAAGCATGAGATCAAGGATAACGAGATCTGGTCGGGTGTCCCGGGCCTGCGTCAGCGCCCGGCCGCCGTCCGTGATCGTTTCGGCGGTGTATCCCGCCTTCTCGAGATAGTGGGCGATGAGGGCGGCAATGTCGCCATCGTCCTCCACGATCAGCACGCGCGGCATGAGTACCGGGCAGTATAGCTGACCGCCTTGTCAGGGATCGTCTGACAGCCTCCCCTCCATGTCTGCACAAAAAGGCGTTAGAAGCCTATGGGGGAACGAGACTTCGGCCGAAAGAGAGGTGAGATGGGCTGGCTTGCGCTCGGCGTCGCGTATTCAATTATTTATGCCGTGATCGGCGCCTTCCTCAGGCCCTTTCCCGAGCTTGTGCCCTGGTTCCGCATCATTGCCCTGCTGCTTCCGCCGCTGGCGGGCGTCGCCGTCATCCTTCGGCGCCGTCATGCCTGGGCCGGATGCCAGTGGCTGTTCTGGGCCACCCTTGCGCTCGGGCTGCTGATGTCGGGCATCAGCGTGGTCGGCTGGTCGGTCGACGAGATGCTCCTCGGTGTGAGCACGTCGTGGCTGGGATGGCACGCGGTCTTCGCGCTCTTCGGCGGAGTCGCGCCGCTGCTGGCGCTGCTCTCCCAGCCCCATCGCGGCGTGCGCGAAAAAGTCACGGCCACTATCGCGGTCGACATCGCCGGCATCGCGGTGCTGACCGGCTTCCTCTATTCGCATTTCGTGGTCGCATCTGATCCGGGCGCGGTGATGCAGGGGGCGTCGGGATCGCTGATGCTTCTCTCGGAGCTGCAGCAGTTTCTCGCGTGCGTCGGCATGATTATCGCGGCGATCTTTTCACCGGATCCTGCCTGGAAGCAAGTATACCGGCGTCTGGCCATCGGGCTGTCGGTGTCGTTCGTCACGCTGACGCTCGGCAACGCCGAGATCTGGCAGGGGTTTTATCAATCCGCGTCGCTCGGCGACGTCATGTGGATCCTGCCGTTCGCCTTCTACCCGTGGGCGGCGTCTGAGGCCCCGAAGTCGGCCATTTCGGCGATCGAAGCCGACGAAGCCAATCCCGCGACCTCGCGCCCCTGGGTGATATTCGGCGGTCTCGCGCTCCTGCCGGTCATCGACTACGGGCTCCGGCTCGCCGCTCCGGCCGGGCCCGCCGACACGTTCCAGGATCTCTCGATGGCTGTCGCGATCGTGTCGGTGTTGCCGCTGCTGATGGCGCGGCTGGCTGTGGAGCGCGCTGAGCTGCGGCAGGTCGATGCGAAGCTGCGGCTCATGGGCGCCGCGGTCGAAGAAGCCAACGAGCTGATCGTCATCGTGTCGCGCGACGGGCGCATCAGGCACGCCAACCGCGCGTTCTGCAAAGCGGTTGGATACGAGCTGGCAGATCTGCTCGATAAACCGCGCGAGTCCGTCATCGCGGAGGAATCGCTGTTGAAGCTGGAAGACCTGAAGAAGGTCACACAGGGACAGGCGTGGAACGGTACGCTGGTCCATCAGCGCAGCGACGGGTCCACGTTCCAGGCGGCCTGCGCGATTGTTCCGCTTACCAACGACCGGGGACAGACAACCCACTTCGTGCACATGGAACGCGACATCACTGAAGAGCTTCGCCTGCGCGGCCAGTTGATCCACAGCGAGCGGCTTTCGGCAGTCGGGCAGCTGGTGTCAGGCGTCGCCCACGAGCTGAACAACCCGCTGCAGTCAATCCTCGGCTTCACGGAGCTGCTGATTGACGCCGAAGACCGGCCGGAGCCGCGCCGCGACCTCGAGCAGGTGCGATCGGAAGCCATCCGCGCGGGAAAAATCGTGCGAAACCTGCTGGCATTCGTCCGGCGCTCGTCGTCCGAGCGCACGACTGTGAGCGTCAACGACATCGTGAAGACGACCATCTCGCTGCGCTCGTACGAGTTCGGCACGGCGAACATCCGGCTGTTCGAAAGTTATGCCGAAGGGTTGCCGGCGGTCCTCGCTAACCCGGAAGAAATTCAGCAGGTCATCCTCAACCTGATTCTCAACGGCGAGCAGGCGATGCGCGGGGCGCATCGCGGCGGAACGTTGACCGTCACGACGAACTGCGCTCACGGCATGGTCACGATTGAGATTCAGGACGATGGGCCTGGAGTGCCGGTGGCGCTGGCGGGACGGGTGTTCGAGCCGTTCTTCTCGACCAAGGAAGTCGGCGAAGGCACCGGCCTTGGCCTGTCGATCGGGATGGGCATTGCCGAAGCGCATGGCGGCACGCTGGCGCTGGTTCCCACGCAAAAGGGTGCGTGTTTTCGCCTGTCGATTCCGGCCGTCGAGACCGTCCATGGCCTTCCGGTCCCCAGCCTCGTAAGCGCCACCCGCCAGTGAGCGGGCACGCGGCCGTCGGTCGCGGCGATCGACGTGCGACGGGCGAAACCCTCTGGACCTATCGCCTCGATGAAGGTGCGTGGCGACATGGCTCCGCGCGGTCTTCGATCAGTGTTTCGCGGGGATATTGGACGGCGCGGCCAGCGTTTCGCGGATCTTATTGGCAAGGGCGTCGACGGAGAAGGGCTTCTGAATGAAGTGCGCGGTGGCCTTCTTCACGCCGTGGCGAAGAATCGCGTCGTCTGAGTAACCCGACATGTAAAGCACGCGGGTGTCCGGGCGCACGGCGGTGAGGCGCTCCGAGAGCAGTCGGCCGCTCAGACCGGGCATGACGACATCGGTCAGCAGCAGATGGATTCGGCCGCGATGGCGCGCCGCGATCTCCATAGCCTGATCGCCCGCCGACGCGAGCAGCACGGTGTAGCCGTACTTCCTGAGCATGTTCGCGACCAGCGCGCGTACCCGATCGTCGTCTTCGACCAGCAGCACCGTTTCCGTTCCCGTCATCGACGTCAACAATTTCATCGGCGCTGGCTTGCCAAGGTCCACCGCGCGCGGCAGGTAGATGTAGAACGTGGTGCCGTGCCCCACACGGCTCTGCACTTCGATCGCGCCATTGCTCTGGCTGACGATGCCGTAGACGGTGGCGAGGCCGAGGCCCGTGCCTTTACTGCCTTCCTTGGTCGTGAAGAACGGCTCAAAGATTTGCGAAGCGGTCTCCGCATCCATGCCGCGGCCGTTGTCGCTGATCGCCATCTCGACGTAGTCGCCCGGCTGCAGCCCGGGATGGGCGGCGACGCCGATCTTGTCGAGCTCGACGTTGCGCAGCTCAATCAGGATTCTGCCCCCTCCAGGCATCGCATCGCGCGCGTTGATGATGAGATTCACCAGAATCTGCTCGATTTGCGTGCGGTCGGCCAGCACCGGCGTCAGGTCTGGCCAGATCTCGGTCGTGATCTGGATGTCCGATCCAATCAGGCGCTGCAGCATGTTTCGCATGCTTTCGACGAGCTGATCGAGCTCGATGGCCTGTTGCGTAATCACCTGCCGCCGGCTGAAGGCCAGCAGCTGCCGCGTCAGGCCGGCTGCGCGGTCAGCCGCCTTGATGATCTCCTCGGCGTCGGCGCGCCTCTCGTCGCCTTCGCTGAGATTCAGGACGAGCATTTCCGCGTAGCCGTGAATCGCCATCAGCAAATTGTTGAAGTCGTGCGCCACGCCGCCGGCGAGCCGGCCGATCGCTTCCATCTTCTGCGCCTGGCGGAGCTGTTCGTCGCGCTGGCGGAGGGTGTCCTGCGATAACTTGCGCTCCATCACGTCGCGGATGACGGCCGTAAACATGGTGCCGCCGGAGCCATGGAGTACGGCCAATGAGAACTCGCTGGGAAATGTCCCGCCGTCCTTGCGCAGGGCCGCCACTTCGATGATCCTCCCGAACGTCAAATCGTCGGCGTTCGGCGCCGGCAGCGCGGCCGCGTACGCCGCGCGATCGGCCTCGGCGATGAGCATCGTCATGGACTGGCCGAGCGCTTCGTGTTCGGAATAGCCGAATGTGGCTTCCGCGCTTCGGTTCCAGAAGGTGATGTTGCCTTTTTCATCGGTCGAGACGATGGCGTCACGCGCGGATTGCGTGACGGTGGAGAAGCGCTCGTAAGACGCCTTCAACCGCTCAGCCTGATCGCGCAAGCTGCGTGTCATGTCGTTGAAGGCCATCGCCATCGTCGTGGCTTCGGCGCTGCCGCGCGCCGGTACGGTCCGTGTCCAGTCTCCCCCGGCAATGTCGCGCGCTGCAGCAGCCATGTCCATCAGCGGACGGCTGGTGCGGCGGCTGAAGACGAGGCCGCCCGCCAGCGCGAGCGCGAAGCCGCCGACGCCGGCCAGGAGCAGGGCGTTCCGAAGCTCGTCCACGAACGCTTGCGTCGGCGCCCAGTCCTGGAGGAGCACGAGATGGCCGACGTCGGCCGAGCGTTGGTCGCGGAAGAGCGGGAACGTGCCCTCGATGAACTCGCGTCCTCCCAGCGTCCGCAGCGCGGACGACACACCGCGCACCTCCGTCAGGCTGCCGGCCGCCAGCGCCGCGGCCACTTGCTGTTGCTCGGGTCCGCTCAGGCTGCTCCCCGCGAGCAGGCTGCCTGAGACAAAATTGACGTCGGCTCGCGTCACCTGCGAGAGATCCTGCGCGACGCGATCATTGAGCGGAAACCCGAACGTCACGGTGCCGAGCAGTTCCGCTTCTGCGAACGTCGCCGGCTCGGAGGTGACGAGAAACAGGTTGCCCTCGACCGGCACGATGTCGCGCCGCGACTCTCCGGCCATGGCGCCGCGAATCGCGCGCTGCAGCCCCGGCGGCAGCGCGAGGTTCGGCGGCCAACCCGGCATGGCCGTCGGTGTGCCCGCGGGGTCCGTGAGAATCGAGAACTGCGCGCGGAGATCCTGCCTGTAGCTGTCCGCGAGCTGCGTCAGTGTCGCCACGTCGCCGGCGATCATCGGATTGATCATGGCGGAACGGAAGACGGGAAGCGCGATGATGAGGCGCGTCTGCTGTGCGGCAAACGACGCGCGATCGTCGACGAGCCTGTAGAAGGCGGACCGGGCGTCTTCGAGGTTATCCGCCGCGCGCGCCACGGCGCTCCTCGTCGCCACGCGAGTCGCGGTCACGATCACGGCGGAGAGCGCCAGCGCGACGAGGAGAAGCACACCCGCGGCCACGCGGGCTTCCATGCGGCGGTGCCACCTGAGCTGGGCCATGGTACCTGGTGATCTCGTGACCTTGTGATCTAGCGATCTACTCGTAATGAGTATGTCGCGCTGAAGTCGAGCGAGTGTTTCCATCCCGGAACGAGAAGACGTTGTGAAACACCTTGTCGTTGTTCGGGAAGTCGACGGTCGTGCCGACTCGAACCACCAGGACGCCAGGCACGAAGCTGAGATTGCGCTGGTCGATGACGACCTTCGTGGTCTGCACGAAGGCGAACGGACGCTCGACCTCCAGCCAGACAACGGCCTGCCCCGCAGGCTTTCCGGACGACTGAACCGTCCCGGTCAGGTCGGCGGCCAGAGCGGCTCCGGGCGTGAGGCACGTCAGCCCAATCGTGCCAATCGCCACAATAATGATGGCAAAGCGCTGCATGGCTGGCTTATCGGATCGAACGGGGGGTAGAATTACCGCTCCGCGGGCCATTGTGAAGGAGGTTGGGATGCGAAAAGGGCTTGTCAGTCTTGCCGTACTCTGCATCGGTGCGGCGATCCCCGCCGCCCAGGCCCCCTACTACCCTCCTTCGGGGCAGTGGGCCCTCAGGGCCCCGGCCGCGGTCGGCATGGACGCGGCCCGGCTGGCCGAGGCGGTGGAGTTCATGAAGACGCATGAAACGGCCTCGCCGGCCCGCGATTTCTCCGACCAGGAAGTCGTCAACGGGAAACTTCTGGCCTCGATTCCGACCGAGCGCGCCGCGACCAACGGGCTCATCATTCGCCGCGGCTACATCGTGGCAGAGTTTGGCGACACGCAGCGTCCCGATCCGACTTACAGCGTGGCGAAAAGCATGGTCTCGACGCTCGCGGGCATCGCCCTCGATCGCGGCCTGATTCCCGCGCTGGACCAGCCTGTCGCGGGTGTGGTGAAGGACGGCGGCTACGACTCGCCGCAGAACAGCCGCGTGACGTGGCGCCACCACCTGCAGCAGCAGTCCGAGTGGGAAGGCGAGCTCTGGGGTAAGAACGCCAACTTCCTCGGGCTCGAGGCCTTCGGCAGAGGGCAGATGAAACCGCGGCACCTCCAGGCGCCCGGCAGCCACTACGAATACAACGACGTACGGATCAACCGTTTCACGTTGTCGCTCCTGCGCCTCTTCAAGAAGCCCCTGCCCGACGTGTTTCGAGACGAGGTGATGAACCCCATCGGCGCATCGACGACGTGGAAGTGGGTGCCTTACACCAATTCCTACGTGGACATCGACGGCAAGCGCATGGCGTCGGTCGCGGGCGGCACCCGCTGGGGCGGCGGCATGTGGATCAACAGCCACGACATGGCGCGATTCGGCCTGCTCTGGCTGAGAAACGGCAAGTGGGGCGACCGGCAGATCGTGCCGCCGTCGTTTGTGAAAGATGCCACTACTCCCAGCGCGCACGGGCCCGACTACGGGTTCTTGTGGTGGCTGAACACCAAGCAGGCGCAATGGGCCGGCTCGCCCGCCAATGCGTTCAGTGCGAGAGGGCAGGGGGGCAATATCATCTTCATTTCTCCGAGCCACGATCTCGTCGTGGTCTGGCGCTGGAGCGCTCAGGCCAACGAAGGGTTCAGGCGAATCGTCGCCTCCATTACGAGCTGAGAAAACGACACTGCAGCTTCAGAGCGATCTTCAAACCCATACGACCGGGGAGGTTCGATTCGATCGGATCTCCCGCGCTTTGTATTCCACCGACGCGAGCGTGTATCGGATAGAGCCGAAGGGTGTCGTGCTTCCGCGCTCGCGCGATGACCTGATCCGCATCGTGCGCATCTGCGCCGAGCACGGCTGTGCGGTGACGCTGCGCGGCGGCGGCACCTCGCAGGCCGGCCAGGCCATTGGCGCGGGCGTGATCGTCGACACGTCCAAGTATCTCCACCGCATCATCGAGCTGAACGTCGAGGAGCGCTGGGCGCGTGTTGAACCGGGAATCGTGCTCGACGAGCTGAACGCGCAGCTCAAGCCGTACAACCTGCGATTCGCACCCGATATTTCCACCGCCAGCCGCGCGACGATCGGCGGGATGATCGCGAACAACTCGAGCGGCGCGCGGTCGGTGCTGTACGGGAAGACGATCGATCATGTCCTGGAGCTGGAGGTCGTCCTGTCCGACGGATCGGTCACGAGATTCCTGCCGCTCACGCGTGACGAGCTCGAGGCGAAGTGCGCAGGCCAGGGGCTGGAGGCCGATGGCTATCGTCTGGTTCGTGCCCTCGCGGTCGAGTACGCCGATGAAATTCAGCGGCGGTTTCCCAAGGTGCTGCGCCGCGTGGGGGGGTATAACCTCGACGAGTTCACCGATCCCTCGAAGCCGTTCAACATGGCAAAGCTCATGGTCGGATCGGAGGGCACGCTCGGCGTCGTGCTCGAGGCCAGGATCAATCTCGTTCCGCTGCCGAAGGCGAAGGCCGTCCTGGCGATTCAATTCACCGATTTGCTCGAGGCATTGCAGGCGACGCCGCTGATCCTGCGCCACCGGCCTTCGGCAGTCGAAGTGATGGACGGGTTCATCCTCGCTCACACGCGCCAGAGCGCGCAGCTCGATGCCCTGCGCAACAGCTTCATCGAAGGCGAACCCGGGGGTCTGCTGTGTGTGGAGTTCTACGCGGACAGACAGGAAGAGCTGCCGCCGCGCCTGCAGGCGCTGGAGCGCGATCTGCGCGAGCATGGCCTCGGCTACCGCTATCACCATGCGCTCGACCTGCCGGGGCAGGCCAAGATCTGGAGCCTGCGCGAAGCGGCGCTCGGCTTATCGATGGCGATGAAGGAGGAAGCGAAATCGCTGTCGTTCGTCGAAGACACGGCGGTCGCGCCGGAGCGCCTGCGCGAGTACATCGCCAGGTTTCTTCAGCTCATCGAGCGCCACGGCACGTCAGCCGGCATCTACGCCCACGCCTCCGTCGGATGCCTGCACGTGCGGCCGGTCGTGAACCTGAAGACCGACGAGGGCGTTCGCAAGTTCGAGGCGATCGCCAACGAAGTCAGCGATCTCGTGCTCGAGTTCGGCGGCGCGCTGTCGGGCGAGCACGGCGACGGGCTCGTCCGCAGCCCGTTCATGGAGAAAATGTTCGGGCCGGTCCTGTATGAGGCGTTCCGGCGGGTGAAGCGCACGTTCGATCCGCAGGGCATTCTCAATCCGGGCAAAATCGTCGACGCGCCGCCGCTCACGTCGAACCTGCGGTTCGGCGGCGGCTACACCACTCCCACGCCGGTCACCTATTTCGACTACTCGGAATACGGCGGCCTGGGTGGAGCGGTCGACATGTGCAGCGGCCTGGGCGCGTGCCGCAAGAAGCTCGACGGCACCATGTGCCCGTCATACATGGCGACCCACGAGGAGGCGGACTCGACGCGGGGGAGAGCGAACGTCCTGCGCCTCGCCATGGCGGGCCGCCTCGGCGAATCGGGCCTTGGCGACGAGGGTGTGTATCAGGTCCTCGATCTCTGCCTCGAATGCCGCGCGTGCAAGGCGGAGTGCCCGGTGGGCGTCGACATGGCGAGATACAAGAGCGAGTTTCTCGCCGACTACTGGTCGCGGCACGGCGTGTCGCGTCACGCGCGGGTGTTGGGCCACGCGCGCACGCTGGCGAAGTGGGGAAGCGCGTTCGCGCCCGTCTCGAACTGGGTGATGAACAGCGGCGTGTCGAAGTACCTCGCGGAGAAATCGCTCGGCATCGACAGACGCCGCGCCCTGCCGGCGTTTGCGTCGCGAACGCTTGCGTCCATGGCGCCCCGGGCAGACGAGCGCAGCGACGCGATCCTCTTCAGCGACACATTCACGAACTACTACGACCCCGAGATCGGCATGGCCGCGCTCGAGGTCCTTCGCGCAGCAGGGACGCGAGCCGGAGTGGCCGAGCACCATTGCTGCGGCCGGCCGCAGATCTCCAAGGGGCTGCTTGGAGAAGCGCGAACGCTCGCCGCGCGCAACGCCGACGCGCTGTACCCGCACGCGCGCGCCGGGCGGAAGATCGTGTTCTGCGAGCCGAGCTGTCTGTCCGCGGTCCGCGAGGACGCGCCGTCGCTGCTTCGCGGAGCGGCGCGCGACAAGGCGAACGCCGTCGCGGCGGCGTGCATGCTGTTCGAGGAGATCGTCCAGACGGCCGTCAAGACATTGCGGCTCAAGGACGGCCCTGGCGAGATCCTGCTTCACGGCCATTGCCATCAGAAGTCGATGGGGCTGCTGGCGCCGGCCAAATCCCTTCTGGCGAGTATTCCCGGCGCGATGGTCGTGGACCTCGATGCCGGCTGCTGCGGCATGGCGGGATCGTTCGGCTACTCGGCCGACCATTTCGACGTATCGCGCGCGATCGGCGAGCGTAAGCTGTTGCCGGCGGTGCGCAACAAGAAACCCGGGGCCGTTCTGGTGGCCTCGGGCACATCCTGCCGCCATCAAGTGCAGGACTTCACCGGAGAGCGCGCCGTTCATCCCGCCGTCCTGCTTCGCTCACTGCTCGCAGGGGGCGCCGAATGAATCTTGCGTACGTCTCTCTCGGGGCGCTGGTCATCGCGATTCTGGTCAGCTGCTTTACCGAGCTGAACGTCGGGATTCTCGCCCTGGCCCTCGCCTGGATCGTCGGCGTGTATGTGGGCGGCATGCCGCTGAACGAGGTCATCAGCGGCTTCCCGGTCTCGCTGTTTCTGACGCTCGCCGGCGTGACGCTGCTGTTCAGTCAGGCGCAGTTGAACGGCACGCTCGACCGCCTGGCGCACCGCGCCGTGCGCCTGTGCCGCGGCAACGCCGGGCTCATTCCGATCGCGTTTTTCATTCTCGGCTGCGCGCTCGCGTCGATGGGGCCAGGAAACGTATCGACGGCCGCGCTCCTCGCGCCGATGGCGATGGCGGCGGCAGGACGCGCCGGCATACCGGCGTTTCTGATGATCATCATGGTTGGCAACGGTGCGCAGGCAGGATCCTTGTCGCCCTTTGCGCCGACCGGCGTCATCGTCAACGGCCTGATGGAAAAGATCGGTCTGGATGGCTATGAATGGTTTACGTACTGGACAAACCTGGTGGCGCACGCGGTCGTCGCCTTCGGAGGGTACGCCGTCTTCGGCGGGCTGAAACTCTTCAAGGCCGGGTCGATTGGCGCCGTCGAGCAGGCGCCGGAGGATGTACGGTTCGACAGGAACAACGTCATCACGATGGTGGTGATCGCCGCGCTGCTCACCGGGGTGCTGTTTTTCGGGGTCAACGTCGGGATGGGCGCGTTTGCCGGCGCGGTGATTCTGGCCGTTCTGGGCGCCGCCGACCACAGGGATGCGGTCAAAAACATGCCGTGGTCGGTCATCGTGATGATGAGCGGCGTCACGGTGCTGATTGCGCTGATGGAGCGGACCGGCGGGCTCGATCTGTTTACCGCGGCGCTGGCGCGGCTCGCGACGCCGGGCACCATTACGGGCGTGATCGCCTTCGTGACGGGGTTGATCTCGGTCTACAGCAGCACGTCCGGCGTGGTGCTGCCCGCCTTTCTCCCCACGATTCCCGGCCTGATCGAGCGGCTGGGGGGCGGCGATCCACTGGCGATTGCGGCGTCGATGAACATCGGCGCACATCTGGTCGACCTCTCGCCGCTCTCCACGACCGGCGCCCTCTGTATCGCAGCCGTGGCCTCCGGAGAAAACATCCGGAGCGTCTTCAACAAGCTTCTCGCCTGGGGCCTGTCGATGACCATCGTCGGCGCGATTCTCTGCTGGGTGTTTTTCTGACTGTGATGAAAACGATGAGAGCGGTTGGTCTTTACAAATATCTTCCTGTCGAAGATCCGGAAAGTCTGCTCGACCTCGACATTCCCAAGCCTGAAGCCGCGGGGCGAGACCTGCTGGTGCGCGTGCGCGCGGTGTCGGTGAATCCGGTCGATACCAAAGTGCGTGCGCCGAAAGATAAAGTCGAAGCAGCGCCGCGCATCCTCGGTTGGGACGCCGCGGGCACAGTCGAGGCCGCCGGCGATCAGGTGACGCTGTTTCAACCCGGTGATGAGGTGTATTACGCCGGAAGCATCACCCGGCCTGGGTCGAACAGCGAGTATCACCTCGTCGATGAACGCATCGCCGGGCGTAAGCCGCGCAATCTGTCGTTCGAGGACGCAGCGGCGATGCCGCTGACGACGATCACGGCGTACGAAGCGCTTTTCGATCGCATGGGCGTGGTCCGGCTAAAGCCGGACGCCACCAAGCAGGCAGCCAAGGAGCAGGTGGGGTCTGCCTTCAGGCGGACCGACGCGTCCATCCTGATCATCGGCGGGGCAGGTGGCGTGGGCTCCATCGCGATTCAGCTCGCGAAGAAGCTGGCCGGGCTGCGGGTCATCGCAACCGCGTCACGCAAGGAAAGCGGCGAGTGGTGCCGGTCTCTGGGCGCCGACGACATCATCAACCATCATCATGCGTTTCAGGAGGAGTTCAAGATGGCCGGCCTGCCCGAGGTCGACTACATCCTGTGCCTCAACAGCACTGAGAAGCACATCCAGAACATGGCTGACGTCATCAAGCCGCAAGGCAGGCTCTGCGCCATCGTCGAGACCAAAGGGGGTGTGCCGGTCAACATCAACCCGTTTCAGCGGAAGAGCGTCGCATTCTGCTGGGAGCTGATGTTTACGCGCTCGATATTCCAGACCCCCGACATGCAGGCGCAGCACGACCTGCTCAACGAAACGGCGGGCCTGTTCGAGAACGGCACGCTGCGCACAACCAGGACGACGGGCTTTGGAGAAATGAACGCGGAAAATCTCAGGAAGGCCCACGCCGAGATCGAGCGCGGCGACATGATTGGGAAGCTCACGCTCAGCAACTAAGAATTGAACAGAAGACCAGGAGATCAGGAGTTTTGAACGATTTGTCTCCTGAACTCTTTCCTTGCTCCCCATTCCAAGCGCGCACGACACGATGGCCGCGCCTTGCCACAGTCGTGGCCGGCTGGAAGATTGGCTTCGCGCGGCGGCGTACAGCGTCAGCAGATAGAACAACCCGAACAGGAGCTCGGTGCGCTGGGTGAGGTAGTTCACCGCCTCGGTGTTCAATGGATGGACCGCCCAGACAAGCGCAACGTCAACGTGCGTCGCACGAAGCCAAGAGCAGCAGGGCCGAACCGAGATGGATCGCGATGTTCGTGACGTGATAGCCGGTCACGTCGAGATCGCCGAACGCGAAATTGAGCGCGAACGTGAACCCGACCACAGGCCGGCCCGCCAGCGGAGAGTTAACGCGATCGGATGTCACCGCTACCCAACGATGGCCCTGGCTCAGGCGTCTATAGAGTGCGTGACAGACGGCGAGCTCGTCGAGCAGGTGCGCTCCGGCAATAGCGCCGCGTTCGGGGAGCTGGTCGAGCGGCATCAGGGCGCCGTCTATCGCGCGGCGCTGGCGGCCCTGGGCAACACCGCTGACGCTGAAGATGTTGCGCAGGAGGCGCTGGTGCTGGCCTTTCGGCGGCTGGATCAGTTCCGCGGCGACGCGAGCGTCAGGACATGGATGGTGTCGATCGCGTGGCGCCTTTCGCTGAGCCGGCGGCGCCGGATGGTCTGGAAGTTGAGGCGCATGATGGGATCCGGTGCGGAGCTCGATGCGGTGCACGCGCCGACGCCTTCACCCGAGGCACGCATGCAATCGGTCGAGTTGATGGCGTCAGTGCGGCGACACATCCGGCAGCTGCCGCCGAAGCTCCGTGACGCGCTCCTCCTGACGGCCGCAGGCGATCTCACGCAGGAAGAGATCGCGTCGGCGCTGCAGATTCCCTCGGCCACCTTTCGTGGGCGCGTGCGTGATGCGCGGCTGCGCTTGAAGCAGAAGCTGAATCAGACGTGATGAACAACCAGGAGTGCGATCGCCTCATCGACCGCGCCGCCGCGCAGATCGTCGCGCGCGAACCGGGGCGCGCGTTGACGAGGGCCGTCATGGCGAGCGTCCGCGAGCCCGAAGCGCCGGTGCCCGGGCGATTCATCTGGGCGACCGCCGCGGCAACCGCGGTGTTGTGCGGCGCGATCGCCATCGCGGTGGTGAATCGAACGCCCGCGCCGGCCACTCAGGCGCCGGCTCCCGCGCGACCGCTCGTCGTGCAGCTGGCGGTGGTCACGGCGGCTCCGCCTGTTCTGCGGCCCGAGACGGCGCGCGCGCGGCCGGCTGTGGCGGTGACGGTGGCGAACCAACGATCGTCTCCAGTACTGCTGCCGCCAAACGATGTCTCCGCCATCGACCCTCTTGAAACGGAGCCGATCAGCGTATCGGCGATCGAGGTGCCGCCGATCGAGAACCAAACGACATCGATTGCGGACATCGGAATCGGCGACCTCACAATCGATCCGTTGGCGGCGTCCAATGACTAAGGAGAGAGAAGCATGAAGCGCTACGTTCCGTTCTTCGTTATTCTGTTGACCGTTTCCTCGGCGGCGCAGCAACCCGCACCGCCAAAACCACCGGCTGCACCTCCGGCTCCCAGTGCGCCCGCAGCACCGAAGCCGCCGCCGCCGAGCCCGGATATCGATCCGTTAAGGGGACAGCGCGTCAACATCCGCTTGGATGTGTCGGTCAGTGACCAAAGCGAAGTTGTGCCGAATCCGCCAAAGACGTTGATGGTTATGCTGGCGGACAGAGCGCTCGGGCGAACGCGCGGCGCCTTTGAAGATCGGTCGATCTCTGTTGACGCGACGCCTATCATCGTCGATGGTCGCATTCGTCTGAGTCTCACGATTGAGAGCCGCGCCAATACCGGCCCTGGCAAGCCCCCACCCGATCTCACTCTCTTCTGGCAGAATTCCTTCTCGCTCCTGCTGGAGAACGGACAACCGATGCTGGCGTTTGAAACGTCGGATCCAATAGCCAAGCGGAAGCTCGCGATCGAGGTGAAGGCAACAATTCAGAAGTGACGCGTGACTGACGACCGACGACTGCCGACCGACGACTGTCTCAGTGCGTCATCGCATACAGCAGCACGTCGATCCCGATGGCGTAGCCGTTGATCGAGAACGTGCGGAAATAGCTCGGGTCGTCTGACTCGCGCTCGTAGGCGTCGCCGAAGTCGGTGTTGTGCGTCATGAGCACCATCACGCGGCCGTGGCGATCGGGGATGCCGCGCACGTGCAGCTCGTCGCTGTCGGCGCCGCGCTCGGAGGTGCGTCGCTCATACCTCCAAAGTCCGACGTTCGGAATCTGCGGCAGCGTCTCGACAGGGAAGAGCATGCGGAACATCGTATGGCCGACGGCGAGATCGACAATTGGATATTCCGACAGCGACAAAGCCTTGCCGATTTGATTCTCCCAGTTCCGCCAGGCCACGCTCCCCCAGAAATCGTCGACCCACAGGAAGCCGCCCTTGAGTAAATACGCGCGCAGGTTCGCCGCTTCTTCATTGCTGAAGAATGACCCGCCAGGCTCGCTCATCATGATGAACGGACAACGGAAGAGCGACGGATCGGTCAGCCGCACGATCACCGGATAGGGATGGCCTTCCCCGTCCTGCGTCACCGGGGCCCTGGTCAGCTCCATCAACCGTATGGACAGATTCTCGTCGGCGCGCGGGTAGTCGACGTACCAGCCGTCGCCATCGCCCGCTGATCCGTTGCGAAACCAGACCCGGCAGAATCGGAACCCGCCATCGTAATCAGGGAGAGCGCCGGACGGATCGGACGCGAGTGGGGCGCGGCGAGACAGTCCACGTGGAAATTGCATCTGCGCGGCGCTATCGGCCGCGAGCAGGAGGGGCACAAGGAGCAGAGCCACAGCTCGCATATAACGTCCGGCGAATGCCGGGTACTATATTGATTGTTTCATGGAATTCATCCGCCATCCCAGGGCCCGGCGTTATCTGATCCGAGTGAGACCCGACGGCTCTGTCAGGGTCACCGTGCCTCGCTGGGGCTTGCGGCGCCGCGCCGAGCTGTTTGCCGAGCAGCAGCGACCCTGGATTGACCGGCAGAAGGCCCGTGCCGAAGTCGGCCGGGCGACCGGCGTGGTCCATACGCCGGAAGCGATCTGCGAACTGCGGCGTCGTGCCGTGCTCGAGCTGCCCGTTCAGCTGCGTCTTCTCGCCGAGCGTCATGGCTTGGCTGTCTCGCGGGTGAGCGTTCGCAACCAGCGGTCGCGCTGGGGATCGTGTTCACCCACGGGCCACATCTGCCTGAACTGGCGCCTGGTCCTGATGCCGGACGCCGTCCGCGACTATGTCCTGATCCACGAACTGATGCACCTTCGCCGGCTCGATCATTCCCGGCAGTTCTGGCGGCTCGTCGCGCATGCCTGCCCCGGCTACGAGAGCGCGCGCCGCTGGTTGCGCGAGAACCGACGAACATTGGAGATTGGCGGATAGGTCATCAGGATCGTCACTCGATCCAGCCGACCAGCGGCCGATGATCTGATCCGTAGCGCTGACTGAGCTGCCGGTAATGCGCGCGCCGATGCTCCCCCGCGCGGAAGAACAGATAGTCGAGCACGCGAAGCCCCAGGCCGTGGCGCTCGAGCGAAACCGGAGTCGCGCGCGGGAGCTTCGCCAGGAAGTGCACTGCGCGCTCGTCGATCCCGTGCCACGTGTTGAGATCGGCGCCAAGCACGAGCGGCCCATCCCCCAGGAGCGCTGCGAGCGCTCTCACCTGCACGTCCCGCATCCAGGGCGTCCAGAATCCCCACAACCTCCTTGCGCTTCCGAGCGCGTCGAGATGAATCACGCCGACCGACACAGCGGCGAGCTTCGCGAAAATCACGACGCGGCGCTGGCGCTCGCCAGGCAGCTCCACCGCGACGGGCTCGCTGAGCGGGAACGTGGAGAGGATGGCGCTCCCGCGATCGGCGGCAGGATCCGTAGAAGATTTGCCGTTGCGCATTGACGGCACGTAGATCAGCGAGAGGCCGAGCTCCTGACTGACATGGACGATGTCGGTGCGGCGGTCGAGGTGTGCGGGAATATGGGCGGCGCCTCTTGCGCCGGCGGCGAACGGTGGGACGCCTTCGGTTCGCACGGTCTCCTGCAGCATCAGGATGAAATGCTCGACCTTGCGGTTGCCGGTGTGCAAGCCGGCGCGCAGGTCCCTGACGAACGCCCCGATGTCACCGTTGCCGACGTGCACGTTCCAGCTGACGAACGTAATGTCGTCCAGCGCTGGTGCTTGAGCGCCGGCAGGAGCCGGCTGAATCACGGCTCCTCCGACGCCGTCACACCATGACGCGAGCCGCTTGCGCTCTCCGGCATCGGCAGGGGAGATCCAGCGCAGCGATGACGAGCGGCACGAGCCTGCAGCTGTCGCATCCATGACCAGCGGCGACCACCGTACGCAGCCGGTCAACGCGAACGCGACGAGCACACACAGAAGCAGACGGTGCATGGAATCTCAGTATAATTACCGTTCCTGGCCGGAGTGGTGAAACTGGCAGACGCGCGGGACTCAAAATCCCGTGGGGTTCACTCCCCGTGAGGGTTCGATTCCCTCCTCCGGCACCATTCCACGCTTCAATCCGAAGATTTTCCGGCTACGAGCTTTCAGCTAGCGAGCCGAGATATATGGCCGGCGCGCTGTGAATAGTGCCTGGTGCGAGCGGATCATCAAGGCGAGCTGAGCGGGCGGACTGAGGGCGAGCGCTTCGTCGACGACCGTCAGCGCGCGCTCGAAATCGCCGCCCGCGGCATAAGCGATCGCCAGCACGTCGAGCGTGTTGGCGTCTCGGCGTGACGTCAGCCTGGCGGCATGCTCGGCCAGGCGTACCGCCTCGGCGGGATTTCGGACCGCGGCTTCAGGGGCCGCCGCCAGAACGGACGCCAGGCTCGCCACGGCCGTCACCCAATCCGGGTTCAGCTGCACGGCCTGTCGAAACCGCGCCACCGCCTCGGAAAAATCTCCTGCAGCACGAGAGAGCAGGCCGGCGTTGAGGTGTGCCTCGCCAAGGCGCGGGTCGATGTGCGCTGCCTCGCGGAACGAAGCAAGCGCCTGCTGGGGACGGCCGAGCTGCAGCAGCGCGGTTCCGAGATTGTTGTGGGCAACCGCGTAGCTCGGCCGGAGTTCGAGCGCGCGCTGATACGCCGCAACCGCCAGGTCCAGCCGTCCAGAGGCGGCGAGCGCAGTGCCGACATTGAAGTGGGCGGACGGAGAGTCCGGCTTCAGCTTCAGCGCGGCCTCGAAGTGGACCGTCGCTTCGGCCGGCCTGTGTAATTCCATGTAGAGGACCGCCGCGTCCTCACGGAGCGCGGCGCGATCGGGCTCCCGCTGGATCAGCGTCTCGAGTCCGATCACGTCGGTCGCCATCCATTTTTCGCGGAACGTGCGGTCCAGCAGCGCTCGATCGCGCGGGTCTTTCGCCATCACCTGAAGCCAGAAATCAGCCATTTCCTCTCTGGATTGCTGACCCCACGGCACGCGCACCGGGGGCACAGCCGGATTGCGCGGGTTCTCCGGGGAGTTGTCGTAGCGATACCGCATGCTCACCGTCGTGCCTCTCGGCAGCGATACCGGCGTCTCGTATCGATAGATGTGCTGCCAGCGGAGGTCCCAGTCAGGAATGGAGATCAGCGTCCGGCTCGTGCCGTCCGGCAAGGTCGCGATGCCGGTCACCTCGCGCGCCAGGTAATGCGCGTGCGGCTGCACGGCGAGCACCTCGACGTCGGTCGGCAGGACGAATGCGTCCATGACGGTGTAATGGCCATCGCCCGCCGGGATGTCGATACGCTGATTCGACAGGCGCAGCATGACCGGCGCCTGGTCCGGCGGATCCTCGGTGAAATACAACCCGATCGACGGTTGAATGAACTCGGGCTTGCCGCCCGGCACGAGGTGAAGTTGAACGACCAGGTCGCTGTTCGGGGCAAGGTTCCAGGCGAGCCCCTTTGGCAGCAGAGGAGCGGCCTGCCCAGGCGTCCATCCGAGAAAGTGCCCATCGGGGTACACCGCCGATCGCAGGACGATGCCGTCGTAGCCCGGCGAGGGGTCCTGCTCGTCCAGCTGCCGCGACGCCGGCGTCGAATCGACGCGGATGTTCGCGTGATGGATACGCGGATTGCCCGCGCGAAATTCTATGCCGCGCACGTAACGGAGTCGAGCCACCGGCAGGGGGAGCACAAAGACGCGAGAGGTATCTGAACCGTCAGCTGCCAGCAGGTACGGCTTCGGCAGCGTGACGACGACATCAGGGGTGCCGAGCTGCCAGCCGCCGGTCCATCGCGGGGTGGCCGGCAAGTCGCGGCGATTCCCTTCCCGCGCGCCTTGAGCGACCCAGCGCTGAAAAGTCTCAATTTCAGCGTTGCTCAGCAGATCCAAGCCGATGAACTTCTCGTGGTCAGGAGCCACTTTCCATGGCGGCATCACCCGGGTCTTCGTGAGCAGCGCCATCTGCGTGGCGTGCGGTCGCGCCATCTGGTAGGTGAGGAGGCTAAAGGGGGCCGACCCGCCAGGATGGTGGCACTGGGCGCACCTGGTGAAGACGATCGGGGCAATGTCCTTTGCGAAGGTCACCTGGCCAAAAGCGGGTTCTCCCAGAAAGACGATCGCGGAGAAGACGACGGCTACTTGCTTGTACATCAAAGCCTTACAGCTAAAATTACCGCACGAGTGCAGCCCTGCGCAATAGCGAATAAAGAGCGAAAATATGCGTTTTTTTGGCACATTCCGTTGCCTTACGGGCCATTTCCGCAGTATACTGGCAGGACGTACTGCGACAGTCTCGCGCCTTCATCTAAGCACCTCATGACGGGGGAACCACTGTGACATTCGAGGTTGGAGACAAGGTCATTTACCCCAACCAGGGGCTCGGCGTCGTCACTCGTATCGAAGAGAAGACCATCCTCGGTACTACCTGCGGCTTCTACCATCTTCGCATCGTCGCCAACGAAACGACTGTGCTCGTGCCGCTCGACAACGTCGACGGCGTCGGGCTGCGTCGCGCGATCGGCGATGCCGAGGTCGAGCGGCTGTTCGGCGCGCTCGGTAACGGGAAGATCGACAATCACCAGAACTGGAAGGGTCGATTCAAGGACAATTCGGACAAGATGCGGACCGGCTCTATTTATGATGTGGCGGATGTGCTGAAGAGCCTGACGCTGCTCAGCCGATCCAAGAGCCTGTCGTTCCGCGAGAAGCGCATGCTCGATCGGGCGAAGTTCCTCATCGTCTCGGAGATTTCCGAGGTCATGCGCGAGACGTCGGAATCGATCGAAGGCCGCGTCGAGAAAGCGCTCGAGCGGAGCTTCACGACGCGCACGCGCGCCATCGCGCGCGCGAAAGCCGCCAAGGCGACTCCAGCGCCGCGTACGCCGGCACGCAGGGCCGCGCGCGCCTCGTAAGTGATGTCCGGCGTGAGCCCGAAGTGAATGCAAAGGGGCGGTGATTTCCGGATCACCGCCCTTTTTGCTGTACGCTCTCGACGCTCCCATGTCGTCCACGGTCGCCGCCATCCGCTCCGTCGCTGCCTACGTGGCGGTCTCCCTTTACGTCGCCATCGCAGCGCCGATCGGCATCGCGCTCGCGCTTGCTTTTCGCTGGAAGAACCTGCTGTACGTCCTGGGACATTGGGGGGTTGCCCTCGGCACCTCCCTCGCCGGCATCCGCGCCTGCGTTGCGGGCCGTGAGCACCTTCCAGCCGGACAGGCGGTGGTCTTCTGCTCCAACCATCAAAGCAACGTCGATCCGCCGATCCTGTTCCAAATATTGCACCCGCGGCTGCATGTGCTGTTCAAGCGCGAGCTGACGAAGCTGCCGCTTCTCGGCAAGGTGTTTCTACTCGGCGGCTTCGTGCCGATCGATCGGAGCAGCCGCGAGCACTCGATGGCCGCGATCGATCAGGCCGCCCAATCGCTGCGAGATGGAAACTCGTTCCTCACATTTCCCGAGGGCACACGCAGCCGAACGGGCGCCATGCTGCCGTTCAAGCGCGGCCCATTTCTGATGGCACTCAAAGCCCAGGTGCCGGTCGTGCCGGTCGCGATTCAGGGGGGGGCCGCATCGATGAGAAAGGGGAGCTGGATTGTGAGGCCGACGAACGTCAGTGTTCGGATTGGCGCGCCCGTCGAGACTCGCGGTATGGAGATGTCAGATCGGGAGAGGCTCGCCGACCTGGTGCGAACCCGGGTGGAGGAGTTGCTGGCGCAAGGACCGGTCACTTCGCGCCGAAGGCGAACGTCAGCACCCACGGCTTGAGCTTCGCGCCGTCGGTGGCGGCGATTCCGTCGAGTAATTCAACCAGGACGTCGCGGTACGGGGCCGACGCGTCGATGTCGAGAGAAATTTCGAGCGCGCGTCTCGCTCGGTCGTACTTGAATGCAGGAGTCCTGGGAGCTTCGCGCGGAGTGGTGGCGCCCACGTTCACCGCGTCGGAGGCCGCGAAGCTCCAGCGGACGCGCCCCGTGAACGTGTCCGGATTCATGTCGCGCGAGAACTGCACGCGGATCGGCGCCTTCAGCGGCACGTCGAGTTCGCCGTCGCCCGGGTCGCTGAAAATCACGTCGGGGGGTGGGCCCATCTGCGGAATCGGCGGCGTCTCCGCGTTTTTCATCTCGAGCGTCGCCTTGGTCAGCGCGAGCTGCTGCGCTTCGATCCAGACGAGCCCCTTGCCCTCTTTGACAATGCCCGTGGCTTCGAGCCAGCTGCCCGTGTCCACGCGGGCACCTGGGTTGAGGTTGAAGCCTTTTCCGCGCGGGCGAAGGCCAGTGACCCAGACCGCCGAATCGGCAGCCCGGAGAACGAAGTCCCACTGGCTGAGGCCCGGCCCCTGCGGCAAATCGCCGTACAGGTTCTTGCCACGAAATTGCCCCGTGATTGTCACGCGCTTGCCGGCGTAGCTGGCCGGATCGAGCGCAATCTGTCGGAGCGATGGCTCCCCCTCCAACGGCTTGACCGACATCGCGTCGGTGACCGCAAGCGCGACGACTTCACCCGGTCGTGGCCAGTTGGTCGCCTGCAGCCCGTTCGGGATCAGTCGGTCGAGGCCGAGCGTCACGATCCGCGGATCCTCACGCTGCATCCGTCCCACGTCCCAGAAGCTGGCGCGCAGTTCGACCGGCCCGTCTATGGGGGAGGGCCCGCTGAAAATCAACGGAATCGATCGGTCAATCGTGGCGGAGAGCAGCACGGGCTGATCGCGTGTGGCCAGCGTGCCCCGTACGACGACCGGCTGGCCCAGGTAAAAGCCGGCGAACGCGATGAGCGCCCCCGCCGTCGTCCCCCGGCGCTGCGCCGGCTGGGCATGGGGGTTCCCGGCGTTCCAGATGAAGAGCGCGGCAACCGCCATCCAGAAGGCAGTCCGCAGGCGTGCGTGCAGCATGATGGGCTGTCGGTCTCGACTGTTTCGATTGTACCTGTTCCGACTGGAACCGCTATAAAATCCTTGTGAAATTGGCGATCAAACGCAAACAACTCAGCGACCAGGTCTCCGAGCTCACGACCAATCGCCTCTCGGTGTACCTCCGATGCCTCAACTCTCTGGATGCGGCAGGAGTGAAGACCGTGTCGTCGCAGTCGCTGGCGCACCAGTTCCACCTGAACGCGGCGCAGATTCGGAAGGACCTGGCGAATTTCGGCGAGTTCGGCGTCCGCGGGGTCGGCTACTACGTCAAGGATCTGCAGCAGCATCTTCGGCAGATCCTGGGACTCGAGCGACGGCTGAAGGTCGCGATACTCGGCGCGGGGAACCTCGGCCTCGCCCTCGCGGACTATCCGGGCTTCCGTCAGGAAGGATTCCAGATGGTCGCGTTATTCGACGCGCTCTCGTCGAAGGTCGGGCAGCGTTCGCGGGCGGGCGTGCCGATCTTCGACATCAAGGATCTCCGGAAGATCGCGGCGCGCGAGAAAATCGCCATCGCCGTCATTGCTGTCCCCGCCGACTCGGCCCAGCACGTCGTCAATCAGGTGGTCGCCGCCGGCATCAAAGCGATCCTGAACTTTTCACCAGGAACGCTGCGAGCCCCCGACGATGTGAAATTGAAGAGCGTCGATCTGACCGTCTCGCTCGAAAGCTTGTCGTTCTACCTTGCGCAGGAAGAGGAAGAGTAGGGATTAGGGATTGGGGATTAGGGATTAGGGATTAGATTATGGCGGTACAAAGACGTGAGGCGCGACGACTGCCACGGCGACGCAGAACTAATCCCAAACCCCCGAGCCCTGATCCCCGGCAACTGTCACACGTCGACACGTCCGGGCGTGTCCGCATGGTGGACGTCGGGGACAAGGCGGAGACGGCGCGCGAAGCGGTCGCTCGAGGCCGCATCAGCGTCGGCGCGGCAGCGTTGCGCGCGATTCGTGCCGGTAAGGTGAAGAAAGGGGACCCGCTCCAAACCGCCAGGCTTGCGGGCATCGTCGCGGCCAAGCGCACGTCCGACTTGATCCCTCTCTGCCATCCGCTGCCGATTTCGCACGTCGACGTCGAAATCACCCGTGTGAAGAACGGCTACACGATTGAATCCCGGGTGCGGACGACCGCGAGAACCGGCGTCGAGATGGAAGCGCTCACGGCGGTGGCCATCGCAGCGCTCACGATCTACGACATGCTGAAAGCGATCGACAAGACAATGGTCATCGGGGAGATCTGCGTGCTCGAGAAACGGGGAGGACGCTCGGGGGAGTACCTTCGGAGTCGGCAGTCGGCAGTCGTAAGGCGTAAGGCCAGGAAGTGAGTACCGACGGAGACTCTCGACTGCTGACTGGGACTACTGACTGCTGACTGAGACTGACGACTAACGACTGCTGACTGACGACTCCTTCGGTGGCGGTTCAATGTGGATGATTGCATCCGCGATTTGCGGATAACGTTCCATCAGGAGATCCTTCACCTGGTGCGACACGGCGTGCGCATCGGTGAGCGGGGTCGCGCCATCCAGCCAGACGTGGAGATCGAGAAAGACGTGGTCGGCCGAGCCGCGGGAACGGATGTGGTGGCAGCCAAGCACGGTGGGCACGCTTTGCACGACCCGCCGGACATCGTCCTCGGAAATCACAATCGCATCCGACAGAATCTTGGCGGCATCGCGCGCGATGGTGAAGCCCGCATAGCCGATGAAGCCGATGATGACGACCGCCGCGAGCGGATCGAGAATGGGATACCCGATGGCCGAGCCCGCGAGCGCGGCGATGACCGCAATCGACGTCAGCACGTCGCTCTGCGTGTGGCGCGCATCGGCGAGCAGCAGCTCACTGGAAAGACGCCGGCCGGCCCCGCGTTCGAACCGCACGACGGCTATATTGATGGCCAGCGTGGCGAACATGATGGCGAAACTGGCCGCTGTGACGGACGGCGCGCCGCCGGTCCGAAACCTGGCGAAGGCCAACTGCGCGATTTCGACGACGATCACGAGGAGGAAGAGCGCGACGGCCGCGGCTGCGAGCGTTTCGAACTTTCGGTGGCCGTAGGGATGATTGGCATCAGGCGGCTTGTTCGCGAGCCGCAGACCGACGAGCGCCACGACGTTCGACGCGCCGTCGGTCAGGGAGTGGAACCCATCCGACAGAATGCTGATCGAGCCGGTCAGGTGGCCGAAGGCGACCTTGGTGAGTGCGACGGCCAGGTTGAGGAGAAGGATGCGGAGGAGGACGCGCCGGACTTCGCGGTAGCGGGAGTCGCGGGTTAGAAAAGTCGTGCGGTCGGTATCGGCCACCAGCGGATTTGCACCTTCCCGATGATGTAGCGCTTCGGCACGAAGCCCCAGTGGCGGCTGTCTGAGCTGTTGTTCCGGTGATCGCCGAGCACGAAGTAGTAGCCTTCGGGAATCACCTGCGGGCCCCAATCGTCGTGCGCCCGGTAGTCTTCCGGCACGAAGTCGTCTTTCATGGGCGATTCGTTGACGAACACGTTGCCGTCGACGATGCGCACCGTATCGCCTTCTTCGGCGATCACGCGTTTGACGAACGACTTGTTGGGATCGATGGGGTAGTACAGCATCACGATGTCGCCGTGATGCGGCTCGCCGATGCGATAGGCGAGCTTGTTGACGATCAGACGATCCTGATCTTCGAGCGTCGGCGCCATGCTCATGCCTTCGACGCGTGCGACCTGGAAGCCGAAGGTGACGATCAGTGTGGCGTACACCGCTGCCGACGCCAGTGTCTTGAACCAGGCGACGAGCTCGTCGCGGACCAGCTGCAGCCGCTCCGCGGTCTTGGACCGGGCCGCGGGGTCGGCAGGCACCGGCACGGTGACGATGACGGGAGCGACGACCGATCCCGCTGACGGGTCGCCGGCCAGGGCGGGCTCCATGCCCAGATGCAGCTGTTCGGCCTCGCCGAGCTGGATGCGGGGGCCTGCCCCGAGCGACGTCGAGGCGGTTACAACCGCAGGTACTCCCGTAACCGCTTCGTCTGAGCGCGGCTCACCGGGATCTCCGTCGCCTTCGCGTCCTTCATCCTGAGGATGTAATTCCTGCTGAACCAGGGGACTATCTCCTTGACCTTGTTGATGTTAACCAGGTGGGACCGATGGACCCTCCAGAAGATGCTAGGGTCGAGTCGCGCCTGCAGCTCATCCAGCGTTCTAAAGTTAGAGGTCCCCGCCAGCTGGCTGGTTACTATGTTAATCGAGTCGTCCGTCAGCGAGGCATAGATAATCTCTTCGGCCTGGACGAGCAGAAACCGGTCGCCGACCTTGACGGCGACGCGCTCCCGCTTGCTCTGCCGCTCCGACATGAGTTGCACGATGCGCTCGATCTGGCCGTCCAGCGGGGCGTCGTTGGTCGGCACCACCCGCTGGCGCGCCCGTTCAACGGCCTTCTCGAGCCTGGCCGCCTCGACAGGTTTTAACAGGTAATCCACGGCATTCACTTCGAACGCTTCAATCGCGTGGCGATCGAACGCCGTGACGAACACGATATTCGGCGAGCTCCCGTTCTGAATGAGCCGATGCGCCACTTCGAAACCATTGAGGCCCGGCATCTGCACGTCGAGAAACACCACGTCGGGCGCCAGGCGCTCGACCATACCGACGGCCTCGAGGCCGTTGCCGGCCTGCGCGATGACCTCGACGCTGCCCATCTGCTCGAGCATGTAGCACAGCTCTTCGCGGGCAAGCTGCTCGTCGTCGACGACGATGGCTTTCAATGACATAAGAAGCTACCAGCTGTCATGCCGTGATCCTCTCGGCAGAGGTCATGTCAGGAATTTCCAGCCGGATGATGGTGCCGAGGTTCGGTACGCTCGTGATTCTGACGCGATAGGCGGCGCCGTAGATCACGCTGAGGCGCTCGTTCACGTTGCTGAGTCCGATGCCGTCGGTGAGCGCGGTGCCCATGCGCTCGTCGGTCATGCCGAGCCCGTCGTCTTCGACCTCGAGGATCGCATGTCCGTTCTGACGCACGCTGCGGATGATGATGCGGCCGCCGCCGACCTTGCGCGAGAACCCGTGCTTGATGGAGTTCTCGACGAGCGGCTGCAGGATCATGCTCGGCACGATCACATCGAGCGTGTCGGGGCTGATCTGCTTTTCGACCTTGAGCTGGGGCCCGAAGCGGATGACCTCGATATCGAGGTACTCGTCGATCGACTCCAACTCCTCGCGGAGCGTGACGAAATGATCGCCGCTGCGCAGCAGCCGCCGCAGCAGCCCCGAGAGCTTCACGATGACGGTCCGGGCCGTCTCCGGGTCCGATCGGATGAGGGACTGGATGGACGTCAGGGTGTTGAAGAGGAAGTGCGGGTTAATCTGGCTCGCCAGCGCTTCCACGCGCGCCGTGAGCAACAGCTTTTCCTGTTCTTCCAGGCGATGCTCGATGCGCGCGTTGTTCCAGATTTTGATGGGGGTGGCCACGCACAACACGGTCGTCAGCACCACCAGGAAGATCCACCACGCCGACATGTCCTCCATGTGAAGGAAGAAGAGACGCTCCACGCTGAACCGCCAGCCCAGCGCCTGCCGCAGCAACTCGAGCATCACGGGCGCGAGGAGGAGGATGACGGCCCAGTCGACGCTCACCGTCTTGACCATGCGCCAGACATGCCGATGCAGCTTGGTGAACACGAACGGCGAGAAGTGCCAGATCTCTTCCTTGTTGGGGCACGCCTCGCGGAGTCCGCCGCCCGCGAAGCCGCACCCGACCGCGAAGAACAGCGCGATGAACTCCCCGTTCAGCAGCGCGGGCGTGGCCACCATCAGCCCGACGAGGGCGCCGGCGTAGGGCCCCGCAATCAGTCCGGCCAGGAACGCGCCTTCGAGCGTCAGATCGGCCGCGTCGTAGTGGAGCAGGACACGCGAGGCCACGCCTGCCGCGAGCGGCACTCCGAGGCTGACCGCGAACAGCAGCCGCTCAGGCCATGCCCGCCGCTCCGAAATGAGAATGTGTCGGAAGCGGTGATACCGGACGAGGATCGTCGCGAGGGCCGCGACGATCGTGATCTTGACGACCAGCGTCGTCAGCAGAATCTGATCGGCCGGAAGGAATTTCGGCTCTGGCATGCCCGACAGGGAAGAGCTTAACCCATTGTGGCTTACAATGTTGGGAGCATGATTAAGCAGATTCTGGAGAACACCGGCGCGTTGATCACCGGGTTCGCGACGACCTTCAAGTACATGTTCAAGCCTTCGGTCACCGTGAACTACCCCGATCAGAAAGTGCCGATGTTTCCCAAGTGGCGAGGCAAGCAGGTACTGATGCGCGACGAGGCCGGCCTGGAGAAATGCGTCGCGTGCGGGCTGTGCGCGGTTGCGTGCCCGGCAGACGCGATTTACCTCGAGGCAGCTGAAAACGACGGCACGGTCATGGCGGGGCCGCGCTACGCCGTGACCTACCAGATTCACAAAACGCGCTGCATCTTCTGCGGGTACTGCGAAGAAGCGTGCCCGGTGTCGGCGATTTTCATGGGCAAGGATTACGAGCTTGCGGTCTACAACAAGAGCGACTTCATCTGGGACAAGACGGATCTTCTCGTCCCGGTGCCTGCCGACGCACCCACTCCAGCGCAGAGATAAGTGACCTTCGGGGCAGTCGGCGATATTCACGGAGACTTCGAGGCGCTCGATCGTGTGATGGCGTCCCACCCGGAGGTGGCCTTCTGGCTGTGCCCCGGAGATCTTCCCGACGAAAACGGCGAGTATCCGCGGCCGCGCGCGCCCCTGTATTGGATCAAAGGCAACAACGAAGACTTCGACTTCGTGGCGGCTCAGCCTTCAGGGTCCGGGACCATCCCGAACCTGTTCTACATTCCCAATGCACATGCCGTCCAGGTATCCGGTCTGACGATCGCGGGCCTCGGCGGCACCTTCGCGCCCACGTGGTACGACAAGCCGGCCACTGACCTGCGGCGTCTGACCGCGCGTGACGATCGGCGCCGTCATTTTGTGCAGGAGGAAGTCGAGGCGTGCAAAGCGCTCTCGGGCGTTGACGTGTTCTTATCCCACGAAGCGCCGCGGCCGTTTCCGCTGGCGCGCGTCAAGGACGCGGGAAAGACACAAATCAACGAAGTGCTGTCGGCCATGCGTCCCCGGCTGCACCTCTTCGGGCATCATCACAGGTACACGGCGGCCGAGCGCCAGCACGTCCCCTCCATCGGGCTCGCGGTGGTGTCCGATTCCTATCTCGTTGTCGACGGCACCACCCTCGCTCACGAACACCTGACAATCTGATATATAGTCCTGACCGGAGGGGTATGGCGCTGCTTTTTCCGCGAGAACCGAACTACGACAAGGACTTCGCGGGCAGCGACGCGGCGACCCGCTCGTTGTCGGCCATCTCGCTCGAGACGTCGTTTGTCGAAGGCGTCTACGAGAAAATGGCGTCGGTGTACGATCTCTTTTTCTGGCTTCCACTGCATCCTGGCCGCGCGAGAGCCATCCTGCGCATGGCGATCAGCCCGGAGGATCAGATTCTTGAAGTCGGCGTCGGCACCGGCATCAGCCTGCCGCTCTATCCCCGGCGCTGCTCGGTGACGGGGATCGATCTCTCGGAAGGGATGCTCGATCGCGCCCGCACGCGCGTGGCGCAGTACAACCTGAGCCACGTCCGGCTCATCCAGATGGACGCCACCGAGTTGAGATTTCCCGACGATTCATTCGACATCGTCTACGCGCCGTACTTCATCAACTGCGTACCCGATCCGCTGGCGGTGACCCGCGAGATGAGGCGGGTCTGCCGGCCGGGTGGGCGGCTCGTGTTCCTCAATCACTTTCTGAGCGACAACCCGATTCCGTCGAGAATCGAGCGCGCGATCGCGCCGCTGACCCTGCACCTCGGCTTCAAATCGGATTTCGATCTTCCGGCGTTTCTCGCGCAGACCGGTTTGCACGCCGAGTCGATCGAAAAGGTGAACGTTCCAAGAATCTGGTCGCTCGTGATTTGTCCAAATGGGCAATGAACCGACTATCGGATTACCAGACCTTCCTTACCCAGTTCCTTCGTAATCACGAGACGACGGGGTCGCTGATTCCCAGCGGGCGGGCGCTCGGCAACGCGCTGTGCCGCCACGTCGGTCAGGGCAACGCTCCGCAGAAAATTCTTGAAGCCGGACCGGGAACGGGCGCGGTCACGGGCTGTATTATCGAGCGGCTGCGTCAGGACGATCGGCTCTGGATGGTCGAGCTCAATCCGATGTTTGCCGCGCACCTGCGCAGCGCCTTCAAGGAGAAGCCGTCGTTCCGGGACGCCGCCAACCGCTGCCACCTCGTGGAAGGATCGGTGCAGGAGCTCGGCCCGCTGGGCAATGACGGGCAGTTCGATCTCGTCATCTCGGGTCTCCCGCTCAATAACTTCTCGTCTGAAAACGTCCGCGACATCCTTCAAGCCTACTCGAAGCTGTTGAAGCCGGGCGGGGTTCTCTCGTTTTTTCAGTACATCCTGATCCGCCCGGCAAAGATGTTCGTAAGCGGTGGCCTGGAGCGCGATCGGCTGAAAGGGGTCGGCGAGGCCATCGAAGGAGTGCTGGGCGAGAAAGAGTTCGCCCGAGAATGGGTCTGGCCGAACGTGCCGCCGGCCTGGGTCCACCACATTCGGTTCTGACGCAGAGAGGGCAGAGGGCGGAGGGAAGAGAACTTAGAACTTAGAACCTAGCGCCAGGATCTCATCCGCCGCGACGTCAGCGCCGTTCAGCGCGGGTGTTTCAGGCGGCGCCGGCTGGCTCAGCAGCGCCTCGAGCGCCGGCGCCCAGTTCCCCTTCAGCAAGTCCTCCTGCTCGATGAACTGCGCGCGGAGATAGCGCGGCATCTCTCGCACGAGCACCTCGTATTCGACGAAGCGGCCGCGCGACGTGTAGAGGATGGCCGTATCGTTGGCGATCGATTCGCTGATGATCCCGTAGCCGGGTTTCGTCACGACGACATCTGCGGCGCGGACGAGATCTTCGTACCGATACCCGTCGGCGTGCAGTTGCTGCTCCGACAGATAGAGCACCCCCGGCGCCAGTTCGATCGCATGATCGCGGGTGGGCAGGTCGGTCGTCGCGATGCGGTAGTCTCGCAGCGCGCCGACCCTGCTGCTCTCGAGGTCCGCCAATCCGTACCCACCGAATGACATCAGGACGAGCGGCTTGTCCCCTGCGCGCGGCGGCAGGCCGAGCGCTCGCCGCACCTCATCCGGTTCGCGCCGCGATTGCCGGGCGACGAAAGGGATGTCGCGCGTGACGCGCTCGAGTCCCGCGAAACCTCCGGACGCGGGGAGCCGCAGCGCCCTGGTCGCCTTCTGGTAGGTTGCGCGAATCTCCTGCGAGAGCTCGAAAGGCGACTGCTCCGGGTACCCCTCGTAGATCCAGTCCCACGTGAAGTTGCCGATCGCCACCGCAGGTACACCGGCGGCGGCCGCCGCCGCAAAGGCCAGCGGCGGAATATCGCCGACCACCACTCGCGCGCCCGCCTGCCGAAGAAATGCGGCTTCGCTCTCGGCTTTGTGCGGCAGCTCTGCCTGAAACGCCCGTGCCTGCCTGATGCTCTCAGCTTCGTCGATATGAAGACTGTCGATCTGGACCATGCCGGTGTCGCATGACAGCTCCGCGAACTCGATTCGACCCGCCAGCGCGCGTTCGAACAGGCGTCTGGGCGCCGGCGTCTTTACAACAATCGCGGCGTCCGGCCGGCGGCGAAGGACCGCCTGGATGACTTCGATGGTCCGCGACGTGTGGCCGAAACCGTGCCCCGACACGTAAAAGACGATGGGATATGATGGGCTCATGGATGAACGGGACTTTTTTACCGAGCGCCCTGAGCAGAAGCCTGCTCAATATTCCTGCCCCCGCTGCAAGCGCCGCAACGAGTACATGGTGCGCTGGATGCGTCGCACGAAAAAGCCATCGCTGCCGCCCCGCGCTGACGCCCGCGATCGCGCGCTGTACGCCAAGCTCCGCGATTATCTCATCAGGTTGGACGATGACGTCGTCTGCAAGGCCTGTAGCAAGCGGTTCGAGATCCCGTCGCACCAGTCGATGGTGTTCGTGGACGAACAGGGGAAGACGCCCCAGGGCAACGACGATCCGGACGACGACAACCGCGGCAATCGCGCATAATCAATGCTCTCCATGAAATCAGGGTTCTGGCGCGGCGCGCTGTTTCGACTCCTCGCCGTGGCGCTGGCCATCGGCACGGTGTCCGACGGCCGGGCGAGCCGCGTGGCGTACGCCCAGGGCGCCATCGATCCCACGGTCGTCAAGGCGCGTGCCGCGATCAACCGCGGTCAATATGCCGAGGCGGAAGCGCTTCTGCAGCCGATGGCGGTGCGCACGCCGGAGGGTGAAGCGGCCCTCGAGTTGGGGCTGCTCTACGAGATGATGGGGCGCCGCGACGAGTCGCGCCCGCTGCTCCAGCGCGTCTCGAACATGGAAGCCGGAACGCGCACGTCCTCCTCGGAGTACGCGCGTATGGGCCGGGCGGCCCGTGCGCTCGGGGAGTTCCAGCTCGCCAACGACGCCTATCGCATCGCGTCGGAAAAAACTCCAAAAGACCCCGCCGTTCACACCGGCTGGGGAGAACTGTTCCTGCAGGTTCACAACAACGCCGAAGCTGCAAAGTCTTTTCAGGACGCGCTCGAGGCGGACGACAAGTGGATCCCGGCGCTGTTAGGCATGGCCCAGGCGCTGCTGGACGTGAACCCGCCGGCTGCGGCGAAGGCCGTGCAGCAGGCGCTGGCGCTCGATCCCGATGTCGTGGCCGGCCACCTCCTGATGGCGCAGCTTCAGCTCGACAAGAGCGATCGCGAGGCCGCGAAAGCGTCGATCGCGAAGGCGAAGGCCATCAATCCTCTCGGCCTCGACGCGCTGGCGCTGAGCGGGGCGGTCGCGTACATCGAAGACCGCCACAGCGACTTTCAACAGGAGGCCGCGGCTGCGCTGAAGATCAACCCGCGCTTCAGCGATGCGTATCGCGTGCCCGGCGATCTGGCGGCGGCGAACTATCGGTTCGACGAAGCGGTCGCGTTGAGCCGCAAGTCGCTGGGGATCGATCCCAACGACGTGCGCACGCTCTCGGCGCTTGGCGTGCAGCTGTTGCGAACGGGCGACGAGGCTGAAGCGCGCACCGTGCTCGAGAGGGCATTCGCCATCGACAAGTTCGATCAGACGACGTTCAACCTCCTGACGATGCTCGATTCGCTCGAGAAGTTCGAGACCATCACCGAGGGCAACCTCGTCGTCAAATTGCATCCCAGTGAGATGCCCGTCATGCGCGAGTACGTGCTGCCGCTCGCGCAGCACGCGCTCGAGACATTCTCGAAGAAGTATCAATTCACGCCGGCAGGCCCGATTCTGATCGAGATGTTCCCCAAGCACGACGACTTCGCCGTGCGTACCGTCGGACTGCCCGGCATGATCGGCGCGCTCGGCGCCTGCTTCGGGCGCGTCGTAACACTCGACTCGCCGAGGGCGCGGCCGCCGGGAGATTTCAACTGGGCGCCAACCCTCTGGCACGAGCTGGCGCACGTGATGACGCTGCAACTGTCGAAGCAGCGTGTGCCTCGCTGGCTGACGGAGGGCATCTCGACCTACGAGGAAAAGCTCGGCTCTCCGGCCTGGGGGCGTGAAGGCGAGCTCACCTTCGCCATGGCGTACGGCCAGGGCAAGCACATGAGCCTTCGAGAGCTGAACGCGGCTTTCCAGGATCCCGAAAAGATCTCACTGGCGTACTACGAGGCCTCCATTCTCACCGAGCACATCGTCGAGACCTACGGCATGGCCGCCCTTCGCAAGCTGCTCGTGACCTACGGAGAGGGGCTCGAGGGGGAGGCGGCGCTCAAAGCGGGGTTGGGCGTCGAGATCGACAAGCTGCAGGCCGACTTCGACAAAGTGCTGGCGGCCAGGTACGGCGCGGTCGTGAAGGCGCTTACCCCGCCGAAGGAGCTGGAGCCGGGAAAGGGCAACCCCGAGGCGATAGCCGCGGCCTTTCCGGACAGCTTTCAGGCGCAGGTTGCGATGGGCGAGTTCCTTTGGAAGTCCGGCCGCCTCGATGAAGCGTTTACGGTCCTCGAGCGTGCGGCGCAGATGGTGCCGATGGCGACCGGGCCGAAAAGCCCGCACACGATGATGGCGCAGATGGCGCTGCAGCGGAACGATCGCGCCCGCGCCATCAGCGAGCTGGAGAAGGTGCTCCAGCACGCGAACACGGACCTGGACTCGGCTCGCCTGCTGGCCAGGCACTTGCAGGAAGCTGCCGCACCGTCGGCGAGCTTGATGGCCGCTTACGAGCGCGTTGCACAGCTGGATCCGTTCGATGCGGCCAACCACACACTGCTGGGACGCCTGAAGCTGCAGGCGGGGGACTCGCGCACGGCCGCGCGGGAATTCCGCGCCGCCATCGCCTCGGGGTCGCTCGACCCCGCGTCGGCGCACTCCGATCTCGCGGAGAGCTATCTCGCGCTTGGCGACAAGGCGCAGGCCAGGCGCGCAGTCCTCGCCGCCATCGAAGTCGCGCCTGGGTACCCGCGCGCGCAGGATCTCCTGCTGAAGGTGGTGGGCCAGTGAACCTCGCCCGCACCGCTCTGCTGGCGATGCTCGCTGTTGCGGCGCTGCCGGCGCCCGCCCTGGCCGAAGAGCGGTTCGCCGTCATCGTGTCTGGCGTATCCGGAAGCGAGAAGTTCGCCGAAGCGCAAAAGGGGTGGGTGTCGTCGCTTGTATCCACGTTGCAGAAAGGTTTCGGCTTTGCAGCCGATCGCATCACCGCGCTGTCTGAGAACGGCACGGCTCCCACCTCGGCAACCAGGGAGAATCTGACGCGCACCCTCGCGGCGTTGAAGCCGCGGCTCACTGCGGACGACACGCTGCTCGTGGTGCTGATCGGGCACGGTACGTTCGACGGGACGGTGGCGAAATTCAACCTCGTCGGTCCCGATATGGACTCGAAGGAGTGGAAGGCGGCGCTGGACGGCAATCCGGCGCGCCTGGTGTTCGTCAACACCACGAGCTCGAGCTTCCAGTTCGTGCCGGCGCTGGCCGGGAAGAACCGCATCGTCATCGCGGCGACCGATTCTGCCGCGCAGAAATACGCCACGATGTTCCCGCAGTACTTCATCGAGGCGCTGGATCAGGTCGCGAACGCCGACAACGACAAGAACGGCCGCCTGTCTGTCTGGGAGGCGTTCACGTACGCCGGGCAGGCCGTGAAGCAGGCGTTCGATTCGAAAGGCACGCTGGTGACCGAGCGATCGATTATCGACGACGGCTCGAACGGCGTGCTGGCCAAGACGACGTTTCTCGACCCGCCGCCCGCCGCGACGTCGGCCAACGCCGCCCTTGCCGGGCTCGAGAAGCGCCGCATCACCCTCGAAACGGAGATCGAGCAGTTGAAAGGCCGCAAGGGCCAGATGCCTGCCGGCCAGTACGAAGAGGAATTCGAGCGCCTCGCCATCGAGCTTGCGAAAATCTCCGCGCAGATCCGATCGGCGAAGTAACTGCCCTGCTCAGGCCCACTGTTTGCTCGCCGGCCTGCGGAGCACGAGCACCGCTCCCATGCCGGCGACGAAACCCGCGACGTGAGCCCAGAAGGCGACCCCGCCCGAGTCCGCGCCCCCATCCGCCGCAATCGATCCCACGCCGCTGAAGAACTGCATCAGGAACCAGATGCCGAGAAAGAGGATCGCGGGCACCTCGATGATTTCCCAGATGATGATGAGCGGCACGAGCGCAAGCACCCGCGAGTGTGGATACAGCACGAAGTACGCACCCATCACGCCCGCGATGGCGCCGCTGGCGCCGATGGTGGGAACGGTGGAGAGCGGATTCATGAACACGTGCGCGAGCGAGGCCGCCGCGCCGCAGAAGAGATAGAACAGCACGAAGCGTCCATGGCCGAGGCGATCCTCGACGTTGTCTCCGAAAATCCAGAGGTACAGCATGTTGCCGAGGAAGTGCAGCCAGCCGGCGTGCAGGAACATCGACGTCAACACGGGCAGCCATCTGAACTGCGCAGGCACCACGCCGTAGACGTACATGAACGCCTCGAGCGCGCGATCGCCGAGCGACAGCTCCAAGATAAACGCGGCGCTGTTGAGAGCGATGAAGGCGATGTTAAAGAAGGGAAACGTTCGCGACGGGATGACGTCGCGCAGCGGGATCATGGACGCGATTGTGCCATACTCGGACGCCGATGAAATGCCGTGAGTGCGGGACCGAAATCGCCGAGAAGGCGCTGATTTGCTTCCGGTGCGGCGCGTCGGTCGAAGAGCCGGTGACGAAGCCGTACGTCGTCAAAAAAACCAGGCGGCCGCTGATCGTCTACGCCGTCTTTGCGATATTGGTTCTCATCGCACTGCTGATGATGTTGTTCCGGTAGCGACAAAAATTTTAAACAGGAGCTCAGGAGGTTAGGAGAATGTATTTCAAGAGCCAAGCTTCTGATCTCGTGATCTCCTGTCTGGTTTGTGTTGTCGTCGCGGGCGTTGCGCTGGCAGCTGCGCCGGATTTCGAGGCGTCGGGGCGCGAGACCGTGGCGGAGTTGTCGACACGCTCCTTCGATAAGGTCATCGCCCGCTTCGACGAGACGATGACCCAGAGGCTGCCGCGCGAAAAACTGGCCCTGGCCTGGGGCTCGGTGATCGGGCAGTTCGGCGAGTTCCAGAGCATCACGACGGTTCGGGTAAGGGAGGTGCCGGCGCAAGGTGTCTACGTCGTCGAGTTGACGTCGGCGTTCGAAAAGGCGCCGCTGCTGATTCGCCTCGCGTTCAACGATGCCGGCAGGATCGCTGGCCTGTTCTTCCTGCCCGTCGCGCCCCCCGCGGCCGGGGGGACGCCACCGCCGTACGCCGATCCTTCAACCTTCATTGAAATCCCGATCAGCGTCGGCCCGTTCAAGCTGCCCGGCACGTTGTCGATGCCCAGAGGCCCAGCCCATGTACCCTCGGTGGTGCTCGTGCATGGCTCCGGCCCTCACGATCGCGACGAAACGATCGGACCGAACAAGGTATTCAGGGATCTCGCGTGGGGATTGGCATCCCGCAACATCGCCGTTCTCCGCTATGACAAGCGCTCGCTCTTAGTCCCGCTCAAGGAAGGCACCGTCAAGGAAGAGGTGACGGAGGACGCGAGCGCCGCTGTGGATGTTCTCGCATCGCAGCCGGGCATCGCGGCCGGAAAAGTCTTTGTCCTCGGGCACAGCCTCGGCGGGACCCTCGCTCCGCGCATTGCTGCCGCCAATCCGAAGGTCGGCGGCATCATCATCATGGCCGGCACTACCCGGCAGATTGAAGACATCATTCTCGAGCAGGTCCGGTATCTGAAAGGGGCGGAGTCGCGCGAGATGGCGGCAGCAGAAGAGTTTGCGCGCCGGGTCCGCGATCCTCAGCTGCGCGCCGACGCGACGATCGATGTCATGGGTGCGCCGATGCCGGCCGCCTACTGGTTGGATCTGCGCGCCTATCGGTCGGCTGAGGTGGCCGCGTCGCTGAGAATTCCGATGCTCGTCCTGCAAGGTGAGCGCGATTACCAGGTGAGAATGGCTGACTTCGAAGGTTGGAAGAACGCCGTGGACGGACGCCGCTATGCGACCTTGAAATCGTACCCCTCGCTGAACCATCTCTTCATCGCCGGGATCGGCGACTCGAAACCCGAAGAATATTTCCGTCCAGGCCACGTCGACCCGCAGGTGATCGCCGACATCGTGTACTGGATCCAACGTCAATAAAACAAAACCTCCTGAACTCCTTATCTCCTGTTTGATTATTTCGACAGCCGCGCTTCGATCGGTCCGAGCGACCCAAGCACGACGTCACCGACGATCTGCAGGCTGCGCGCCGAGGTCTGGTCCAGCGTGTCGCCGGCGGTGTGCCAGGCGGGGTAGTCGAGGTCGATGATGTCGGTGGCCGGTACGCCGGCTTTCAGAAACGGGACGTGATCGTCTTCGATGGGCGTGTTCGCGTTGACGAAGACGGCGCCGTGACCCAGACGCTGGGCGGTGGTCCAGATGATGTCGGTGAGCCACGGCGTTGAATTGGTCTCGCGGATGAAGCGCTGGGAGCGTTCGGCGATCATGTCCACCAGCACCAAGGCCTTCAGGCCGGACAGCGTTCCGGAGTTCCGGGCGTGATCCACGTAGTACTGGCTGCCGTAGGTGTGGTCCGTCCCGCCCCAATCCCGCAGCGTGGCCTCTTCGCCGTCGAAAAAAATCAGCTCGATTGTGAACGCGTTCGGCCGGCCCTTCAGCACGCGCGCCAGTTCAATCAGGAACGCCGTGCTCGAGCCGCCGTCGTTGGCGCCCACGAACCGGAATTCCCGGAACAGCTTCGTGTCGTAGTGGCCGGCGAGGGCGATCCGTTCTTTGCGCGCGCCCGGGATCGTGGCGATCAGGTTCACCATCGGAATCTCGCCAATGGGGGTCTTCGCCGTGAACGGCTGCCGAACGACCGTCACGCCTGCCGTCGTGAGCTGCTCGATGATATAGCCGCGGGTGCGCTCGATGGCAGGAGAACCCGCCGGCCGCGGTCCCAAGGCCACGACCTGGCGCAGGTGCTCGTACGCGCGGGCGGCATCGAAGACGGCTTCTGGCTTCCGGCCCTGGGCTTCGGGGCTGGTCGCGCACGCGACGACGCCGATGAGCGCCAGGACCCAGAACCTAGAACCTGGAACCAATTTACCGCTTCTCCCGGGGTACGAAATCCCGCGCCTTCGGCCCGACGTAAATCTGCCGCGGCCGCGCGATTTTCTGATCGGGGTCGCGCAGCATCTCTTCCCACTGCGCGAACCAGCCGGCCGTCCGCGGAATCGCGAACAGCACGGGGAAGAAATCCTTGGGGAAGCCCATCGCCTGATAGATGAGCCCCGAGTAGAAGTCCACGTTCGGGTAGAGCTTGCGCGTCACGAAGTACTCGTCCTGCAGGGCGATGCGCTCGAGCTCGAGCGCGATATCGAGCAGCGGGTTCCTGCCCGTGACCTCGAACACTTCATCGGCAATCCGCTTGATGATTTTCGCTCGCGGGTCGTAGGACTTGTAAACCCGATGGCCGAAGCCCATCAGCCGGCCGTCGCCCGCCTTGACGCGCGTGATGAAGGCCGGCACGTTCTTGATGCTGCCGATCTCTTCGAGCATGCGCAGCACCGCTTCGTTCGCGCCGCCGTGCAGCGGTCCGTACAGCGCGGCCGCGGCGCCGGCGATGGCGGAGTACGGGTCGACATGCGAGCTGCCGATCGTCCTCATCGCCGTCGTGCTGCAGTTCTGCTCGTGGTCGGCGTGCAGGATGAACAGCACATCGAGGGCGCGCTCGAGCACCGGGTTGGGCTGGTACTTCAGCTCCGTCATTTTGAACAGCATGTTCAGGAAGTTTCCGGTGAAGCTCAGGTCGTTGTCCGGATACACGTAGGTGCGGCCGATGCTGTGGCGGTAGGCATAGCCCGCGATGCTCGCCACCTTGGCCACCAGGCGCAGGCACTGCCGGTTGCGCGACTCCTGATCGAACACCAGCTTTGCGTCGCGGTACAGCGTCGACAGCGCGCCGATCGTGCTGATGAAGATCCCCATGGGATGCGCGTCGTACTGGAACCCCTCCATGAGCTTCTTCACGTTCTCGTGCAGCAGCGTGTGCTGGGTGATGGCGTCGGTCCAGGTGTGCAGCTGCTCTTCGGTCGGCAGTTCCCCGAACAGCACCAGATACGCCACCTCCAGGTACTTGCAGTTCTCCGCGAGCTGCTCGATGGGGTAGCCGCGGTACCAGAGGATGCCTTTGTCGCCGTCGATATAGGTGATGGCGCTGCGGCAGGCGGCGGTATTCAGGAACGCGGGGTCGTAGGTCATGAGGCCGGTGTCATCCGGGCCTGCCTTGATCTGCTTGAGGTCTGTCGCGCGAATCGCGCAGTCTTTGACCGGGACTTCGTACTGCTTGCCCGTGCGGTTGTCGGTAATTGTCAGCGTATCAGTCATCAGTCGTCAGTCATCAGTCGTCAGTCGTCAGTCGTCAGTCGCACCGTCGGTGTCGCCGTCGCCCGGCTCGGAGTCTTGCCGAACCGGCTCGGCCGGCACGCGATAGCGACCGTCGACCCACCCGGCAAGATCCTGAAGTTTGCAGCGCTGGCTGCAGAAAGGCGCCCAGGGCGGCTGCGCCGGTTGCTGGCGGCAGAACACGCATGGGCGCGCAGACACAGCCCGATATTCTATTAGATCTGATGGTCTGCCGCGTGATGTCGAACGTCGCGGCCCGACACCATGAAGATGACGTCTTCGGCGACGTTCGTCGCGTGGTCGCCGATCCGCTCGAGGTGGCGCGAGATCAGAATGAGGTCCAGGGCCGGTTCGATCGTGGTCGGGTCCTGCAGCATGTAGGTGAGCAGCTCCCTGAAGACCTGCGTTTTCAGCGAGTCGAGCACGTCATCCTCATCGAGCACGTGCTGGGCGAGCTCCATGTCGCCTCGGACGTAGGAATCCAACGCATCCCGCAGCATGGTTTGCGCCGTGGTCGCCATCCGGGGAATGTCGATCAGCTTCTTGACCGGAGGATGCGCCGTATACCGCCGCGCGGCTTCGCCGATGTTCACGGCCATATCGCCGACCCGCTCGAGGTCGCTGTTGATCTTGATGGCCGCCATCACTGCGCGCAGGTCTGCTGCCATCGGCGAGTGCAGCGCGAGGAGCTTCAGGCACAGATCGTCGATCTC
>JANNJO010000429.1:0-10370 GCA_031395755.1 Acidobacteriota bacterium
GCGACCGTCGCGAGAGCGCGAAGTGATCGCAAGCGACGGCTGCACGAACCTCAGCGGAGAACGGAAGGCAGCCTGCCTGACCAGCCGGTTCGGCACCGGCATGTTCGACTACGCAGGGAACGATCATGTGGACATTCCAGCGTGGACGGCCGGAGGGCGTGCGATCATCGTGGCTCCATCGCGCCGGCTGCTGCGACGGGTGCGACGAATGATGACAGTCGAACAGGTTCTGGCACACCGCCGCGGGCTGCTGCGCCCGATAGTGCGGGTCATGCGCCCTCAGCAGTGGGTGAAGAACCTGCTGCTGTTCGTCCCGCTGATCACCTCGCACAGGCTGTTGGAACCGGCGCTGATTGGCACGGCACTCACAGCGTTCGCCGCATTCAACCTGTGTGCGTCGGCGGTCTACATCCTCAACGATCTGCTCGACATTCAGAGCGATCGTCAACACCCAAGAAAGCGATACCGGCCGTTCGCGGCCGGCGAGCTCGGCGTGGGAACCGGCATGGCGCTGGTCCCGCTGCTCCTGATTGCGGCGTTTGCTATTGCCGTTCGCATGCTCTCAGCGTCGTTTGCGGGCATGCTGGCCCTGTATCTGGTGGTGACGACGGCGTATTCGTTCCGGCTCAAGAAACAGCCGGTACTTGACGTCATGGTGCTCGCCGGTCTGTACGCGTTTCGCGTGCTTGCGGGCGGCGTCGCCGTCGGGATCGTGATTTCAGAATGGCTCCTGCCGTTCGCGCTGTTCCTGTTTCTGAGCCTTGCAGTCATGAAGCGCTACTCGGAACTGAGGGCGGCGCCGCCGGGTGAGCAGACGCTGTCAGGACGGGGATACCGCGTCGAGGATGCGAGCCTGTTGCAGGCGGCTGGCATCGGATCCGCGTATCTCGCTGTGCTGGTGCTTGCCCTGTATATCAGCAGCGACGAGGTCACCGCGTTGTACAGCACGCCGCGCATTCTGTGGGGACTCTGTCCGCTTGTCCTTTACTGGGTCACCCGCACATGGTTCAGGGCGCACCGCGGCTGGATACAGGACGACCCCGTGGTCGCTGCGGTCAAGGATCCCGCCAGCTATATCGTCGCTGCGATTGGAGCCCTGCTGCTGCTCGCAGCGATGTGACATGGGTATAGCTCACGAGTTGCGGCCTCACGGCGCCGTCGCTGCGGAGAACGACGGTCATGCGCGTGCCGGCATCGCGCTGATGATCGCCGTGCTGTTCGTATGGTGTGCGGCGGCGCTGGCCATCGGCGCGGGGACACGCGGCATCGATCCCGACAGCGCGACGTACCTCGACGCGGCGCGCAGCCTCGCCGACGGCGACGGCTACCTGCACCGCTGGGCCTACTGGGATCCCATCTACACGACGGGTCGGCTGCCGACCGCCACTTCGCTGTGGCCGCCCGGATTCTCTCTCGTCGTCGCCGCCGGCATTGCAGCTGGCCTGGACGCGGTCACGTCCGCGCGCTTCGTCGTGTTTACGTCGTTCGCGCTCGTGCTCGTCATGATGTTCATGTGGACGCGAATGCTGACATCGCACGTCGCTGCCGCGATCTGCGCGGCCGTGTCGATGACGCCCGCGCGCGACTCCACGCTCGTCGCAACAGAAATACCTTTCCTGTGTGCCGCCACGGCTTCACTGCTGTGCTGCGCCAGGGCACTCCGCGCGCGGGGTGATGTGTCACACACGGGCTGGTGGATTGCCGCGAGCCTCGCCGCCGGAACGGCGTTCCTGATGCGCTACGTGGGGCTGGCGTGTGTCGCCTCGGTCGGCACGGTCGCCGTGGCGGCCTGGCTCGCCCGCCGCATCTCGTTGCGCGTGTGTGTGGTAGCCCTTTTGCCGGCTGCCGCGATCGTCGCGATGACGTTCGCGCGCAATAAGCTGGTGTCCGGGCACTTCGGCCAACCCTGGCCCGGCGACGATATCTTCTGGTCGTCGCTTCCAGGCGCGGTGAAGTCCACGGCAGCGGCATTCCTCCATTCCGACGTGTTGAATGGACCGCTCGCGGCGCTCGTCGCAGCAAAAGTCGTCGCCCTGCTGCTGCTCGTCGCCATTGCCGCCCGCACGCTGTCCACCGCGATCCGCGAGACGCCCGCGTCGGCCCGTCTGGACAGATTCGGCTCGACGATCGTCATCGTGGTGTTTGGGCTGTTCACGACGGGATTGACGGTCGCGGCTACCGCGATGAACGGGATGAACATCGAGCCTCGGTACCTGACGGTGATCGCACCCTGGGCGCTGGCGCTCGTGGCAGGCTGGGCTTGCGTATCAACCCGATCAGGTACCAGGGATGGCTCATCTCTCGCGCGGTGGCTGTGCGCGGTGTGGGTGCTGACCGAGGCGGCCGCTGTGCTCTCCGCAGTGCGGGCCGCACCGTACAACTACGTCGATGCCGGCGCGTCAAGCCACGGAATCGCCTGGGTCAGAACGAACATTGCGCCGGAGGAGGTGCTCCTCACGAACCGCGGTGCCGATCTGGCGTTCTGGACGGCGAATCCCGTTGCGCGGCTGCCGCGACTGCCGCACTCTGCTCAGGGGATACGGAGCGTGGCCGAGCTCGATGAGCTCGCCGACCGCATGGGCGCGCGGTACCTCGTGCACTTCCGCGGTTATCCCGCCGAGGCGAAATACAATCGAGCAGAATTCGACTTCGTCCGTCAGTTCGACAACCCCGCCCGCTTTGGCACGCGAGTCGTTGCGCAATTCGCGGACGCCATCATCTACCGCATCGGCGGCGAAGAGCATCGGCCTCGTGCGGTGAGGCCGGTCACGGCGCCCTGAGGCCGATGAAGAACGCGGCCAAGCGTCTGCTTCAGTCGCCGCTCATCTGGAAACTGACCCGGCCTTTCCGCCGCACAGGGTGCGTCGCGCTGACGTACCACCGGATCGGCTCGCAGGGTGAACGCTTCACGCACATCCCGGCGGTCGCCTTCCGGGCCCAGATGCAGTGGCTGAAAGAAAACTGCGACGTCGTCGATCCGGCCGCTCTCCGCGATCGGATCGAGAACCCGCCGAGCGCGCCGCGTCCGTCGGTCGTCGTCACCTTCGACGATGGGTACCGGGATTACTACGAGCAGGCATATCCCATCCTCGAGGAGCTTGGGATTCCGGCTATCAATTTCCTGCCGACCCGCTTCATCGATGAGGGCGCCCCGTTCTGGTGGGACATGCTCGACACGGCCGTGGCGATGACCGCGCGGCGTGAGGCGGCCATACCGGCGCTCGGCTCCATGATGGCCATCGAGGATCGCGCTGCGAAGCAGGCCTACTCGCGGCTCTGGAAGGACGAATTGAAGCAGTTGCCGGCGCCGGACCGATCGCCGCTCCTGGACAGCGCGCTCGAAGCGCTCGGCATGCGCAGAGACTCGGTGCCGCTTCAGCGGCAGGTGATGACGTGGGACGAGGTCCGGACCGTCTCACCGCTCACCACCATCGGCGGGCACACGCACAACCACACGCTGATGCCGTTCCTCTCGCCGTCCGAGCTCGACGACGAGGTAACCCGGTGCCGGGACCGAATCGAGACCGAGACGGGCCGGCGTCCACGGTTCTTCGCATATCCGAGCGGCGCTCACAGCCCCGCGGCGATCCAGTCGGTCGCGCGCGGCGGCTACGAGGTCGCCTTCACCACGCGCCCAGGATTCAATCAGAGGACGAAGGTCGAGTGGCTGGCGCTCAATCGCATCCACGCGCCCGTGGCACTAAGGGATCTCGTGGCTCTACTCACCGGTTGGACGGAAGGCCAGCACTAAGGCGCGGCGAGACGCTCACCTGGGCGTCATGGCGGACGGGCTCGTCGGAAATCTGTGGAGCGTGAGGGCCGGCGCCATCGCCTCACCGGACCAGACCGGCTGCCGGACGGCAACAGCCCCAACGTATCCGTCTGTCGGCCGGAATCCGATCAGGCTCCAGTGCTTCGTCTCCTGTGCAGACGCATGGCTGATCGCCAGAAGACGCGCCGGCTCGTCGGGGGCACACGAGACATCGAATGTATCGAGCGGGCAGGTCAGGCCGTCACCAATGGCTTTAATGTAGGCCTCCTTCCGAGTCCAGCACGCGAAGAACGCCTCGTCGCGGGATGCCGCGGGCAGCGCACGGAGAGCTGCGCGCTCCACGGGCGAAAAGAAGCGCTCGGCGATGTCAGCGGCGTCGGGCATCGGCCGCAACGCCTCGACGTCAACGCCGAGGTCGCCCCCCGTGCTCACGGCGATCAGCGCCAGCTCCTGAGAATGCGAGACGTTGAACACCAGGTGCGACCGATGCCGCTCATCGAGAACCGGCTTACCGCGTTCCATGTAAGCGAACGTGATCGACTCGGGCCCGGTATCGAGGTACGTGCCGAGCAGGAAGCGCAGGGCCCCGCGCGCCACGACATACCTGCGGCGCAGATGAGCGAACACGAAGCGATCGGCACGCGCGATCTCATCGGGTGACAGCGCGCGCTCGAGGTCCGGCACCGCCTCGGCATCACACTTCAGTGGAAGAACCCAGACGTGCACGTCGGAGCCGTTCAACCGGGGAGCGCGGTCGAGGAGCTCGTTCATCACGGGAGTCCTCGCGCGACACCGGCAGCCAGGTCCGTCGCGACCGCGGCGCGCATCTGCTCGGCCGCCGATTGCAGAAAGAGATGAGTGCCTGCAATGATCCGCACCTGGAAAGCACCGGACGTGTGCTCACGCCAGCCTTCCAGCTCGGACAGCTGGACGGTCGAGTCCGATTGGCCGCCGAATACCGAGATAGGGCATTCGAGCGGACTCGATGCACGATAAGACCAGGTTTCGAGCACTTCGAAGTCCGCGCGCAGCCGGGGAAGGAGCAGCGCCATCACGTCGGCGCATTCGAGGACCGCGCGCGGGATCCCGTCGTAACGGGCCTGCACGGCCGCGACGAGCTCGTCCTGCGGAAGGCGGTACAACGAAGAGAAGCGCTCGGGAAGGTGCGGCGCCCGACGAGCGGAGACGAACAGGTGTTGAAGCGGCATGGGATCCTCGACGCGGCGCGCCACCTCGAATGCGATGAGCGCGCCGAGGCTGTGGCCGAGCAGCGCGAACGGGACGTCGCAGTAAGGCGCGATCGCGTCGACGATGCCGTCGACCAGCGGCGACATGCGGGTGAATGGAGGATCCTGCTGACGTGATTCCCGGCCCGGGAGCTGAATCGGGCACACGTCGAGAGCGGGTCCAAATGCACCGACCCATGACCGGTACACCGAGGCGCCGAGCCCGGCGTACGGAAAGCAGAAAAGCCGGAAGGATGCGGCGGCGCGTGGGGCCTGACCCGCGAACCATCTCATGTCATACCGCTCACCGCTGACGGTCATTGGACCTCTTGGCTAGGACGAAACGTGCGCGGCCAGCTGCTGGAACAGTATCTCGAACTTCGGCACGACGTTCGCCGGCAAGTGGTTGGCGACGTAGTACTCGTACCCCCGCTTCGAAGCCGCACACCACGCCTCGCGTGAGGCCATCAGCTTGCGAATCTCGTCCAGCAAGCCCTCGGCGCTGTCCGACACGGCGCCGAGCCCGCGGTCGGCGATGAGTCCATCCGGATCGAAAGTGGAGACGACGGGCACGCCCTGGCTCCAGGCCTCGAGGAACGTGTTCGGAAAACCCTCGTGGATCGACGTGCAACAGAGACAGACGGCGCTCGTGTACAGCTCGGGAACCTTGTGGCGCTCGACCCTGCCGAGCATGCGCACGTTCGCGAGCGAGTTGCCCCGGTTGACGAGCGCCTCGGCATACGGACCGGCAGGGTCGGGCATCCCGGCGACCTCGAACGTGATGTCCGGCGCCAGTTCGGCCATATCGAGCAGCATCTCCAGGCGTTTGGCGTGGGCGATGCGTCCGACCCACACGACTCGTGGCGAGGACATGTCCGGGAAGACCGCGTGCGATCCATCGCCGGTGGGCGGGCTCGGCATGGGAATGACGCTGGACTTGACCTTGTGCGCCTGACTCAGGATCCGCTGCTGCTTCTTCGTCTGAGCGACCACTGCGTCCGCGTGCTTCAGGCCGTACAGGTACAGCTCTCGCTCGCGGAACGGAAGCTTCTGGATGATCTCCGGTTCGCAGTCCCAGTCGTTGGCTACCGAGAAGATGAAGGTGCGACCGTTGCGGCGGCACCAGTGCGCTGCCTGCCCAGTGACGTATTCCGCGGTGTTCTGGTAATACACCTGCGCGTTGGCCCGCCGCATCGCCCGCACGAGGCTCGTCCACCGCGGATGAAGAAAGCGCACAACGGGGATTCCTTCGGCGCGGCGGCACATCTTGATGACGCGGACACCGTCGATGACGACTTCCTCCGGCTGGCCTTCGTCCCAGGTCAGCATGCTCACCTCGTGGCCGCGCGCCGCGAACCACTTTGCCATCAGCGACAGCTGGCGCTGGATACCTCCGATCTCTCCCTTGGTGCCGCCGGACATCTCGCCCCACGCGGGATGGGCGATGAAGCAGATGCTGCAGCACGCTTCCGGCGCGGCGACGACCTCCGCCGGCACGATGATGCCCGTGCTGACGGCGGGCTCGCTCTCGAGAAGAACGTTCTCCAGCCGCGCAAGCGCCACGTCCGGCATGTGATGGCTGCGCACGTATTCCATCCCGGCCTTCGAACAGGCGCGCCACCGGGTTGGGGATTCCATGAGCAGGCGCAGCGCCGCCACGATTCCTGGGGCCCTGGTCGCATGCACGCCGAGGCCGTCGTGCTCGATGAGGCTGTCGGGATCGACCGTCGAGACGACAGGCGTTCCAAAGCTCCAGGCTTCGAGAAACGTGTTGGGGAATCCTTCGTAGTCGGACGTGCAGAGCAAAGCCGTCGCCGACCGATAGAGTGCCGGAAGCCGATCCCGAGGGACGAGACCATGCATTTTGACGTTCTTCAGCGTGTCCGTGCGTGCAAGGAGATCACGCGCATAGCTGTCGTCCACGTCCGGCTTCCCCGCGACCTCGAATTGCACGTCCGGCATCCGCGCTGCGACGTCGAGCATCACGTCGAACCGTTTTTCCGGTGAGATGCGGCCGATCCACAGAACGCTGGGAGGGTCGGGGGGAACACGGAGCGTCTGTTCGTGCGCAGCCCCGGGCAGAAGGGGGCACGGCATCGGAAGAGCGATGGACGAAAGGTGGAAGTCGGTGCCCAGCTTCGCGCGCTGGCTGTTCGTTTGAACGACGATGCTGTTCGCGTGTGTCAGACCGTATCGGTAAAGAAACCGCTCGCGCAACATCGGCAGTTTCGGCAGGCGCCGATCGCAATCCGGATCGCTTGCGACGGAGTAGACGAACCGGCGCGAATTGTGCACGCACCAGGCCGCCACCTGCCCTGTGACGTAGTCGCCGCAGTTCTGATAGTAGACGTCGGCGTTCGCGCGTGCGAGCGCCGACGTCAGACTCCGCCAACGCTGAAAGAACCGGAGACCGCGCGGACCCTGTTCCCGGCGCCGCATCTTGAGCACGCGGACACCGTCGATGACTTCGCCTTCCCGCTGCCCTTCGTCCCAGGTGATCAGGCTGACGTCATGGCCCCGCGCTGCCAGCCATCGCGCGCACATGGTGGTCTGCTGTTCGACGCCGCCCGCGTGCCCTCGATGACCGCCGGTCAACGCTCCATAGGCGAAGGGTGAGACAATACAGATTCGAGCCACAGCGATATATATGAGGAAGTCCGGTCCGTCGGAATGACAGAGAGCCTTTCATTATAGCGCGATGCGGTCGGCGGCTGATTAGGGTTCGATGCGGAGGCGCGTCGGGACTCCCGGGGGAATGGGTGCCGGCCCGGCGCCGCGTTCGAACGCACCGATATCCCACGCCGCGCCCTGGGGACGCGAAGCTCTCTTCTTATCGAACGCGATGCTCACGCCGTAGAGCGACTGGAATGTGGCATAAACGGCGTGACTGACGCCCCTGTCCGTGGCAACCGTATCTCCAGCCGCCAAATCGAAGTTACTGCCCGCGAGATTGACGAACATTGGCGTTGCCGTCTGGCTGTTTGCGCCGAACCCGGTGCGCGCGAAAAAAGCCGCCGAGGTTTCGACGGGGTAGTTGTAGCGAATCCGGTCGCCATGGAACACGTTGTTCGTGATGGTGGTGCTCCCCGCAGTCGCGTCACACAGGAGATTCGCATCGGCGCCGTTTCGGTTGCCGCCGATGATGTTGTTCACCATCACGAAGATTGCCATCGGACTGGTATTGCAGTGCACGCCGCCGTCGTTTCCCCAGATGGTGTTGTTCACCAGGTACCGGTTCGTCATATCGCGCATGACGATGCCGGCCTCATCATCGCCGCCGGGACTCCCCGGGGGCGTCGGCGTCGTGTTGTTGTAGATCAAGTTGCCGACGAAGTACATGTTCTGGCCATGCAGGCTGGCGTCGGATTGGATCCGGATTCCTCCGTGATTGTTGCGGCACGTGTTGTAGATGAACCATACCCGCTCCGGCCCATACTGCGCCCCGCCGCAGACCCCTGGCCCGTAGCTGGTCCTCACATGGTTGATGCTCAGGTTCTCGCTGAAGATCGTGTCGCGGATATCCTTTGCCCAGAAGCCGTTCTGCCAGTTCGCGTCGAAGGTATTGCGGCCGACGTAGATGTGATGGCCGAGCTGTGGATCCGACAGGCTGGCGATCTGGCCATTGCTGCTGTTGATCTGAACACCATCCCCGGAGTTTCGCCTGAATTGCGAATCGACAATCCAGATGTTGTACGCATAGGAACCAAAGCCGACGCCGTGCTGGTCGATGTCCCCATACGCGTCGGTATACGGACCGTTGTCGTGCACATTGAGATTGTAGAAAACCTGGTCGCGAGAAAGTGCCGAGGGCGACGCATACGAACCGATCATATTCGTGGTACCCCTGCCCGACCAGCCGGTCAGCTCGGAGTCCCGGAACGCGGTGAAGCTGGCGCCTACGAACGTGTTGCCATCGCCCGTCCGCACCTTCGTATTGACCAGCCTGAGTCCCTTCACGATCCAGTAGCTGCCACGGAATTGCAGTTCGGTCTCATTGCCTGTGAAATCAGGATTCCCGGTGCCGACGACCCAGACGGGCGAACCTGCGCTCCCGTTCATTGTCCATGCAACGTCACCGCCGAGCGTGTAACCGGTACCCTGAACTTGGACGTACGCACCGGCGGAAAGGTTGGAAGGAACCGACGCTCGCGGTTGGCCGGGGTGTCCGTAAGTGTTATTTGAATCGGTCGCGCCCGCGCAGCTCCGGCACACGTAATAGTACCCCGCTGTGGCCGTCGAAGGGTTGGCGCTCCATGACGCAGGCGCGCTCGGCTGAGGGTCGTTGATGCCGAAAGAGGGCGCTGGAATTCCAATCGGCGGCTGCCACGGCTGTGCGGTGGCAGGCCTGGCCGTCAGTACGGCAGCAGCGAGCAGAAAATAGAATAGTCGCATCACTTCCTTCAGTTATACAAGAGCCATACCACCCCGGTGAGGTAAAGATCAGGCGCATAACGCGCCCTTTTCCTCTATATTAGGCGATTTCTGTCGTCCTCGCCGGGGACCCCTGGGTACCAAAATCGAGGGAGGCGGGACGGACTCTGTAATTTCTTCCTAGCTCGCGTGGGTATAGATCGATCGAGCCTTCGAACGATAATAATGAGCCGACCGTCTTCTCATGCCCTCGATCAATTGGTACTTCAACAGACTACGCTCGATGACCCCACGAGAAATCGCGTGGCGTGCCACCGGTGCCGCGCGCGACGCCGTGGACCGCTGGCGGTTCGCGGCCGGCCGCTACCCGGCTCCTTCCGACACGTCCACGCACGGCTGTTCGCCCAACCCTCCGTGCCGGCTGACGGATGTCCCTGTGGGGGCCTGGACCGGCAATGCAGCGCCGTTGCTCTGCGAATGGCGCGGAGGCCTCATCAAGCGCGCCGACGGCCTGATGCAGCATCGACTGACGTTTTTCAATCTGGATGCTCGGCACGCCGGCGACCCGATCGATTGGAATCGCGACCTCGAAAATGACCGAGCGACGCCGCGCACATTCGCAGCCACAATCGACTACCGCAACGCTCGTCTCGCAGGTGACGCCAAAGTCGTGTGGGAGCCGAATCGGCATCAGCATCTCGTGGTGCTCGCGCGGGCGTATCGCGCGACTGGCGACGTGCGATACGCGCGCGAAGCCATCGCGCAAATTGAGTCGTGGCTTGACCAGTCGCCGTTCGGGTACGGCATGAACTGGCGGAGCCCGCTGGAGCTCGGTATCCGGGTGATCAACTGGGTGTGGACGATCGATCTGATCCGCGAGTCCGGCGCTTTCGGCGGCGCCATCGAAGATCGTATTCGACACGCGATCCAGCTGCACGTGTGGGAGATTGTCCGGAAGTACTCGCGCAGCTCGTCGGCCAACAATCACCTGATCGGCGAGG
>JANNJO010000176.1:0-6326 GCA_031395755.1 Acidobacteriota bacterium
TAGTCGGGCTCCGAACTGCTGGCCAGGCCGAGCGTGATGTTGGCATCGCGCACCGCGTACTCGAGGCCAATGCCGAATTCGGTGCGGCGCTCCTTGTACGGGCTCGCCGTGGTGACGACATCGACCGATGCGTTGCTGACCGCATCGACGTAGAGCTGGCCGGTCAGCGAGACCTTGTCGTAGAGGCTCTTGCGTACCAGTAGCGCCGGGCCGTCGGCCGTCATGCCGCCGCCGCTGTAGCGGTGGTAGATCGCTTCGGCGATCCGATCTTTTGGCTGCACCATTGCAACCTCGATCGCCTGTGGGCCATGTGGCAACTCGACGGTCATGCCGGCTCAAACTGGTTCCCCGTGTCCGCCGTGCAAGGGCACGCGCTCGGGCACTCGATGTGGCCGTGGGTAGGCAATGTGGCGTACTTCATTGGAAACCTGACCCCCACGTTTTACTTCCCCAACTTCGGCAACGTCATACGCACCAATGCCGACCTGCTCGATCACCACGCGCAAGGTTACAGCTACGACACCGAGCCGGTGCTGGGGATCGCGCTGGATCGCTCGGGCAGCATGGTCGGCCCAAGCACCGATCCCTTCAACATGAACGCGCCGATAACCAAGTGGGAACTCGCGAAGTTGGGAGTGCAGAACCTCATGTCGGATTGCGAGGCGGCGTATGCCGCAGGCGAGGCGTACGTGACCGGCGGTGTTCAGACCTTCACCACCAGCGGGGGCGGCAACGACATCAGCCCGGTTGTCGCAGGCAAGCCGTACGGTCTTATCCGTTCCGGCGCCAATTACCCGGAAGCGTACCCTGCAGCGGCCGTGAACAACGGCCTCGCGGCCATGGCCCCGGGCGGCGCGACGCCACTCGCGGCGGCACTCAGCGACACCTATGCCGATGTCGTCCGTCCGCCGGCCAATGCCTTGCCCGCCGATGACACTCGCTATCTGGCGATTCTCACCGACGGCAAGGAGACGGCAGCACCGTTACTCAACACGCTGGCGGCGAATCAATTCTCCGACACGTACATCTTTGGCATGGGATTCGGCAGCGGCACCGGATGGGACGGCGTGGATTACGCGACCATCGCGACCATCGTTTCCAAAGGACAGACGCCACCGCCCGCACTGGGTCTCACACAGGTGTTTCAGGGTGAGAACATGGGTGCGATCGACAAGTTCTACAGCAATACCGTCGCGCAGGTTATCGGATACACGCCCATCATGGATCCACGCTTCGAGCTCTTTCCCGGTGAAGAGGTCCACCTCCCCTTCTGGACCACCAGCGCGGAAGATGGAGTATTCATCACCGTTCTGCGGGGCAACGACGACCTCCACTGCTGGCACGTCGCGCTCATGTCTCCCGACGGCGGCCGCTATCATGAGTCCAGCGCTTCGCCGTATTTCATAACCATCCAGCGGCGCGGGCGGCGCGACACGATCTTTCTTCGCCGCAACCTCGCGGCCGACTCGCGCTGGATCGGCCGCTGGTTTCTGCATGTCGCGTACTGCCCACCTGGTCACAAACATCCCGACGCTCACGAACACGATCGCGCCGCCGATCATACGGAGACCGTGTTCGGCGGCATGATCATGCCGACCACGTGGGACCTCATCGTTCCATCCAGCGCGCCGCCGCTCGCGGGACCCGTGTTCGCACAATACAATGTGCCCAAGGCCCAACGCGTATCGCCCCGCGTCCTTGCCAGCCGCACCCTGCCCACCGTGGGGGGGCCGGCCGTGGCAAAACCGTTTCCGCCCGCCATACCGGTCGTCGTGAACTTCTACGCGAAGACCACCCTACGCGTCGGTCTGCAGTTTGACGGGTCGCCGCGTTTTGCCGGCGACGCCCTGACGCTCACGTTGCGCGTTAAGGATGACGACGGCGGACAGGTACAGCACATGCGGGCGTACGGACGCGTCATCGGACCAGGCAGCCAGATAGGGGCTGCGTTCCGCGACCGGAAGACGATTTCAATCGCGCAACGCAAAAAATACGTTCTGCGCACGGCAGAAGGAGATCGGTTCGACGAACTGCGCTTTCTGGCGGAGTACGAGCGGGCCAAACCAGGAGTATTCGCGCCACGAGATGAACCTCTTGTCCTGCGGGGGAAGGACGAGGATCCTGGCTTCGAGGCGCACATCGCGAAGACGGAAGTTTCCGGGGCGTACCGGGTGGGCGCGTACTTCGAAGGATTCCTGATCCGTCCCGGGCGGCCCCCCGAGTACTTTGTGCGAACGGTGTCCGCCGAAACCTCATTGAGCGTGCGGCTCGATCCCGTGCGAACGCAACCCACGCTCCGTTGGATTGGCGCACGTCAGTTCGAAGTGACGTTCACACCGATGGACCGGTTCGGAAATCTTCTATCGCCCACGAGCGTAGTCATGCCAACGCTTCGGCTGAAAGGGCGCGAGCTGCGGGCGGCTCACGAGAACCTGCTCGACGGCGGCCACCGTCTGTTGGTCACGCTGCTCGCCGGAGGTGCCGAGCTCGAGCGGGGAAAAGCCCTGCGGTTGACACTCCACGTTGCCGGGCAGACGCTGCCGGTTTTTGACAACGTGCGCGTGCGGACCGACGCCAAAGGACGGCGCGGCTCATCAGGACGGTAGACCTCGCGGCTGGCAAAAACGAGGAGGAGCTATGGCCCACCGGCGTTTCGAGATTCGCGGCACAGTGATCGATGACACCACCGGCCAGGGAGCGGCCGGCTTAACCGTCGAGGCTTGGGATAAGGACTTCCTGCATGACGATCTCGTCGGCAAGGAGGTGACCGGCGAGGGCGGCGAATTCAAGATTAAGTTCGACGAGTCCTATTTCCAAGAGCTTTTCGGCGACAGCCGCCCCGACCTCTACTTTTCCGTATTCCAGGACGAGTCTTTGCTGCTGAGCACCGAAGACTCCGTGACGTGGAACGTGAACACGGGGACCACCAGCGTCGAGCTCCACCTGATCGTGCCGCCCGCTCACAAGAACGAGCGCGACATCTACCTCAAAATCGAGCCGATCAACGACTACAACCCGGTGAATCCGGTGGACCACGTGCCGGCAGGGGTCAGGTACAAGCGCGACTGCATGCAGCACGGCAGTCACCACGGCGGCACGATCCCGGATGCCGAGGTGGATGCGCGGGCAGTACCGGCACTCGTCTATCGCGAATATCTGGACCCCGACTACCAGGTTCCGAAAGTCGACAAGCTGGTGCAGGCCGACATCAACGAACCCGCTTTCCACCATCGGGTGCCCGGAACCGTGATTTACGCGCACCCGGGCGACCTGCTGCGCATCCACGTCCACAATGCGGACGGCGAACCGCACAGCCTCCATCTGCACGGTCTGTTTTACGGGATTGACTCAGACGGCTCGTGGCCGTTTGGTACGCAAAACAAGGATGGGCGCCGCTCCGACGAAATCTGCTCAGGGCACTCCTGGACGTACACGTTCTGCGCCACCGAAGAGACCATCGGTGTGTGGCCGTTCCACGATCACTCCCAGCACCACATCGACGAAAGCATCAACCGGGGCCTCATCGGCGGGCTCGTGGTGCTGCCGAAGAACCAGAGCTTCCCCCATCCCGTCGTGTTTCAGCCGATCCGGGATCTGGAGCGCCTGATTGCGGGTTTCAAGGTGCCCGCCGCTCGGCTGCTTCCCGAGAACCGTCTTCTGATTCACAAGCAGATGGAATGGATCAAGGAACGGTGGCAACTGGAAGTGGTTCGGCCGGTCCGCCGGCGCAGGAGAATCTTGCACGTACCGCTCTTCTACCACGTGATGAAGAGCACGGAGGCCAGGCCCGTGTTCGATACTGGCGATATTGACGAGTTAGGCGGAACAAAAAGCCTCACCTTCAATGAGGAAGGCGTGTTCGACTATTTCTGCCAGATCCACCCGGCCATGACCGGCAAAGTCCGAGTGGAGGCGGGTGGGCCCGCCACGGCCACCGTCAATATCGTTCCCGGTCCGCCCATGGCTTTTTCTCCCGGGGAGATTCCCGTGGGAATCGGCGGTACGGTCTCGTGGGTGAACCAGACCAATCAACATCACACCGCCACTTCGAAGGACGGCGCCGCCATCTCGACACATTGTTTCAACGGCCGCGGCTTTATTGGCAACTCTCCCACGATCGTCGGATATGCGGGCCAAAAAATCCGCTGGTACATCTTCAACCTCGATGTCGGCACGGAGTGGCACAACTTCCACCCACACTCCTCGCGCTGGAGGCTCGGCGCCGAAACGATCGACGTCCGCAGCATCGGACCGGCGGAGTCTTTCATGGTGGAAACAGTCGTGCCCTCGCCGCTGCTTCTCACCGAGGACATGAAGAGAATTCAGAACCTCAAACACAGACCAAGGGACGCCAAGCTCTATCACCTGAAGGGCGACTTCCTGTTCCACTGCCACGTCCATCACCACATGCACAACGGAATGGCCGGACTCATCCGCGGTAAGCAGAGCGTTTGGCTGACTCCCGAGATGGTGACGGAGATCGAGGAGAAATCCGGGCTGCCGATCGACTCGGGTACCAATGACTGCCCGAAGGTGGACCACCACCGCTGCGAAAAGATGTCCAACGCGAAGGTGGAGAAGGTTCCGGGCGACCCCGAGGTCATCATGATGCATTCGGCCTTGCTGCCAAACTCGCAGAAAGTGCTGTTATGGGGTAAGACGGGCGCCAACCAGTCCAGGATATGGGACGCCTCGACGGGCCTGTTCTCGATGCCAGGAAATCAGCCGGCATCGCTTCCCGGGGAGGCGCCCGGCAACTCGGATCTCTGGTCGGCTGCGCACGCCTTTCTGGCTGACGGCCGTCTACTGGCTCACGGTGGTTTGACCGAGGGGGCGACGGGCCAGCCTACGAAGTCGTATCTGTACGATCCGGCCAGCGCAACCCCCTGGAGCAAGACGAGCGAGACCGTCGACGCGCGGTTCTATGCCTCCACGATCACTCTCGCCGACGGGCGCATTCTCACCATGCACGGCAACGGGGGAGGCGGGGGCGTCTCCAACACCATCGAGATCTATGACCCGGCAGCGGGTACTTGGAGCGCCCCTAAACCAATGCCGGCCGCTTTCGACTATCTGTTCTACCCGTGGGTCTACCTGATGCCGGATGGCGAGCTGTTCGTAGGAGGGCCGCAGGAGACCGCGCGGAAGTTCGACTGGTCGGCAGCCGTGATCGCCGGTGACCCGGCCAAGACGTGGCCGACGGGCAAGGGCGATCGCGGGTCGAATATGAACGGTACTTCGGTGCTGCTGGCGTTGCGGCCGCCGGACTACAAACCCATCGTGCTCATCATGGGAGGGGCACCTGCCGCCGTGCAGAAGTCGACCCAGGCGATGGACCTCTCCGCGGCCACACCCGCCTGGGCGGATGGACCTGATCTCAAGCAGAATCGCATCAACTGCACGGCGGTTCTGCTTCCCAACGGCCATGTCTTCCTCGCCGGAGGGATCCCCGCGATTGCCGACGGCGGACCGGTGGAGACGCTCGATAGTAAGAACATGGCCGCCGGCTGGCAACAGGGGCCCAAGCTGGCCTACCCGCGTCTCTACCACTCCTCGATGATCCTGCTGCCGGACGGTAGCGTGTTGATCGGAGGGGACGATGATGGCGCGGACCCGTGCGAGCGTTATTACCCTCCCTACTTCAACCAGCCGCGCCCACTGATCGCGAACGCGCCGGCCAATGCCGCCTACGGAGCTGCTTTTACCATTGACACTCCGCAAGGGTCCTCCATCACCGAAGTACTCCTCATGCGCGCCGGTGCGGTGACCCACGGATTCGACATGTCACAGCGGGCGATTGAACTTGCGATCACGGCGAGCGGCGCATCGACCGTGGACGTGGTCGCCCCGCCCAATGGCAACGTCGCGCCTCCGGGCTTCTACTTGCTGTTCATCGTGAACAACAGTCGGGTGCCGTCCCTGGCTCGATGGCTGCAGGTTGTACCTTGACCGGTGAAATGGCTAGCCCTTCGAATCCACGGCGATGTCCGTGATGTGGTGGAATTGACCGGCATAGTGCCCGAGGCGCCCCAGGGTGCCGAGCACCTGGAGGTTCTGCCGATCCAGGATGCGGACTTTCTGATCGCCACCCGTGATGTACAGGAAGCGTTGGGCCTTGTCCGGAGAAAAGGCCACGAGGCATCGACTGCGAGCGTCGGGATACCGGCCGGCGGCTCCTGGGCGCCGAACGATGTTGTCTTGGTGAACGCGACGACGGAGGAGATGCGCGCTGCCGATCTGATCATCGTCCTCACCGACCACGACGCGTTCGATTGGCAGGAATTGAGTCAGTTCTCGGAGAAGATTCTCGATACACGCAACCGACT
>JANNJO010000179.1:0-22960 GCA_031395755.1 Acidobacteriota bacterium
TGCTGCCCCTCAATGCGGCCGAGGCCCAGGCTCCCGCTCCGACATATCACGTCGACACGTTATGGCCGAGACCTCTGTCCAACCAATGGGTGCTGGGCGGCCTTGGCGGCCTCTGCATCGACGCACGGGATCACGTGTTCATTCTCAACAGGCAGGACGTACTCGAGCCCGATCTCAACGCCGGGCGGATGGCACCGCTGATCATCGAGTTCGATCCGTCGGGACAGGTTGTCGGTTCCTGGGGCGACCCCGCCGTGCTCGACGCGCGCCTCCACAGCTGCCATGCCGACAAGGACAGCAATCTCTGGATCGCCAGCTCTCCGTCTGGCATGGTGCAGAAGTACTCGCGCGACGGGCGCACCGTCCTGATGCAGTTAGGAACGAAAGGCGTGCTGGATTCCTCCGACGGTACGTCTAAAGGCCGTCCGCTCAACTCGAACGCAGCCGCGTTCTTCATGCCGGCCAGCATCTACGTGGATTCCAGGAACGGCGAAGTATTCGTGGCCGATGGGGAGGGCCGTGGCGGAAATCGCCGCGTTGCCGTGATGGATCGCTCCGGACGGTTTCTTCGTCAATGGCAGCCCGAGGGGATGGAGACGGTTCACTGCTTGGCGGGATCGAACGATGGACTGATTTATGTCTGCAACCGCGAGCACAGCCGCATTCAGGTTTACGATCGCACCGGGCGCTTCGTCAGGAACATCGACGTGCCGTGGAGGCCGCAGACGCCGCCGAAAGACGGAAAAATTATCGAGACTGGCGGATCGGCCGTGGCCCTCGACTTCTCGCCGGACGCGAATCAGCGATGGATGTTCGTGATCAACCAGAACAACGCCCGGATCGAAATCATCGACCGACAGACCGGGGCTCTTCTGTCGAGCTTCGGCCGAGCCGGCCACTTCCCCGGCGAGTTCGACCAGCCGCATGGAATCGCGGTGGACTCGAAAGGGAACGTCTATGTCGCCGAGAACCGGGGCAAGAGGATCCAGAAGTTCGTGCCCGGGCCGCCCTGACACGGCCGTCCTTTTGCGTACACACGTCCGGAGGAGAGTGCACTTATGAAGATCCGAGACGTAATGACCCCAAACCCCAAGACGGTGTCGCCAGACGATACGATTCAGGCTGCTGCCCGAATCATGCAGAGCGAGGACACAGGCGCGGTGCCGGTCGTCACCAACGGCCGCGTGCTCGCCGTCGTCACCGATCGCGATATCGTGGTGCGCGTGGTGGCTGAAGGGGCGTCGATTACCGGCCCGGTCCGCAGCATCGCGACCCAGGACGTCATCTGCGTATCGCCCGAGATGTCGACACGCGAGGCCAGCGAGCTGATGAGCGAGCACCAAGTCCGGCGTCTGCCCGTCGTAGAGAACGATCAGCTGATCGGCATCGTCTCGATTGGCGACCTCGCCGTCAAAGAAGGCAAGGACAGCCGCATGGGCGACACGCTGCAGGGCATTTCTGAGGGCGTGAAAGAGAAGGTCTAAGACAGGGCTTGGGGATTAGGGATTTGGGGTTAGCCCCGAAATCCTAATCCCTAATCCCTAATCCCTAACCCCTAACCCCTAACCCCTCGCCCATTTCGTCAGTCACCCCCGCTGGCATCTCTCCCGTCTCGAGAAGTTGCTTGAAGCGCCGCAGCTCTTCGCGAATCGTGCCCTTGGAGCCGCCACCGGAGAGACACACTTGCGTTCCCTGTGCCGCAGGCGCCGGTTCGAATCGAACGGCGTAGTCGTTCTTCAGCCTGGCATGTCCCGACGCGCACCACTTAACCCAGGCGGCTTCGGCCTCCTCGAGCGGCGCGCGCACGGTCACCGCCTGCTCTTGGTTGGGCTCGAACCCGAATCCTTTGAAGCGGCCTTCCGACGCGGCGAGCTGGCGCGCGCGCACGATGATGAACACGGCCACTCCGACGGCGGCGCCGAGTGCAAGGCCGAACCACCTCTTCGCCGTCGGCGTTTTTACTGGAGTGTGATCGTTGGTGTACCGGGACATAGTGGACCTCATTGGCAGGAAGGTACGGATGCGTCTCACCGATCGCGGTGCAAGCACTGAGCCGCCGTCCTTTGAAGCGTTCTGGCTGGAAATCCAGCTTTCAGTGTCAGGTTTCCATCCAGTTGCGGGGATGGCGCTGCAGTAAAAAAATAGTGTTATAAAACTAACATGACAAAGCCGGAACGTGACCACGCCGCACTCACGCGCCGCGAGCGCCAGATCATGGACATTCTCTACAAGCGCGGCCGTGCGACCGCCGGCGAGGTGATGGAGGACCTGCCCGGGAGCACGCACTATTCGACGGTGCGCACCCAACTGCGGGTCCTCGAGGAGAAGGGACACGTCAGCCACGAAGAGCTCGGGCTTCGCTACGTGTACATGCCAGCGGTCCCCCGCCGGGCGGCGAGGAAGTCAGCGCTCCGGCACCTCGTCGACACGTTCTTCGACGGATCGGCCGAGCAGGTCGTCGCGGCCGTGCTGGGCGGCGAGGGCTCGAAGCTATCGGATGAGGAGCTGGAGCGAATCGCGGATCTGGTTGCAAGAGCGAGGAAGGAAGGAAGCCGATGAAGATGTCTCTAATCGTGCTCGGCGCGCCGGCTGTCGCCGCCGCAGTCGCATGCGCGGCGTAGATCATCGGAGAGGCTCATCCGGACCTCGCGCAGGCGGCGATGGGCGCTGTGCGGGAGTGGAAGCACACCGAGACGCTGCTCAACTGCGAGCCGGTGGAGATGTCGATGACCATCACCGCAAACTTCCGGTATATCCCGCCGCCGCCGCCGGCTCCTCGTCCATAACATAACTGTGCGGCGTGTGCGATGCTGGCACATCGCGCACGCCGCGCCATCGCCGATCGCGCCCTTTCAGACCGTAAAACCGTGCACTCCCGTGCACCGGCTGCTCCCATTCGTGGCAGTCGGATTGCACGACAGGTCTCACGCATGTCAGGTTCCCCGTCTGCTCTCGGCGATGCCACCGGATCGACCTCAGAATTCCGCGTCGAAAAATCGCGGGCTGAAGCGACCTTGACGCTCTCGAACGGAGCGTTGGTGCAGGGGTGCTTTTTCGTCTCCGGCAGCAGCAGAACGCACACAGGACCGGAGCGCATCAAGGACGTGCTCAACGGAGAGACAGGGTTTTTTCCGTTCCTCGTGGCCCGCGCCACCGGTGCGACGACCGCCCTCTATAACCGCGATCACATCGTCATGGTCGAGATCGCCGACACGGGCGAGGCGCGCACAGATCCCGGCTACGACGTGGCGCCCGTGCGCAGCGTCACGATGCTGTTATCGAATGGCGCGCGGCTCCGCGGTGCCGTGCGGGTGTACTGTCCGCAGGGGCGCGATCGCCTCAGCGACTTCGCCCGAGCCGGCGAGGTCTTCAGATATCTGGAAGCTGAGGGCGGCACATACCTCATCAATGTTCGCCACCTTCTGGAATTGTCCGAGGAGATCCCCGCATCATGAGTTTGAGTTCTGTCGCGGAGTCAGGGGTCGCCCCGGCTCCCGCGGCCGGTTCCCCCATCGACCGGCTGTTTCACGCGATGTGTCAGCTCGGCGCCTCGGACCTGCATCTGTGTGTCGGGACGCCGGCGCTCGTCCGCAAGGACGGTCGCATGCAGCCTCTCGATGCGGGAATGCCGGTGTTGACCGATGAGTACCTTCGACGGCTGCTCGAGCCCATCATGCCGGAAATGAACCTGCGTGAGTTTGCCGAGACGCACGACACCGACTTCGCCTACGACATTCCCAATCTCGCGCGTTTCCGCGCGAACGTGTTCGCCGATCGCAAGGGTCGCGGCGCGGTGTTTCGCGTCATTCCCTCCGAAATCCTGACGGCGGAAAAGCTCGGCCTGTCGCCGCACATCCTGAACCTCTGCAAGCTGAACAAAGGCCTCGTGCTCGTGACTGGGCCGACGGGTTCGGGAAAATCGACGACGCTGTGCGCGATGATCGATTACATCAACCGCACGCGCGACGAGCACATCATCACCATCGAAGATCCCATCGAGTTCGTGCACCAGAACCAGAAGTGCCTGATCAACCAGCGCGAGGTGCGCACGCACACGGGCTCGTTCAAGGCGGCGCTGCGCGCGGCGCTCCGCGAGGATCCGGACATCATCCTGGTCGGCGAGCTGCGCGATCTGGAGACGGTGGCCATCGCGATTGAGACGGCGGAAACCGGGCACCTCGTGTTCGGGACCCTGCACACGACCACCGCCTGTTCCACGGTGGACCGCATCATCGATCAGTTCCCATCCGATCGTCAGGCGCAGATCCGCATCATGCTGTCGGAGTCGCTGCGCGGCGTCATCGCGCAGAACCTCTGCCGGAAGATCGGCGGCGGGCGTGTGGCCGCGCTCGAAGTGCTGATCGCGACCGGCGCGGTGAGCAACCTCATCCGCGAAGGGAAGACGTTCCAGATTCCGTCGATGATGCAGGTGGGCAAGGCGGTCGGCATGGTCGGCCTGAACGATGCGTTGATGGAGCTGGTCACGAAGAAGCTCGTCGCGCCGGACGAGGCGTATTCGAAGGCCATCGATAAGAACGGATTCGAAGGGCTCTTGAAGCGCGCGGGCCTCGCCATCAAGCCGGCTACCGCACCAGCGTAGGTTCGTCGTACGCCTCGGCGAGTCGGAATTCCTCATGCTGCGTCAAGTACGCGTCGACGCGCTTCTTGCGCGTGAAGGCCTCCGCCATGAACGCGAACGCCTCAGCGATGCGTTCGTCCGGCTGCGCGCAGCTGAGTCGAAGGAATCCTTTTCCTGCATCTCCGAAGCATTCGCCGCCGAGGCAGGCGACGCCTTTCTTGTCGTCGGCGCCTTCCAGTAGATACAGCGCCAGCCCGTGTGAGGTCATCCCCAGACGATTACAGATCACAGCGACCGATGGGAAGACGTAGAACGTTCCGCCGGGCATGAGGCACGATACGCCGTCGATGTTGTTCATGCCCGCGACGAGCAGCTCGACCTTCTTCTGAAACTCCTTCATCTTCGCGTCGCGATATCCGAGCTCGTCGCGCATCGCGGCGACCCCGGCCATCTGGGTGAACGGAGGCACGCACGACAGCGCGCTGTTCGTGAGCTTCCCGAACACTTCGATGATGTCCGGGCTGCTGACGGCGAAGCCGAGGCGCCAGCCGCTCATGCTGAAGGACTTGCTGAAAGTGTAGGCGGCCACCGTCTGGTCGAGCATGCCGGGCAGCTCGAGCAGCGAATGATGCCGGCCGCGCCACACCATGCGGTCGTACGGCTCGTCGCTAAAGATGGCGACGTCTTTGCCGCGCACGAGGTCGGCGATCCCTTTCAGATCTTCGAACGTCGCAACCCCGCCAGTGGGGTTGTGCGGGCTGTTGAGAAAGATCGCGCGCGGCGCCGTGTCGGTGGCAAGGAACCGGCGCACATCGTCCAGGGTGGGCCGGAAGTCGTTGGACGCCTTGAGCTGCGAGAGCACGACGCGCGCGTTTCGCCGAAAGATGTTGGGCGGGTACGTCGGGAAGTGGGGGCTGAATACGAGCACCCCGTCGCCAGGATTGAGAAACGCCTCGCAGAAGAGCTGCTCGAAATTCTTCGCCCCAGGACCCGCCACGACGTGTTCGCCCGTCACCCCGAGCCCGTACTCCCGGTTGACATATTCAGCGGCGGCCTTTCGGAATTCCATGATGCCGAGCGACGGGCCGTAGCGGCTGTGGCCGTCGCGAATCGCCTGCACGCCCGCTTCAATGGCTTTGGGAGGGGTCGAGAACGGGCTGTCGCCGATTTCCAGCTCGATCACGTCCTTGCCGGCAGCCATCAGACGCTTTGCCACGGCCAGCACGCTGAAGGCGCTTTCGACCCCTACAGAGGATGCAAACTGACTGAATGAAGGCATAGGAAGAGGGGACATCATAGCTTAGGCTCTACCGTAAGTGAACGCCCGCGCGGAACAACTGATTCGCGAACTCGGCCTGCGGCCGCACCCCGAAGGCGGGCACTACGCCGAGGTCCATCGGTCGCCATTCGTCACGGCGATTTATTTTCTTCTTCGGGCCGACGAGAAGAGTCGCTGGCATCGTGTGCTGTCCGAAGAAATCTGGCACTTTTACGAGGGCGAACCGCTCGAGCTTCTCCAGTTGAGTCCGGAAGGCACCGACCTCGAACGAATTGTGCTGGGCCCCTTGTCGGATCGGCAGCGGCCCGTGCACTGCGTGCCCGGCAATTATTGGCAGGCGGCGCGGTCGCGAGGCGCGTTTACGCTCGTGGGCTGTACGGTCGCTCCGGCGTTTCAGTTCGCCGACTTCGCGTTGCTCAAGGACTCCCCCGCGCTCGCGGCCGCGATCAGCCGGAAGCATCCCGCCGTTACCCAATTCGTGTAGTCTATATTCATGAGATTAGCCCTCCTCGCCCTCATTGCCGTTTTCGTCGTGTTTGGTCCGGCTAAGGCCGGATATGACGTCCATGCTTCGCCCCAGCAGGTGACGAAAGAGTCGCGCGAGGGAATCAAGAACTTCGCGCGCGTGGAAACGACGGTCGCCTGCGCTGGAGCCATCACCGCGGATGCCATGCCCGAGATTAGAAAGATGGGGTTTGTCTCGGTCATCAACCTGCGCGAGGCCCACGAGGCTGGCGCCGACATCGAGAAGCAGGAAGCCGCGGCCAAGGCGGCAGGGCTCCGTTACTACCACGTGCCGTTCAACGGCGCGAAGCCCGATCCGAAGGCGGCCGATCAGTTCGTCAAGGTGATCTCGTCGAAAGACGCGGCGCCGGCCTTCATTCACTGCGCCAGCGCCAACCGCGCGTCAGCGATGTGGCTGATCAAGCGGCTGGCGGTCGATGGATGGGAAGTCGATCGCGCGGTGGCTGAAGCCGAAGCGCTTGGGCTCTCGAACGCCGCGCTCAGGCAGTGGGCGATCGAGTACGCTCGCCCCGATCGATAGCTCGCGTGTCAGGGCAGAGGGCAGAGGGCAGAGGGCAACAAACTAAGCCCTAATCCCCAATCCCTAATCCCTAGTCCCTGCTGATCTTCACGCTCGTAATCGTGATCGGTTTCAGCGGGCGATCGCTTGGCTTGCTGGTCGCCGCGCCGCCGATTTTATCCACGACATCCTTGCCGTCGACAACCTCGCCGAAGATGCTGTGCTTATTGTCGAGCCAGGGCGTCGCGGCGAGCGTGATGAAAAACTGGCTGCCATTGGTGTTCGGCCCGGCGTTGGCCATGGACAGCAGGCCCGGCTTCGTGTGTTTCAGCTTCGGGCTGAACTCGTCGGCGAACTTGTAGCCCGGGCCGCCGGTGCCCGTGCCGAGCGGGTCGCCTCCCTGAATCATGAACCCTTCGATCACGCGGTGAAAGACCAGCCCGTCATAGAACGGACGCTTCGTCTTCTGCCCGGTCTTCGGATCGGTGAATTCTTTCGTCCCTTCCGCGAGCTCCACGAAGTTGGCGACCGTCTTGGGAACTTCCGCATCGAAGAGACGGACCTTGAAATTGCCTTCACTCGTCGTAAACAGCGCATGCAGCATCCCAACATCATAGCCAAATTGAGAGTCGCGGCGCCATGCTCTCCGGGCTAGCTGAAACCCGTTACACGAAGTTCGCTTTCTCGGCGTAAGCTCTGTCGGTCAGAATCACTGGCCGGAGGGCTCATGCTGGACCGACGTGCGTTTCTTCTGAGCAGCCTGGCGCTGTACGGCGCGCCTGCGCGAGAGCTGTTCGCCGCAGCCCCGGGGCTGCAGAATCCCAGATTTCCCACCTCTCCATTCACCCTCGGCGTGGCGTCGGGTGACCCGAGCCCCGATGGGGTCGTGCTCTGGACGAGACTTGCGCTCGAACCGCTGAATGGCGGCGGCATGCCACGCCGGCCGATCGAAGTGCAGTGGCAGGTGGCCACCGATGATCGCCTGTCCCGCGTGGTCCGGTCGGGGAAAACGACGGCATCGCCCGAATGGGGCCATTCCGTCCACGTGGAAGTCTCCGGCCTCGAGCCGCATCGTTGGTACTGGTATCAGTTCCGCGCGGGCACCGAGCGGAGCACCATCGGACGCACGCGGACGTTCCCCGCCGCGCAGGCGTCGGTCGATCGGCTGCGCTTCGCCATCGCCTCCTGCCAGCAGTACGAGCAGGGCTACTACACGGCTTACGAGCACATGGTCAAAGAGGATCTTGACCTCGTCCTGCATCTCGGCGACTACATCTACGAGAACCCGGGTATTGAGAACCGTGTGCGCAAACACGTGGGCGGCGAACTGATGACCGTGGACGATTACCGAAACCGCTACGCGCAGTATCGCAGCGATCCCGCGCTTCAGGCGGTACACGCGGCATTCCCGTTTCTCGTCGTCTGGGACGATCACGAAGTGGACAACAACTACGCAGGCTTGTACCAGGAAGCCGGTGCGCCGGTGGAGCAGTTTGCGCTGCGGCGCGCTGCAGGTTACAAGGCGTACTTCGAGCACATGCCGCTCCGCCGAAGTTCTATTCCACGGGGAGCGCTGCTGCAGCTCTATCGCCCGTTCACCTACGGAAACCTCGCGAGCATGTTCATGCTCGACACCCGCCAGTACCGGACCGACCAGCCGTGCGGCGACAACGTGCAGCCGGTGTGTCCGGGCATGCGCGATCCCAACGCCACGATCTTAGGGGCCGCGCAGGAGAAATGGCTGCTGGACGGGCTCCATCGTTCGCGGAGCGGCTGGAATATGCTGGCGCAGCAGATTCCCGTCGCCAGCCTTGACCGCTGGCCGGGGCCGGAGCGCCGCTATTCGATGGATAAATGGGACGGATACGAAGCAAGCCGATCGCGGCTTCTGCAGTTTCTGGGGACGCGAAAGCCGTCGAATCCCGTGACGCTCGCCGGCGACGTCCACAACAACTGGGTCAACGACATCCGATTAAGGGTCGACGATCCGAAGTCGCCGGTCGTCGCGACCGAGTTCGTCGGAACCTCGATTACCTCGACGGGCGACGGCTCGGAGATGTCGCCGACGATGAAGGCGATGGCGTCGGAGAACGAGTGCGTGCGATTCTGCAACGATCAGCGCGGCTATGTGAGGTTCGATCTCAAGCGCAAGGATCTTCGCGCCGACTTCAGGGTCGTGGAGTATGTGACGCGTCCGGGCTCGCCCATCAGGACCCGGGCGTCGTTCGTTGTTGAGAGCGGACAACCCGGAGCGAAACCGGCCTAGAACTCAGAACCCAGAACGAAGAACCCAGAACCTACAACAGCGCCGCAACGATGCGTGCCCATTCCTCCTCGAGAGGGTCGTGTGCGACCGGCTGCCCGGCGCGCCGATACCAGTACCCGGCGTTGCCAAGTTCGCCTTCTTTCCTGTGGAGATAGGCGTGAATCCAGGCCCCGCTCTTGTCGCCGATGTCCTGCGCGATCCTATGGGCGGCATTCCAGTCGCCGCGGGCGTCTTCCCACATGGCGCACAGCGGCGCCGACAGTCCTGCCGGAGGGTCAGCCAACCTCAGCGTCAATCGGAACTCATCGAGCGTCATTCGTACCTGAACCGGTCATTTTTACCTCCTCAGCATGGCCGATTACATTGCTGGTGTTGCTGCCCCTGCCTGCCTGGCACGGACATGAACTGTTCATGGTCATGAATTTGTCCTAAGTCCATGCAAACACGCGGTACTCCGCTTGCTACCTCTTCGGTTGGAGATATTGACATGCGAGCGATTAAACACCTGATCCTTCTGACGGTCATGATTCTGACGCCGACGATTGTGTCGGCTCAGGGTGAAGCCCAGTCGTCGCTCTTCTGGGACGTCGCGAAAAGTGTGGTCTTTGATCCGACGACCTACGCACCGGCCACGCTCTCCTATACGTCCATGAAGATGGACTGGAAGAGCTCGCAGCCGCTCTTCCAATACGGCTGGGTCGAGCAGAACCATCGGTTCACGGTGACAGGACGCCCGAACGACAAGCCGATCAGCTTCGCCGACGGAAACAAAAAAATCCGGCGGATGGCGCTGATGCACCTTCAGGAGTCGGTGATCAACAACGTCGCCGCCAACGTCTTCGAGCGCGTTCTGACGGAGAAGTATCCACAGCACCGGACACTGTTCAAGACGCTGAGCTGGGTCGAGCGTATCGCCTTCTCGTCCTACGTGTCGTATCTCGCATCGGCGAACCATTTCAAGCAGGCCGAGCGTAATCAGCAGCTCGCGCTGCAGTACGGGTATCGATAAGTCTTTGCAGGAGATCAGAAGATCAGGAGTTCTTTTTCGCAAAACAAGACTCCTGATCTCCTGATCTCCTGTTCAAACACGTCGCACGCGCGAGAGCATCGCGCGCGCCTCGGGAACCTCCAGCACCAGCGCAAGACCGAAAAACGTGATGCCGAACGGCGCAAGTATGAGCGCAGCGCCCGCAATCGGATGGACCGCGGGAATCGACAGCTTGACGGCCCACGCCACGCCGGCCGCAGCAAAGGCCGCCCCCCACAAACGGCCGCTCAACGAGAGCGGCAAGCCCGTGCGACCGATGCGCTGATTGAGCGTTCGTCGCAGCAGGATCAATTCCACCCATCCGGCAAGGCTCGCGGCTGTCGTCAGCCCGACCGTCCCCCACTGAGGCTCGATGCCAAGGACAGGCGGCAGGACAATCGCTGCAATGTAGCCCAGTGCCGTCGCAATACCGACGTGGACGAGCGCGTATCGGAGCGGCGTGCGCGTATCGCGCAGCGCGTAATACGTCGACGAGTACAGCCGCGCGAGGGTCGTGGCCAGCAGCCCGATCGACGAGCCGGCCAGAATCCCCCACACATACAGCGCGTCCTCGTATCTGAATCGGCCGGTCTGGAACAGCGCCGCCGCCACGACGTCGCCGAGCAGGAGGAAGGCCACCGCCGAGGGAACGACGAAGAAGGCAATCTGCCGCAAGCCGATGTTCACGCGATCGCGCAGAAGATGAGCGTTGTCCAGCCCGACGGCGCCCGACATGGCCGGCAGCGCGGCGGCCGATACGGAAAGGCCGAACAAACTGACCGGCAGCGTGTAGAGGAGCTGGGCGCTTGCCAGTCCCGTCACGGCACCGGTCGGCAGGAGGCTGGCCAGCACTTCGTCGATATACGCGCTGATCTGGACCACGCCGCGGCTGACGAAGACGGGGAGGAAGTTGCGCACCGTCGTGCGGACATGATCAGACACCTCCAGGCGGAATCGAAGATCGGGAACGAGCGCCAGCACGGCCGGCAGTTGAACCAGCATCTGCAGCGCGCTTCCGGCCACCGCGCCCCACGCGAGGTTGACCGCGAGGCGGGGCAGCGGCGTCTGCGCCCCCCACCAGAGGAGCGTGGCGATCATCGAGACGTTCCAGATGACCGGCGCGATGTACGACAGAAGAAAACGGCGATGGCTGTTGAGAATGCCCAGGCACCAGGCCGACAGCACGAGCAGACCGGCGCCGGGAAACAGGATTCGCACGAGCGCAATGGTCAGATCGCGCTTCTCGCCGCGGAACCCCGGCGCGATCAGCATGACCAGGACCGGCGTCAGGACCACGCCAAGCAGGACGAGCAGTGAGGTGATGAGCGACAGCAGCGCGGCAACCGCGCCGGCTACCCGCGCGGCCTCGCGGCGATCTTCGCGCGCGACGAGCGCGGCATAGACGGGGATGAACGAGGCCGAGAGTGCACCCTCCCCGAACAGGTTCTGGAGAAAGTTCGGAATGCGAAATGCCGCCATGAAGGCATCCGCGGCGTCGGACTGCAGGCCGAAGTAGTGGGAGAAGACGCGCTGCCGCACGAATCCGGTGAGCCGGCTGCAGAAGATGCCGAGCGCGACGAGCGCAGAAGAACGGTCCACGTCGCGGACATGATACCGGAGAGGGCTAGAGGCTCCGGGCTCCTGGCTGCTGGCCTGGAGTCCGAAGCCCGAAGTCTGGAGCCGAGTGCGAAGTTCCTAGAACCTGAATCCCACCGCGAAGTCGAGCATCCTGCCGCCGTCGGTGCCGGGGCGCGGCGCGGCGTAGTGCGAGTTCGCCGTGCCCTGGCCGAATCGCGGGCCCTGCACGTAGCCCGTCGGCAGGCCGTTCTCGTCCCGCGCACTGGCCGCATCGGCCGTGATCGTCGTGTCCCACGCAATCAGCTTCTGATTGTTCAGCACGTTGAACGCCTGGAACTTGATCCACGGCTGCGCCGAGCGCCACACCGGGATGCCGTAGGTGACGGCGAGATCCACCAGCGAGAAGCTCTCGAACGACTGCGATCCGCGCTCGCCGAAGAAAATCTGCTGGGTCGGCGTGCCCGCATAGCCGGGGTTCCGCGCCGCCTGAACTGCGCCGAGCGGCTGGCCATTCAGCACCAGGCTGTAGGTCTTCGCCGAGTTGTACCGGTAAACCGGCGCGACCGTGAGCGAGCCGTAGTGACCGAGATCCGCATGGTAGTCGGCCCAGACGCGCACCTTGCTCCGCTGGAAATCGTCGAGGCGGCCGTCCGGCGCGCTGCGCGCCAGCGACAGCAGCTCAGGATAGTCGCCGAACGCGGTGCCTGTCGGGTTCGGCGTCTCCCCCTCGAAGTTGCCGTCGTTCTTCATCTGCAGCGTCCAGTGCCCGTTCACCGTCACCGCCCTGTTCATCCGGTGCTGGCCCATGAACTGGAGCGCCTGATACTCGCGTTTCATGTCGTCGCTGTTGTCATACACGATGTTATCGAGCAGCCCGATGGTGGCGCCGTCGACGACGATCGGGGTCGCACCGTTGGCGCGCAGGATGAACTCCTCGATGAAGTTCGACGTCTTGCGCTGCACGAACACGACCTTGCCGTAGCTGCGCGCGCCGAACGCCCGCGCGGCGCCGACCGTGTATTCGGTCGTCACCGGCGATGACAGGTCGTCGGCGAACCGGATGTTCAGCGCCGGGAACGTCCCCGCGACCACGCCGCTGTAGTTGGTCACGTCGAATCCGGGAGCGAACCCGCGCCCCTCGCCGGCCGGCCCGGTGTACACCGTGGTGAAGCGGTCCGAGTTGCCGACGCTGGTGTTCCGCGAGAACTGCTGCGCGTTGTACTTGCCCGAGTATTGCGAGTAGCTCGCCTGAAGGACGGTCCCGCCGTCACCCTTGAGATCGTAGCTCGCGCCCACGCGCGGCACGATGCGCGTCGTGTTCGCGCTGCTGATGCCGCCCGTGGCCTCGCTCGAGACGTGCTCGAAGCGCATGCCGAGATTCAGCGTCAGATTGGGCGACGCGGTCCAGCGATCCTGCACGTAGGCTGACGTGGTCGCCAGGTTGAACTCGGCGCCGCGATGCGGAATCCAGCGCTGCACGCGCGAGGTGCCCGGCACGAACTGCGGAATCGGATGACCGTCGGCGTCCAGCACGGGAGCGCCGCCCGCATCCACCCTGAAATTCGACATGAATACGTAGCCGGTCGAGGTCTGCGAATTGGCGCCGACGCGGGTGTCGACGAAGTGTTCGGCCCCGCCCTTCACCTCGTGGCTGCCGAGGCGCCGGTCCGAGGCGAAGTAGCTGACGCTCGCGGTCAGCTGGCGATTGTTGCGCTGCTCTGGATCACTCGCGTCGAAGTACGGGGCGTTGTACTGGTACGGCGTGCCGGTGCGCGTCAGAAACGGCGAGTCGATGATACGGGTCGACGTGCCGCCGACGCCCTCGGTCGCGAAATGCTTCTGCGAGTACTGCGCCGACAGCAGCATGCGCGACGACAGCGCCCCGTTGTAGTTCACGACGCCCAGCCGGTTCGGCGTGGACGGCGAGATCAGCGCCGCCCGGTCGATGCTGAACGACAGCACCGGCTCGTTGTCGCGACGGACGCGGTTGTCGATGAAGCTGCCCTGCAGCGTGTGGCTCGGGCGCACGGTGCCCGTCAACTTGCCTTCATAACGCTTGCTGTCGTTGGTCTTCGTATACGCCACCGCCGTTGCCGGCATCGTGCCCGCCGTCGACGAATTCTCGAAGCGGCCGGCGCCGAAGAACCACACACGATCCTTCACGAGCGGGCCGCCCGCGGTGAGCTCGCTGAAATGCGAAAGCCTGTTGGTGAGGAACGGGTTGGCCATTGTCGGCTTGCCCCGCTCGATGTGGTTGGTGCGCTCGAACGCCGTCTCGCTGGTCCACGACGGACGCGAGAAGGTCGTGCGGTAGCTGCCGCCCAAGTTGTTGCCGCCGCTCTTCGTGATGATGTTGACGACGCCGCCGGAGAACCGGCCGTACTCGGCTGAGATACCCGAGGTGAGCACCTGGACTTCACTGATCGCGTCTTCGACATAGAGATCGTTGGCCGTGCCAAGCAGGTTGTCGTTCACGTCGACGCCGTCGATGAGGAAGACGTTGTCGAACGCGAATCCGCCCGAGATCGTCAGCTGATTCGGGCTCGGCGTATTCGTCGTCAACCCCGGCATCAGTTCCGCGATGAGGAACGGCGTACGGCCCATCGGCAGCACGCTGACCTCGGTTGCCGTGATGTTGGCGCTGGTCTGGATCGAAGTCACGGCCGGCGGCCTCATGCCTTCGACGAGCACCGTCTCGGACACCGCAGCCACCGAGAGGGTCGCATCGGCTGATGCGGTGCCGCCAAGCGGAACGAGTGCGGTCAGCTCGACGGGGCTCAGTCCGCTCTTCGCGATCCGGACGGCATAGGTGCCCGGCGGCAGCGTCGCCAGCACGTAGACACCGTTGACGTCGGTCTTGGCCGCGCGTTCCCCTTGAAGTGCAGCCGAGGTAATCACGACGGTTGCCTCGGGAAGCGCCATCCCGTCGGAGGACGTCACGGTGCCCATGAGTGTCCCGGTCTGCACACCCTGTGCGGACGCGAGTGCCGGAACGAGGCCCGCGATCACCATCAACAAACTCAAAATCCCGCGTTTCATGAAATCCTCTTCAGTGTTCGAACCAGGGAGACGCCCCCGGGGTGTGTACAGAAATCCACCCAAGTCTGAGCAGGATAGATGCCATCCACCCCACAGAAGCGTTATCTCGTTGATTCCTTTAGGACTGTCTGATTGATAGGATGACAATATGGCATCCTGGCCTGTGACAAAACGGCACACGTCCAATCGGAAATGGTGAGGGCCGGACTAGCGGTAATTGCCGAACTGCAGGTCGATGCCGAAATCGTGGCCGCGAAGGATACGAATCACGTCCTGGAGCTCATCTTTGGAGGCTGATGAAATGCGAAGCTGGTCGCCCTGGATGCTCGCCTGCACCTTCCTCAGCTTCTGGTCCTTTAAGTACTTGATGATTTCCCTGGCGGCGTCGCTTGGAATGCCCTGCTGAAGGGTGACGACCCGTCGCACGGTCGAGCCCGTCGCCGCTTCGATGTCGCCCAGTTTGAGGTTCTTGATCGGGACGTTCCGGCGGACCAGCCGCGTCTGTAGAATGTCCCACAGCGCATCCATCTTCATGTTGTCGTCGGCAGCGAGCGTCAGCGTGTTCTCCACCTTGTTGAAATCGATGGCTGCCATCGAACCTTTGAAGTCGTAGCGCTGACCGACCTCCTTGCGGGCCTGGTTGATGGCATTGTCGACTTCCTGAAGGTCGACCGAGGAGGTGACGTCAAAAGATGAAGCGGGCGGCATCGAGTAATCGTACTATAATCAGCGGAGCTTCCAAGTTCCGGCCAACGGTTCCCAGCCGCTATTAGCTGTGAGTCCTGGAAGCTTCTCCACAAGTACTGGTAGCTGGTAGCCGGTAGCTTCGAAAGGATGAAGATGGGTGACTCTGGTGAAGGCCTGATCGACGCGCAGAACCGAATCCAGGAGCGGATGGACGAGCGCGAAGAAGAGCGGGCGCGGCGCGCGAGCCGCAGCGCCGATCGCGATCCCGAAAAGCTGAGGCGAACCGAGTCGCTGCGCCTGGCCTATACCGAGCTCAACCGGCAGCTTCAGGCCACCACGCACAACACACGACGGCAGCAGCTCACGAGCGCGCTCGCCGAGCTCGAGCGCCGGCTCGAAGCGCTCGGCGCCCCCCCGCGCTAACTCACCTGCGCGAGTAGACCGTAACCCCGGAATTCGATAGCATGAGGTGTTCGCTTGCGAAAACCTTCACAAGCGAGCGACGGGGGGCGGGCGAGGGGCCCCGCGACGAATGATTGACGACTGGCTGCTGATTCTTCTGTTGACGATCATGGCCGTCTTGTTCGGCGGCGTGTCCGTCCTGCTCTCGCACGTGCTCGGCCCTCGGAATCCCACACCCGAAAAATCGGCGCCTTACGAGTGCGGCATGCCCGCCGTTGGAGACGCGCGCGAACGCCAGTCGATCCGGTTTTACCTGATAGCCATGATCTTCCTGCTGTTCGACATCGAGGTCGCCTTCCTTTACCCGTGGGCGCTCGCGCTGCGATCGCTCGGGTGGTCCGGTTATCTGCAGGTCGTGTTGTTCACGGCCGTCCTCGGCGCGGGTTACGTCTACGTGTGGAAAAAAGGCGCGCTCGATTGGAGTCAAAGAGATGCCCCCGGAATACGACCCTGATCTGCCCGTCCTCACGACGTCGGTGGACAAGATGGTGCAGTGGGCTCGCCGCTCGTCGATCTGGCCCGTGACATTCGGCCTTGCCTGCTGCGCGATCGAAATGATGGCGATGAGCTGCGCGCGCTACGACATCGCCCGCTTCGGCGCCGAGGTCTTTCGCGGCTCTCCGCGCCAGTCCGACCTGATGATCGTCGCCGGCCGACTTTCGCGGAAGATGGCGCCCGCGCTGCGCCGCGTGTACGACCAGATGCCCGAGCCGAAGTGGGTGATCTCCATGGGCGCCTGCGCGTCGATCGGCGGTGTCTTCGACAACTACGCGCTTGTGCAGGGTGTCGATCAGATTGTCCCCGTCGATGTCTACGTTCCCGGCTGCCCGCCGCGCCCCGAGTCGCTGATCTACGGCATCGTCCAGCTGCAGAAAAAGATTGCGAGCCAGCGCGCATGATCGACACGCTTCGGGCGCTGCTCCCGCACGTCGCGCTGGAGCCGGGCCAATCCTCAGACCAGCCGAGCGTCCGCGTGCCGGTCGACCGCCTCGTCGAGGTGGCGCGCGCTCTCCGCGATCGCCCCGAGCTCGCGTTCGTGCTGCTCGCCGACGTGACCGCCGTTGACTGGTGGCCGCGCGAGCCGCGCTACGAAGTCGTCTACCACCTCGCATCGATGACGCAGCGGCTTCGCCTCACGGTGTCGCTTGACGGTGAGGCCGCGCGACTGCCGACGCTCCAGAGCATCTGGCCGGGCGCCTGCTGGCTCGAGCGCGAGGTCTGGGACATGTTCGGCATCGTCTTCGAAAATCACGGCGACCTCCGGCGGTTGCTGATGCCGGATGACTGGGAAGGCCATCCGTTGTGCAAGGACTACCCGGTGCAAATCAGGTTGAAGCCCCGCTACGCCGAGCCGCTGCAGGTCACCGAAGAGGAATTCCGGGCGAACCTGGCGCGAGACAAAGCCGCGCGCGCGGACGCGCCGCAAGCGGCGAGAGAATCGACGGGAGCGGCGCGGGGCGATGGGGCTCCGCAAGCGACCGGCGGGAGCGGGGTGAGGGGCCCCCGCGACTAATGAATGACCCGCGTGCGAAGGCGGTCGAAGGGATGCTGCGAGAAGCGGCCCGCGTGCACGAACAGGCGGCCCGGGACTCTGTGGGATCGGTGCTGGCAGCGGCAGACGTGATGACCGCGGCGTTTGACGGCGGCGGCAAGGTCATGATTTTCGGCAACGGCGGCAGTGCCGCCGATGCCCAGCATTTTGCGTGCGAGCTGGCCGGCCGCTTTCTTCGCGAGCGCCGCGCGCTCCCCGCACTCGCGTTGACCACCGACACGAGCGCGATCACGGCCATCGCGAACGACTTCGGATTCGATCGGATCTTCGTGCGGCAGATCGAAGCCCTTGGACGACCGGGGGATGTCGCGGTCGGCATTTCCACGAGCGGCGCGTCGGCCAACGTTCTGGCGGGCCTGCAGTGTGCCAGGGCCCGCGGATTGAAGACGGTGGCGTTTACGGGAGGGAACGGCGGTCCTGTCGGGGCGGCCGCAGATGTGCACGTCAATGTGCCTGAGGCCATGACCCCACGCGTCCAGGAACTGCATCGCACGTTAATCCACGCGGTCTGCAATCTCATCGAGTCGGGGCTCCCTAATCCCTAGAGACAGATGCCAGAGCTCCGGACCGAAACGATGACCGTCAACATGGGGCCGCAGCACCCCAGCACGCACGGCGTGCTCCGGCTGGTGCTCGAGCTCGATGGCGAGACCATCGTGTCGGCGGCGCCGACGATTGGGTACCTGCACACCGGCATCGAGAAGACGGCAGAGCAGAAGAAGTTTCAGCAGATCATCCCGCTCGTCGAGCGCATGGATTACCTGAGCGCGCAGTCCAACGCCTACGCCTACTGTCTCTCGGTCGAACACCTGCTCGGGCTCGAGATGCCCGAACGCGTGAAGTGGATTCGCGTGCTGCTGGCCGAGCTCCAGCGCATCAACAGCCACCTGGTCTGGCTCGGCACGCATGCGATGGAAGTCGGGGCGATCTCGGTGATGCTCTACTGCTTCCGCGAGCGCGAGCTGCTGCTGGACATCAACGAGCGGATCGCCGGGTTCCGCCTCTTTCCGAGCTATATCCGCGTGGGCGGCCTCCGCGAGGATCTCCCACGCGGTTTTCACGAGGTCGTGACCCAGTTTCTCGAGAGCTTCCCGGTCAAGCTCAGCGAGTACGAAGGGCTGCTCACGAAGAACGATATCTACCGGAAGCGCACGCGCGGCGTCGGCAGGCTGTCGAAGCAGGACTGCATCGACTACAGCTTGACGGGCCCAATCGGCCGGGCGTCGGGATGGAGTTACGACGTGCGGAAGATGTTTCCGTATGGTGGCTACGACACATTCGACTTCGAGGTACCGCTGGGCGTCGAAGGCGACGTCTACGATCGCTATCTCGTCCGCATCGCCGAAATGCGCGAGAGCGTGAAGATTTGCCGTCAGGCGCTGTCGCGCATTTCGCCGTCGGGTGCGTTTGCCGCCGATGCGCCGGCCGTCGTGCCGCCACCGAAGGATCGCGTCTACACGGAAATGGAAGCGTTGATTCAGCACTTCCTGATTTATTCGCAGGGCTTCACCGTGCCGGCCGGCGACGCCTACGTGCCGGTTGAAGGGCCGCGAGGCGAGCAGGGCTTTTACGTCGTGGCCGATGGCACTAATCGGCCGTGGCGCCTGAAAGCGCGCTCGCCATCGCTGCTCGCGTGCCAGGCGCTGTCGAAGATGATCATCGGCGGCCTCATCGCCGACGTCATCGCCGTCATCGGCTCGATCGATGTCGTCATGGGAGACGTGGACCGATGAGCCGCGAGCGGCGCGGGGCGATGGGGCCCCGCAAGCGAGCGGCGTGGAGCGGGGTGAGGGGCCCCCGCGACTAATCATGACGTTTCATCCGCGGATGGATTATCGGGAGCTGCATCGGTCGAAGCGGCAGATGCCCGTCGATGACGGACAGCCGTTCGTGTATGCGCCCGAGAACCGCGAGCGCCTCGAGGTCATCGCCAGGCGCTACCCGCCGGGGCCGGCGGGGCGCCGCTCGGCGATTCTCCCCGCGCTGTATCTCGTCCAGCGGCAGTTGGGCTACGTCTCGCTCAGCGCCGTGGCCCACGTGGCGGCCCTCATCGGCTGCACGGCGGCCGAGGTCGAAGACGTCGTGTCCTTTTACACGATGTTTTATACGCGGCCGGTCGGGAAGTATGTCGTGCAGGTCTGCCGGACCCTGCCGTGTGCGCTGCGCGGCGCGGAGCGGGTCACCGAGGAGCTGATGGACGCGCTCGGCGCCGAGCCGGGTGGCACCGATCCGTCGGGCCTTTTCACGCTGATGGAAGTGGAGTGCCTCGGCGCCTGCGATCGCGCGCCGCTCGTGATGATCAACGACAGCTGGCACGAGTGTCTGGCGCCTGAAGACGCGAAGAAGCTGGTCGACGATCTGCGCGCGCGCGGGGAAGAGGCGCTGACCGGGTGTCACCATCAGGCGCCTGACAGGGGCACGCAGAACACAGAACCGAGAACCCGGCACCAGGAACCTTGAACGTGGAACCGATACTCACGAAGTTTGTCCGCGAGCCTCACGCCTATACGCTCGATTTCTATCTGAAGCACGAAGGGTACGAGGGCCTTCGCAAGGCGCTCTCGATGAAGCCCGAGCAGGTGATCGACCTTGTGAAGGCGTCGGGCCTCAAAGGGCGCGGCGGCGCCGGATTTCCCGCCGGCATGAAATGGCAGTTCGTCGTCAAGGACACGCCGAAGCCGAAGTACATCGTCTGCAATGCCGACGAAAGCGAGCCGGGCACGTTTAAGGATCACCTGCTGATGGAGCGCAACCCTCATTTGCTCTTCGAGGGCTGCCTGATCGCGTCGCACGCGATCGGCGCGAAGGTGGCCTACATCTACATCCGCGGCGAGTTTCTCCACGTGCAGCACGTGATCGAGCAGCAGCTCGACGAGGCCTACAAGAAGGGGTACGTCGGTACGAATGTGATGGGGCTGGGATTCGACTTCGACATCCATATCCATCGCGGTGCGGGTGCCTACGAGGCGGGCGAAGAGACCGCGCTGCTCGAATCGCTCGAGGGCAAGCGCGCGCAGCCGCGGCTGAAGCCGCCGTTTCCTGCGAGCGCCGGGCTGTATGGGGCGCCGACCGCGGTCAACAACGTCGAGACCCTCTGCAACGTACCGTCGATTCTGCGCAACGGCGCGGAATGGTATGCCGCGCTTGGCCCGGAGAAAAACGGCGGGCCCAAGCTGTATTGCATCAGCGGGCACGTGCAGCGGCCGGGTGTGTACGAAGCATCGATGAAGATCACGCTGCGCGAGCTGATTTTCGACCTCGCCGGCGGCGTCCCCGGCGGGCGCGGGTTGAAGGCCGTGATCCCCGGGGGCTCGTCGGTGCCGATTTTGCTGCCCGATCAACTCGACATCGAAGCGAGTTTCGACGGCGTCGCCAAAGCCGGCTCGCTTCTCGGCTCGGCCGGCATCATCGTCCTCGACGAGACCACCTGCATGGTGTGGCTCGCGGAGAACCTGCTGCGGTTCTATCGGCACGAGTCCTGCGGCAAATGTACGCCGTGCCGCGAGGGAACGCAGTGGGTGTTGAACATCCTGGAAAAAATAGAGCGCGGTGAAGGTGAGATGAAGGATCTGGCGCTCCTGGAGAACGTCGCCGGGCTGATCGCGGGCAAGACGTTGTGCGCATTCGGCGATGCCGCCGCCACGCCGGCGCTGACCACGCTGAAGAAGTTCAGGGCCGAGTATGAGGCCCACGTGCGCGAGGGACGCTGCACGCTGCCGGCGCCCTGGCGCCGCCGCCGTGCCGCCACAGCGCATGTGCACTGACGACTGACGACTGACGACTGACGACTGACGACTGATGACTCCCGAAGGGTTCGCCCAACTCGCCATCCTGGGCTTCGTGTTTTTCATGCTGCTGAACTCGGCTGCCATCATGGTGTACGTCGAGCGCAAGGTGTCCGCGAGAATTCAGCAGCGCATGGGACCGACGCTCGTGGGCCCGGCCGGCATCCTGCAGCCGCTCGCCGACATCATCAAGCTGGTGATGAAGGAGAATCTCCGTCCGAAGGCGGCGGACAAGATTCTCTTTACGCTCGCGCCCATCATTTCGGCAGCCACGGCATTTGCCGCGTTTGCCGTCGTGCCGTTCGGCGCCGAGACGACGTTCTTCGGATTGCTCGATCGACCGGTTCCTCTCGGCGTTGCGGACGTCAACGTCGCAATCTTGTGGGTGTTCGCCGTGACCTCGATGGGGGTGTACGGCATCGTGCTGGCCGGCTGGAGCTCGAACAGCAAGTACTCGATGCTCGGCGCCCTGCGCTCGTCGGCGCAGATGATCAGCTACGAGCTGTCATACGGCATGGCGCTCGCGGCCGTGCTCGTGCTGGCCGGGTCCATGTCGCTTCGCGAGATTGTCGACACCCAGGCAGGCACGTGGCTCGGGTTCATTCCGCGCTGGATCGTCTTCCTCCAGCCGGTCGGTTTCTTCATCTTCATGACCGCCGGTGTCGCGGAGACGAACCGGGCGCCGTTCGATTTCCCTGAGGCGGAGCAGGAACTGGTCGCCGGCTACCACACCGAGTACAGCAGCATGAGCTTCGCCATGTTCTTCATGGCTGAGTACATCAACATGGTGACCGTCTCGGCGGTCGCGACCAATCTTTACCTCGGCGGCTGGCACGGCCCGTTCCTGCCCGTGTGGCTCGGATGGATCTGGTTCCTGCTGAAGGTCAGCTTCCTGTTGTTTTTCTACGTGTGGATGCGCTGGACGCTTCCGCGGTATCGCTACGATCAACTGATGGGGTTCGGCTGGAAGTTCCTGCTGCCGCTGTCTGTCATCAATCTGCTGATAACCGCAGCAGGGGTGCTGTACTTTGGCGCTTAACCTGATTCTGTTTTATGCGTTCGCCGCACTGGCGGTGGTGACGAGCCTGCTCGTCGTCGCGCAGTCGAACCCCGTGTACAGCGTCCTGCTGCTCATCGGATCGTTCGTGGCGCTTGCCGGGCTCTATGTGCTGCTGGCGGCCCCGTTCGTCGCAGTCATCCAGATCATCGTGTATGCGGGCGCCATCATGGTGCTCTTTCTGTTCGTTGTCATGCTTCTGAACGCGCCGAAGGAAGATGCGGTGCAGGCGGGAATCATGGAGTCTGGTGCCACACGCGTGCTCGGGGCGTTGCTGGCCCTCGCGCTGATCGCCGAGCTCGTGTGGGCGGTGAGCCGCTCCGGGGCTGCCGGGCTTGGCACCACAGGAGAGCGCGAGCGCACGTGGTCGGTTGCCGAAATCGGAGTGATGATTTTCAGGGATTACGCGTTCGCTTTCGAGGCCACCTCGATTCTCATTCTTGTCGCCATGGTGGGTGCCGTCGCGCTCGCAGGTCGTCATCTGGCGGAGAAGAAGCTGTAATGGCCGAGCTGAACCATTATCTGATTCTCTCCGGTGTGTTGTTCACGATCGGCACCGCCGGGGTGCTCTTGCGCCGCAACCTCATCACCGTGCTGTTGTCGATCGAAGTCATGCTGAACGCGG
>JANNJO010000487.1:0-7484 GCA_031395755.1 Acidobacteriota bacterium
TACCTGTCGAATCAGTACGGGTTCACCGCCGGTGGGCCGTTCGTCGGCTCGAAGACGTTCTGGTTCGCCGACTACGAAGGCAGCTTGATTGGCCAGGCGCGTACGTGGGTGAGGACGGTGCCCACGTCGATCCAGCGTGACAGCGGTTTCACCGACTTTTCAGACCTGATTTCGCTGCAAAGCGGCACAGTCGGCGCCGATGTTCTCGGTCGCACGTTCCCGCGCGGCACGGTGTTCGACCCGGCGACGACGCGCGAGCTCCAGGTGGGACAAGTCGATCCGATGACCGTCCTCACCCACGTACGCGCCTGGCCAATCAAGCTGCCTTCGTAGTCGGCGAACCAGAACGTCTTCGAGCCGACGAACGGCCCACCGGCGGTGAACCCGTACTGATTCGACAGGTAGGCGCCTTTCTTGAGGCCGGCCCGGTTGGCGAAGAAGTCGTTCGCGTTGAACTTATCGTTGCGGTGGAACTCCCACACCGATCCGTGCAGCTGATTCGATCCCGACTTCAGCGTCGTGTTGAGCACCGCCCCGCCTGCCCGCCCGTACTCGGCGCTGAAGGAGCTCGTCAGAATCTTGATCTGGTCCACCGCGTCGACCGGAGGCTTGACGATGTAGGCGACACCGCTGAGGAAGTCGACGTTGCTGGTGTTGTTGTCGATGCCGTCGAGCAGGTAGTTGTTTTGCGCCGGCCGCACGCCGTTGGCCGAAAACATGAGCGGGGCGCGCGCGCCGGGCTGCGGCGGCACCACGCCGGTCGTCAGGCGGGCGAGCACCGTGTAATCGCGCCCGTTGATCGGCAGGTTTTCGATCGTCGACGAGGGCAGCGTCTGACCGGTGGCGCCGGTGCTGGTTTCCAGCAGCGGCGCGTCGGCCGTGACCACGACGTCCTCGGCGACACCACCGGCCTGAAGCGAGAAATCGGCTGACGCCTGCTGCTGAATGCTGACGTTGATGCCGCGCCGCGCGCCTTTTCTGAAGCCCGGGAACTCGACTTCTACCGTGTAGGTGCCTGTGCGTATGGGCGTAAAGATGTAGGTGCCATCTGCGCGGGTCACGCCGGTCAGCGCGAACCCCTGGCCTTCATGGGTGAGCGTCACCGTCGCGCCGGGGAGAACCCCTCCAGATTGATCAATCACGGTTCCGATAATCGTTCCTGTGTCGACCTGCGCGATTGCTGGGACACCAGCGAGCACCAATAGGGCTGTCGCTAACAGAAGAACTCTGCTGAACCATGACTGAATGCGCATCTTCCGCCTCCTGAGACGCGTCACGCTGCGTTTACGTGCCGACCTGAATCCCGAGAGCGTAGCGTGCCCCGAGCCGTTTTGCAAGACGCACGTGCTTGCCGTCCGCCCTTATCAGGGGTAAGCTCGTCCCTTCTCCTGGTCGGATAACGCCGAGCGCATCGATGTCGGCTAGGATGGCAGGCATGAAAGGCCGGGTCGCGAAAAAGGCGGTGCTGCCGCTGGGGTTGCTGGTTACCCTGACGTGCGCCTGGGCTGCCGCCGAAGCGTTTCAGGGAATGGGCCGTACGACCCGTCCGGTTCGGGCCGGGAAACCGGTCGATACCGATCTCCCTCCCATCGCGGTGGATCTGAGAGATATCGCCGAGGCCGCCGGTCTTACGGCCGTCAATGTTTCCGGCGGCGCAACGAGCAAGAAGTACATCCTCGAAACGACGGGCAACGGAGTGGCGCTGTTCGACAGCGACAACGACGGGTTGCTCGACATTTTCCTTCCCAACGGCACCACTCTGGACGGCGACGGTTCCGGGGCCGCGTCCACGGGTCATCTGTATCGAAACCTCGGGCAGCTGCGCTTCCAGGACGTCACCGAGAAAGCGGGACTGGGAAAGGTCGGATGGGGCCAGGGGGTCTGCGCGGGCGACTACGACGGCGACGGCTTCCGCGATCTCTTCGTGACGTACTACGGGCAGAGCGTGCTGTATCGCAATCAGCGCAACGGCACGTTTCGGGACGCCACGGACACCGCAGGGCTGCGCTCGGGAACCACCCGATGGGACACCGGCTGCACCTTCCTCGATTACGACCGCGACGGCAGACTCGATCTGGCCGTCACCAATTACCTCCAGTTCGACCGCACGAAGGTGCCGGAAGCCGGCAGCGGCAGCAACTGTCTGTGGAAAGGCATGCCGGTCATGTGCGGCCCGCGTGGACTGCCCTACGCCCGCAACTACCTGTTTCACAACGACGGCAACGGGCGCTTCTCCGACGTGTCGCTCGCCAGCGGCGTCGGAAAGACGGCGGGGTGCTATGGATTCACGGTCGTCGCATCGGATTTCGACAGCGATGATTTTCCAGACCTCTACGTCGCCTGCGACTCGACGCCCAGCCTGCTCTACCAGAACCAGAAGAACGGAACGTTCCGCGAGGTCGGGCTGCTAGCCGGCGTCGCCCTCAACGAAGACGGGCAGGAACAGGGCGGGATGGGAGTCGCGGCCGCCGATTACGACGGCGACGGAGACACCGACATCTTCAAGACGAACTTCAGCGACGACATCCCCAACCTGTATCACAACAACGGCGACGGCACGTTCGACGATCGCGTGCTCCAGTCCGGCCTCGGAGCCTACATGGAGTATGTGGGATGGGGCACCCATTTCCTGGACATCGATCACGACGGACGAAAGGATCTGTTTCTCGTGAACGGGCACGTCTATCCGGAGGTCGAGCGCAGCCCCGAGATCCGCTATCGGCAGCCGCGTCTCCTGTACTGGAACGTGGGCGGCCGTTTCAAGGACATCTCCAGCGCCTCGGGACCGGGGATGAAGGATGTGCGGTCTTCGCGCGGATCGGCCGTCGGCGATCTCGACAACGACGGCTCGCTCGAGATCGTGATCAACAACATGGGCGAACGGCCGACGCTTCTCAGGAATTTCGCCCCGCGGAAGAACTGGCTGATGGTGCAGTGCGTGGGACGGCCGGACATCGACGCGCTCGGCGCCCGCGTGCGCGTGCAGGTGGCCGATCGCTGGATGCTGGCGGAGGTACAAAGCGGATCGAGCTACATCTCGCAGAGCGATCCGCGGCAGCATTTTGGGCTCGGCGACAGCGTGGCCTACCAGGCGGTCGAGGTGCGATGGCCGACGGGCGAACGTGAGCGATTTTCCGGCGGACGCGCGAATCAGCTCGTCGTCCTGAGACAGGGGACCGGACAGTGAAGTTGCTGCTCGCCGGATTCTGCGCGTTGCTCATCAACAGCGCCTATCTCGCGGCCTCAGCCAGCCCCTCGCTCTTCTACTTTTCGAACATCGGCGTCCATATCGCGCTGGGTGTCGCGCTCGCGATCGGCTGTCTGCGGCAGCTCCGGCCGCGGTTGACGCGGACGCAGCCAGGCCCGGCGATCTCGTGGCTGCTGCTGGCCGCGGCCGCTCTCTCTGGTGTCAGCATCATCTTCGTCGGCGCGACGACGCGGAACGCGTGGCTGCTGCAGGCGCACATCGCGACGGCGGTGGCCGGATCCGCCGCCCTGGTCGTGTGGGTCATCTGGCCGGCCGTCCGCTTCGGCACGGCGCGCGCTCGCGCGATCGCGGCAATCGCCGTCGTGGGCGTCGTGCTGATCGCTGCCGTTGCAGCAACAGCCGGGTACCGCCACGACACCCGGCGGCGTGCCACGTTCCGCATCGTCAATCCCGGCACCGTGCCGGCGCGCATGGAGGAAGAAGGCGCGGGGCCAGCGAGCCCGTTCTTCCCCTCGTCGGCGAACACCACGGTCAACGCCACGATTCCCGCGAATTTTTTTCTGACGAGCGCGGCCTGCGCCCGGTGCCATCGTGAGATTTACGACCAGTGGAATTCTTCCGCGCACCACTTCTCGTCGTTCAACAACCAGTGGTACCGCAAGTCGATCGAGTACATGCAGGACGTCGTCGGCACGAAGCCGTCGAAATGGTGCGCGGGATGTCACGACCACGCCGTGTTCTTCAACGGGCGCTTCGATAGGCCGATACGGGAGCAGATACAGACCCCGGAAGCGCAGGCAGGCCTGGCGTGCACGTCGTGCCACGCGATCACGCGCGTGAACAGCACGATGGGGCAGGGGGATTTCGTCGTGGAGTATCCGCCGCTGCACGATCTCGCCGCCAGCGACAACAAGGTGCTGCAGTTTCTCCACGACAGGCTGCTCTACCTCGATCCGCAGCCGCATCGCGAAACGTTCCTCAAGCCGTTCCATCGGGAACAGACGCCCGAGTTCTGTTCGTCGTGCCACAAAGTTCACCTCGACGTGCCGGTCAACTCGTACCGGTGGGTCCGCGGGTTCAACGACTACGACAACTGGCAGGCGTCGGGGGTGTCGGGTGAAGGGGCGCGATCCTTTTATTACCCGCCGAAACCGCAGCGCTGTGCTGATTGCCACATGCCGCTCGTGCGCGCCAACGATCCCGCGGCCAAGAAGGGGATGGTGCGCTCGCACCGGTTTGCCGCCGCCAACACGGCACTTCCATTCGTCAACGGCGATCGCGCGCAGCTCGACGCCGTTCAGACGTTTCTCCGTGACGGACAAATCTCGGTCGACGTGTTCGGCGTGGTGCGCGGCGCCGAGCCTGACGTCCCGGGGCCCGAAGCGGATCCTGGCCGTCGGACCCGGCGGGAATCGGCCGAGCCGCAGTTGTCGAGCACCTTCGCGGTCGGCGAGGAATCGATGAACTTCGGCGCGGCATCGGCGATCGTTCGTCCGGCTGCCGAGGTCATCGGTCCGCTCGGCAAGGTGGACGCGTGGGTCCGCCGCGGCGAGTCTGCCCGCATCGAGGTGGTCGTCCGTACGCGGAAGGTGGGCCACTTCTTTCCGGGAGGGACGGTCGACGCGTTCGACGTGTGGGTCGAGTTCGAGGCGATCGACGATCGCGGGCGCACGCTGTTGCACAGCGGCAGCGCGGCCGGCGGTGGCAGCGGCCCGGTCGAGGCCGGCGCTCACTTCTATCGCAGCCTGCTCCTCGACGGCCACGGCAATCCGATCAACAAGCGCAATGCGTGGGCGGCGCGGTCGGTCGCCTACGTGCGCCTGATTCCGCCGGGCGCCGCCGACACCATTCACTACCGGCTCCAGATTCCAAAGGACGCGGGCAATCGCATCTTCCTGAAGGCGAAGGTGAACTACCGCAAATTCGCGTGGTGGAACACGCAATGGGCATTCGCCGGCGTCCGCGATCCCAAACAGGCAGCGTTCGCTATCGGGCCTCATTTCGACGACGGACGGTGGACGTTCACGGGCAGCACCGCGTCGGTCTCCGGTCCGATGAAGCAGATTCCCGACATCCCGACGACGGTCATGGCCGAGGCCTCGGCATCAATCGCCGTCATCGATGCCGGTACGCCTGCACCGGCTGCGGCGCCCTTCCTCGATCCGTCGGTTCGCGAGCGATGGAACGATTACGGCATCGGGCTTCTGCTGCAGGGCGATCTGAAAGGCGCGGAGGCGGCGTTCGAGAAAGTCGCGGCGATGGATCCCGGGTATGCCGATGGCTGGGTCAATATCGGCCGCGCGCGGCTGCAGGAAGGCAACCTGGAAGGGGCTGAAGAGGTGCTGCGCAAGGCGCTCGCCATCGATCCCAGGCTCGCCAAGACGCATTTCTTTCTCGGCGTCGTCCAGAAGAACGACGGGCGTTACGATGAAGCGCTGCAGCATCTTCGCACCGCGTCGGCGCTGTATCCGCGCGATCGCGTGGTGCTCAACCAGCTCGGACGGGTGCTGTTTCTCAAACGGCAGTTCGCCGAGGCCATCGAGCAGTTCAGGAAGGTGCTGGTCATCGACCCCGAGGATCTGCAGGCGCACTACACCCTCATGCTCTGCTATCAGGGCACGGGCGATCACGATCGCGCGGCCCGCGAACGTGAGCTGTACGAGCGGTTCAAAGCGGACGAATCGTCGCAGGCCATCACGGGGCCGTACCGTCAGATGCACCCCGACGACAACAACGAGCGTCAGGCCATTCACGAGCACGGCGTGCCTGCCGCGCCCGAGTACCGCGCGCCCGCGGTGCCGGTGCAGCGGGACCGGAACTGATGACGCGCCGCGCCGGCATGGCCGCGGTCGCGTGCGTGGCCGCCGCGCTGTCGCTGACCGCCGCCTTGCGGCAGGTCCCGCCCGCAGCCCCAGCTCCGGCGGCCCTTCCGCAATTCCGTGATGTGACCGCCGCCGCGGGCGTACGCTTCCGGCACAACAGCGGCGCGTTCGGCAGGAAGTATCTTCCCGAAACGATGGGATCAGGCGGCGCGTTCCTCGACGCCGACAACGACGGGTGGCAGGACATTCTGCTGGTGAACGCGACGAACTGGCCGGGACGCCCGCCGGCGCGCCCGTCGCGTCATGCGCTGTATCGCAACAACCAGGACGGCACCTTTACCGACATCACGGTACGGTCGGGGATCGGGGTCTCGATGTACGGCCTCGGAGCCGCCGCGGCCGACTACGACAACGACGGCAGAACAGACGTGTACATCACCGGACTCGACGGCAACCGGCTGTTTCGCGGCACGGGCGGCGGCCGGTTCGAGGATGTCACGACGAAGGCCGGCGTGGGGGCATCGGGTTTCTCCACCTGCGCGGTATGGTTCGACTACGACAGCGACGGACGGCTCGATCTCTTCGTCTGCCGGTACGTCGCATGGTCGATCGCGACGGATCTGTTCTGCACGCTCGACGGCACATCGAAATCGTACTGCACACCCGAATCCTACAAAGGCCAGAGCCCGATCCTGTTCCGCAATCGCGGTGACGGAGTATTCGAGGACGTGACCAAAGCCGCGAGGCTCTACGATCCGACATCAAAGGCGCTCGGGGCGGCGCTGATCGACTACGACGCGGACGGCAGGCTCGACGTGTTCGTCGCCAACGACACGCAGCCGAACCGCCTGTATCGCAACAGCGGAACGGGCACGTTTACCGACGCGGGCGTCACTGCCGGCGTCGCCTTCAACGAAGCCGGGGTCGCGCGCGCCGGGATGGGCGCCGATGCGGCTGATTACGACGGGTCGGGGCGCGCCAGCCTCGTCATCGGGAACTTCTCCAACGAGATGATGGCGCTCTATACGAATGAGGGAAACGGTCTCTTCATCGACGAAGCGCCGGCGTCGACCATCGGTCGCAACTCACTGCTGACCCTCACCTTCGGTTGTTTCTTCGTGGACTACGACCTCGACGGCCTGCCGGACATCTTCGCGGCCAACGGGCACGTGGCCGACGACATCTCGACCGTGCAGCCCACCATCAAGTACGCGCAGCCGCCGCACCTGTTTCGCAACCTCGGCAACCGCAAGTTCGAGGACGCCGCCGCGCGCGCCGGCGCGGCGCTGCAACAGCCCATGGTCGGCCGCGGCGCGGCGTTCGGCGATCTCGACAACGACGGCGATCTGGACCTCCTGGTCACCGCGAACAACGGGCCGGCGCGGTTACTGCGGAACGACGGCGGCAACGCGTCCCGGTGGCTGAGAGTGCAACTGGCCGGGACCACCGCAAAC
>JANNJO010000493.1:0-6633 GCA_031395755.1 Acidobacteriota bacterium
TACCTGTCCGCTCTCGTGTTCGGCGGCAAGCCGATGCGCCTGTTGGAAATGGCAGTCGAGGGCGAGATCGAGGTCGCGATCTCCAACCCGATCATCGAGGAAGTCCGGCGTAATCTGCAGCAGAAATTCGGGTGGCCGGAAGCTCGCACCGCTGAAGCCATCGACGCCATCGCGGCATTCACGAATCACGTCACGCCCATCGAGGCCATCGACGCGGTTCCGAGCGATCCTGACGACAACCGAGTGCTGGAGTGCGCCCTCACTGCAGGCTCGGATGTGATCGTGTCCGGTGATTCGGACCTGCTCGCCCTCGGGAGCTTCCGCGGCATCAACGTGGCGAGGGCATCCGAGTTTCTGGCGCAGTTCTCTGCTCGACGTCGGTAAGCCTTGAGCAGCTGGAAGATGCGCGAGACGGATACGCGCCGCACCTGGACCTGGAGTTCGCAGGCACGCTGTTCGACCTGGGCAACCACCCGAAACTGCCGTTTCCGTGAGGCAAGCGGACGGATGAGGCTTGCATTGGAGATTGCGGGATTGGAGATTGGGCGATCTCGTGACGATTGCAGCGTCGTAGAATTTGCCCACAACCCTGCCGGCCCTATCAGTCTCCCAGCAAATCCTGACGGCGAGCAGGTTGCACTGGCGTTACGGCATGAGCGACAGACAAGCTCGGATCCACGCAGTGTCTGAATGGCTGATGGAGTTCAGCGTTCTGTGGGCGGTGTTCCCGCTTCTCGATCAGCTACTGGAGGACAGGCCGATTCGGGTAGGACTTCTCGCCGCCGGCTACCTCATGAGTATCGTCGCCGCCACTGGTGGTATTCTGTTGAGAAGAGAGGAGTCCAAATGAACGGCATGATCGTCTCGGCGCTCACCGGACTTACCGTCTTCATCATCGGCATGATCATCGTGCACTTCACCCCGGATGACGACCGCGATCAGAAGCGCAAGCCCTCCAGATAGCGACCCGCGTCTCTAATCATTTCTATCCGCTGCGCTTAAGGCTCCGCCCGAGCTTCCGCGCGGCTTCGCACGACGTCGGAGCCCGCCTCGGTCACGTGAAGCTCGATCAGGTTGCTCGTGTCGACGTAGAGCGTCACCGCCGATCTTCGATCACGATCGACGCGGCTGTCCTGCCCTTGATTGTGACCGGCCGCCCGGCGCCGGTAGGCTTGTTGCCACTCCAGTGCGCGTGCCCTTCCGCCACAAATTGGTGAGCCCAGTCGACGTCAGCCGGCGCGTCCAGCGGGCGGCGTCGGGACGTGCCAATCGGATAAACCGACTCCGATCCGGGGTTCACGGCTGGGCGAGGGTGTCTGGCGGTCACCTTGAATATAATTGCATCACAAATGGTGAACATCACAATGAAACGGTCCATCGCTCTATTGGGGTGCCTGGCGCTCCTCCCCTCGGCGGGTGCTGGTCAGACTCCCTCTGCCGCAACGGGTTCAGGCGAAGACTCATCGAGCATGCCATGGGTCACCATGGAAGACGGCAAGCCGATCGACAGGCGCCCGACGGAAAAAGATAACAACGCGCCGGCGTTTCCGGAGCAGACCCGCGCCCCGTATCGCAAGACCGCACCCTTCAAGGTGACGACCCTCATCGACAACCTTGAGGTGCCGTGGAGCCTGGCGTTCCTCCCGAGCGGCAGCATCATCCTGACCGAACGGCTGCCGGGCCGGATGCGCATTCTCAACACCGCCGGAAAATTGTCCGGACCGTTGACCGGCGTCAACGTCGTCGCGGCAATGCCGAGCGCGACACCGGGGGATAGGGGCCCCCGGATTAGCGATGACATCGGCTTGCTCGATGTGGTGCTCGATCCCAACTTCGCCAACAACCAGCGCGTCTTTTTCAGCTTCTTCAACTACATCGACGGCACGAACAGCAACACGTGCATCGCGCGTGCGCGTCTCGATGAGAAGGCGCTGAAGCTCACCGACGTCACGGTCATCTTTCGTGCGCTGCCGGTCATGCCGTCGAAACGGCTCGGCGCGAAGACGGGCGGCCGCATCGTGATCGATCCCGCCGGCAATCTGCTGATGACGCTTGGCGACCGCTCGGACTCGCCGCCGTGGGACGTCGCGCAGAAGATGGACAACCACCTCGGTAAGATCATTCGCATCACGCCGGACGGCGCTATCCCGCCCGACAACCCGTTCGTCGGCACGCCGGGCGTCCTGCCCGAGATCTGGACCTACGGCATGCGCAGCCCGGAAGGGCTGGCGTTCGATCCGAAAACCGGCCGTCTCTGGCAGAACGACCACGGCCCCCGCGGCGGCGACGAACTGAACATCGTCCAGAAAGGCAAAGACTACGGCTGGCCCGCGGTGATTCGCGGCATCGACTATCCAGGCGCGGCCATCGGCGTCTTGCGCAAGGACGAGATGGAAGAGCCGGTCTACTACTGGGATCCGGTGATCGCTCCGTCAGGCCTCGCCTTCTACACCGGCAACCTGTTTCCGCAATGGAAGAACAGCATGTTCGTCGGAGGCCTGCGCGGCGCGATGCTCGACCGGCTGGAGATCGTGAACGACAAGGTCGTTGCTGAAGAACCGTTGCTGACCGATCTGCGTGCGCGGATTCGGGACGTCCGGGTCGGGCCCGACGGGGCGGTGTATGTGCTGACCGACAGCGGCACGCCGAGCATGAGCGCGAACACTCCGCCCACGAGCAAGCTGCTGAAGCTGACGCCGAAATAATTACACCTGACTCCCCTTCACCTGCTTCCCCTCGTCAGCGCGGTCCTCTACGTCGCTGGCGCGCTGTTGTTGAAACGCGCGGCAGATCTCGGCGCGGACGTGTGGCGCACCACACGCGTCATCAACTACACGACTGCACTGCTGTCGCTGGCGTTGTGGATGCTCGGCGGCACGATTCCGTCAGCATCGCTGTGGTGGCAGCCGGCCGCTGCCGGCATGTTCTTCTTCGCCGGGCAGATTTTAACCTTGCTGGCCCTGAGCACCGGCGACGTCTCAGTCGCCACGCCCGTGCTGGGCGTGAAAATCCTGCTCGTCGCGCTGCTGACCGCCGTGCTGATCGGCGATCCCATCGGTCCGCGTCTCTGGACGGCGGCGGCGTTGAGCAGCGCTGCCATCGCACTGTTGAATATTCGCAAGGGAGGCACTGGCGCGCAGCCACATACGCGCGTCGGCACCACAATAGCGCTGGCCGCCCTCGGTGCCACGGCGTATGCCTGCTTCGACGTGCTGGTCCAGAAGTGGTCGCCCGTGTGGGGGACTGGCCGGTTCGTTCCGATCGCGATGGCGTGTGCGGCCGCCTATTCATTCCCCCTTCGCCGCTTCGACGCCCCGCGGAGAGCACCCAGCGAACAGACGTCCCCTGCCTACACCCGCTGGCTCATTGGCGGCGCCGTGTGTTTCGCGGTGCAGGGACTGATGTTCATCTCCTCGGTCTCCATCTACAGGCAAGCGACCAGCGCCAATGTCCTCTACAGTTCCCGCGGACTCTGGAGCGTGATCGCTGTATGGGGCATCGGCCACTGGTTCACCAATCGCGAGCAGCATCTGGGCGCGCGCGCGTCCTCGGGTGGCGCCTGGTCGGGGCGATGCTGCTGATGGCCGCCCTGTTGATGGTGCTTCTACCCTCTTAAACCGGCTGTCCCGGACTCCAATACGGCTCCTCGGCGGCGATGAACTCGATCGGCACTTCGGGGATGAACCCGCGCAGCCATTCGGCGCAGTATTTCATCCCGGCCTGCTCCGACACGACATGGCCGAGAATCACCAGCGCCTTGTTCTTGCCCGACTTGATTGCGTCCTGCGCATACTCGATCAGCTCCCACTCATGTGTCTCGCCGATAACCAGCGTATCGACGTCAGGCTGTGACAGCAGTCTCACGCCTGGATCGAGGCTGACGTTGCCCCAGCTGGTGGCGACGCGCGTAACGGGCATGCGCGGATCGCCGATGACCCGCATCACCCGGATCTTGAGCTTCGCCTTGAGCTCCTCAGCGAATTTCACCAGTGGAACGCCATCGAACACGAAGCGGCGCGGGTTCTGCGGATCGACGACATGCTTCTCCCATCCAACCTCGCGCATCATGCCGACAGCGATACCATCGGGCCGCCGGCGGTGCCAATGATCGTGGAAATGAAACACCGCCATCCCGTGCCGCTCGAGAAACTCGCGCTTGAACTGATACGTCGGATCATCCTTGAATGGATCGATACGATCCTGATGAGTGAAGAACGTCGATTCGTGCGTCACGATCATGTTCTTCCCCGCCGCCTGCGCGCGCTGCACCACATCAAGGGTCGCCATCATCGTCGTCGCGATGCCGCGCACCGGCGTGTCGGACGTGCCGGCAATCAGATTGTCCACCGTCTGCTCGCTCCACGCGATGCCGACGTTCGCTTTGATGCGGTCGATCACCTGACCAGCGCTCAGATGGGTCCCGGGCGTTTGACGAACGCCGTAGGCCAATGCGGGAATCGCCGCGCTGTTCCGCAAAAACTCACGTCGCGATAAGAGTGATCGCATTGGTCGCATCATATACCGGTGTATGCTGTCGCCATAGAGCCGGACATCCGCAAGCGCTGGAGGGAATGATGCTGTCGCGAATCCTCGCCGTCATCCTGTTCGTGTCGGTCACCTGGTCACCAGTCGCGGCAGAGGTCGTGCGGATCGATGTCCGATCCCGGGTGGATTTGGTAGGCGGGAAGCCGTTCGGCGCCACCGGGCCGTACGAAAAGCTGGCCGGCCGGATCTACTTCGAGGTCGACCCTTCCGCAGGGCCAAATACGATCATCACCGATATCGACAAGGCTCCGAGAAACGCGCGCGGACGCGTGGAGTTCTCCTCGGACTTCTTTCTGATCAAGCCAAAGCAGATCGAACGCGGCAACGGCACGGTGCTGTACGAGGTCCCGAACCGCGGCGGCAAAGGGATGCTTGGCTTTTACAACCACGCGACGGGGAGTCTCAATCCGGCGTCGGATGCAGAAATGGGCGACGGCTTCCTGATGAAGCAGGGCTTCACGCTTCTCTGGGTCGGCTGGCAATTCGATGTGCCGCAGCGCGAGGGCCTGGTCCGAGTCTATGCGCCCGCTGCCACAGACAACGGCAAGCCGATCGTGGGCATCGTCCGCAGCGAGGTCATTGTCTCGCGCGTGGCGTTCGATGCCTCGCTGGCCGATCGCGATCACATCGCCTACCCGGTAGCCAACCCGGATGATCCTGCCAATACGCTCACGGTGCGCGATTCGATCGAAGGGCCGCGCCGTTTCATCCCGAAAAGCGAATGGAAATTGGATCGGACGCGCGTGTATTTGCCGAGCGGCTTCCAGCCGGCGAAGATTTACGAGGTCGTTTACAAGTCCCAGGATCCGCAGGTGGTGGGCGTGGGACCTGCGGCGGTCCGCGATGCGGTCTCACACCTGAAATACGCGTCGTCCTCTATTTCAGGCGACGCGTTGTCGATTCCGGCGGGCTCGATTCAACGCGCGATTGCGTTCGGCGTGTCTCAGAGCGGACGCTTCCTGCGAACGTATCTCTACGACGGGTTCAACGAAGACGAGCAGCGCCGCAAGGTGTTCGACGGCGTGATGGCGCATGTTGCCGGAGGCGGTCGCGGGAGCTTCAACCTGCGCTTCGCACAGCCTTCTCGCGATGGTCATCCGTTTCTGAACAAGTTCTACCCCACCGACATGTTCCCCTTCACGGACGTCGTCCAGACCGACCCTCACACAGGCGAGAAGGACGGGCTGCTGCTGCGCGTCAAGCCGGAGCTCGCGCCGAAGATTTTCTACACGAACTCATCGTACGAATACTGGGGCCGTGCGGCGTCGCTGATTCATACGACCATCGACGGGCGAAGGGATGCGCCGCTCGCGGACGACACGCGCATTTATGTGTTCGCCGGTGGCCAGCACGGGCCAGCCGCGTTCCCGGCACGGCGAACCATCGGACAGCAGCTGAACAACCCGAACGATTACCGCTGGTCGATGCGGGCGCTTCTGCTCGCGATGAACCGCTGGATTAAAGATGGTGTGGCACCACCGTCGAGCCGCCATCCACGAATCGACGACAAGACGCTCGTGCAGATTGAAGCGCTGAGTTTTCCAAGTCTCATCAACGTCCAGAAGCCGACCGAGGTGCACAAGGCCTATCGCATGTTCTACGGCCTGGACTTCGCGTCAAAAGGCATCATCACGGTTGATCCGCCCGAAGCAAATGGCTCCTACCCGCTCCTCGTTCCTCAGGTTGACGCCGACGGCAACGAGCTCGCCGGCGTGAAGATGCCGGAGATCTCAGTGCCGCTGGCCACCTACACCGGGTGGAATCTCTTCAACTCGGAATCGGGGCCGGTCAATCTCTTGTCCAGCATGCAGGGCTCCTACATTCCTCTGCCCCGCACGCGCGCCGATCGTGAGCGCACCAAAGATCCCCGGGCGTCGATCGAAGAGCGCTATCAAACCCGGGACCACTACCTCGCTCTTGTCTCCGCGGCCGCGCGGGGCCTGGTGCAGCAGGGTTACCTGCTCGAAGACGACGTCGACACGGTTGTCAAACGGGCGGACGGCCACTGGAGCCATCTGTTCGCGAACGGAGAGACGGGCGCGACGAAGAAATGACGGAACGCGATAAGTCCTCACCGAAGGTCGTCAT
>JANNJO010000504.1:0-1703 GCA_031395755.1 Acidobacteriota bacterium
GTTTTGCCCTGGCGTCGATGCTGCTCGGCGTACCGAACTCGGCGCAGCTCAGCCACAACCCCACGCCGGCATCGTCCAGCTCGTACTTTGCCTGGTACCTCCAGGACGATTGGAAGGTGTCTCGCAAACTGACCATCAATCTCGGACTGCGGTACGAATTCGATGTGCCGCGCACCGAGCGGTTCGATCGGCTGAGCTATTTCGATCTCGACGCCCCGTCGCCGATTGCGTCACGGGTGCCCGCCAACCCGTTCTTCAACCCGGCCGATCTGCGCGGCGCGATGGTGTTTGTCGACGAGAAGAACCGCCGCCAGACCCCGACCGATCGGAACAACGTCGGGCCGCGCATCGGCGTCGCCTACAACGTCGCGGACAAGACCGTCATCCGATCGGCCTACGGCCTGTATTACATGCCGTCCCACATGCAGGCAGCCGGCCATTCGGGCTCGGCAGGCATGATGGGCTTCAACAGTCAGAGCAACATGATCGTCAGCCTTGATGGCCGCATTCCGCTGCGGACCATCGACAATCCCTTCCCCGATGGCTTCAATCTGCCGCCGGGCAGGTCGCTCGGGTCCTCGACGTTTATGGGCTTGAACATCGGCGGGGGCAACGGCGGCGTGTTCACCAGCAATCAGACGCCCTACGTTCAGCAATGGAACTTCAGCGTGCAGCGGGAGCTGCCCGGGAATTTCATCGGCGAGGCGGCCTACATCGGGAGCAAAGGGACCAAGTTGCTGATTGGGGAGAGCGGGCTGGCATTGTCACAGGTCGATCCGTCCTTGCTCAGCCTCGGGACGGGGTTGCAGGATCAGGTTCCGAATCCTTTCTTCGGCATCATCACCAACCCGTCCTCGCCGCTGAGCTTCGCGACCGTCGCGCGCTCGCGGCTGCTGCGGCCGTATCCTCAGTACGACGGCGTCAGCGCCTTCCGCGTCCCAGGCGCTGAGTCGATCTACCACGGGCTGACGCTGCGACTCGACAAGCGATTCAGCGACGGCCTCAGCCTGCTGTCGGCGTATACCCGCGGCAAACTGATCGACGATGCCTCGACGACGGTGGGGTTCCTCGGTCAGGCCGGCGCACAACAGAACGCCTATGACCGGGCGGCCGACCGCTCCATTTCGAGCCAGGACGTCAGCTACCGGTTGGTCACCGGCTTCATCTACGATCTGCCCTTCGGCAGGGATCGGAAGTTCGGGAGTGATTGGAGCGGACCGCTCAACTGGGTGCTGTCGGGATGGCAGGTCAATGGGATCGCGACCTTCCAGAGCGGGTATCCTCTGTTAATCACGCAGGCCGTGAACAACACCAACCTGTTCAGCCCGAGCCAGCGCCCGACCTGGAACGGGCAGGACGCGACCATTTCGGACGGAAGCACGACCGAGAAGCTCCAGCGGTGGTTCGACACGAGCGCGTATTCCGTGACGCCGGCATTCCGATTCGGCAATACCCCCCGCGTGACGAATCTGCGCGGCGACGGCATGAAAAATGTCGATCTCTCACTCTTCAAGAACAACTACTTCCACGGAGGCAAATGGAACGCGCAGCTGCGCATAGAAATGTTCAACGCCTTCAACCGGGTGCAGTTCAGCGCCCCGAACCAGCAGGCCGACCAAAATCGTTCTTCGCATGAATACTTCCTTCGCTTCTGTGAATGGGTTCGCTCGAAATTTTAGAAGCGACCGTCACTAGGGCAAGCG